>CAJXVA010000439.1 GCA_913061055.1 uncultured Pseudomonadota bacterium
TCGTCGGCAGCGTCAGATGTGTATAAGAGACAGGTTGTCGAGGACCTCGTACTTCGCCTCGAACCGCTCACGAAGGGTCCGGCGCCCCTGGTGGAGCTTGCGCTGCCGAAGCCGCTCTCGAATCTGGTCGTCGAGCGCCTCGAGCGGGAGGGCTCCGGCGGGCCAGGACCCGGTCAGCTTGATGATGTGGTAACCGAACTTCGTCCGCACGGGCTTCGAGATCTGCCCCACCTTCATGCGGAACGCAGCCCGGGAAAACTCCTGTGCCATCCGGTCCGCCGTGAAGATGCCGATGTCTCCGCCACGGCTCGCGCTCGGACCCACAGACTTCTGGGCGGCGATGGCCGCGAAGTCGGCCCCCGGTTGTTTCACCTCCTCGTGAATCGCCTTGGCCTTGGCTCTGGCCTCGGCCTCCCACTGCTTGCGCTGCGCGTTGCTCGGCGGGTTCGCGGGGTCTGGATCCGCAGGGAGCAATGACACGAGGATGTGGGACGCCCGGACGCGGGGCTTGTCCGACCGCCAGTTCTGCTTGATCTTCTCGTAGTCCTCTTGGACTTCTTCCGTGGTGACCTCGAGCTCCCCGTCGGCCTGCAGGATCTCGACTTCCAGGAGTTCGGAGACGTACATGTCCCGAAGAGACGCCTCGGTCTCCCCGCGGCGCTCGAGGTGCTTGGCCCAGTCACGAATCCCGCGCTGTTGCTGCCCCTCTCGCTCGGCGAGCGCGTCGGGGTCGTACGCCAGACCTCGGGCCTTCGCCTCCTGCCTCAGCATCTCGTGATAGATGAGGCGGTTGGAGATCGACTTTCGGTAGCGCCGGTCCGCGGTTGCGGGAATCTCCCGGCCACGAACCGTGTACTTGGCGACCTTGAGGTCGTAGACGGCGGCGAAATCGGAGTACGGGATCTCCACGTCACCGACCATCGCGAGGCACGTCTGCAGAGACGCACAGCGAGTCGGCTCTGCAACGGGCTCCGTCGTGGTCACAGCGTCGAGCGCCGGAACGGTCGTGGCCGGCGCGGTGGGCTCGACGACCGGTGTCGGTGTCTTCGTACACGCGAACCCTACAGACGCAACGAACAGCAGCCGTCTCATGCCCCAAGAGTGCCTGACCGAGCGCCCCTGAGGACCAGCGAACGCCCTTCCGGCGCGCACTGTGGCCCGGTGATTTCTCCGGCGGGGCCGGTCGCGTAGTCTTGACCCATGGATCGGGTCGCACTCACGCTTGGATGCTTGCTGTTGATGGCGCCGGGCTGCGAGGAGTCCCCGTCCGTTCCGGACTGCAATGACAACCAGGAGGACGAGACCTGCGCCGTGTTCCGCATCGTCAACGAGGAGCGCATCAACGCCGGTCTCGACCCCTACGCCTGGAACACCGAGCTGGCCGTCTCCGCGGCCCGGCACGCCAGCGACATGGTCGACAACGACTACTTCGACCACAGCTCCCAGGATGGTCGTTCCTTCTCCGACCGCGCGATGGAGGCCGGCTACGACGCATTTCCAAGCGGGGAGAACATCGCCAAGGGGCAACAAGACGCTGCCCAGGTGATGGACTCGTGGATGAACTCCGACGGGCACCGCGCCAACATCTTGTCGGACGGCTCGAACGAGATCGGCGTCGGCCTGGTCGACTTCACCTGGGTCCAGGTGTTCGGCAGCCGCACCGAGTAGCGCGGCCCCAGAAGGCCTGCGCGCATCACGCAGAAGCTATGGGCCACCAGGCAAACGGTGCCCCACCACGGGGTGGGACCCAGTACGCCCGGCAGGATTCGAACCTGCGGCATCCGGCTTAGAAGGCCGGCGCTCTATCCAACTGAGCTACGAGCGCAGAAAGGTTCGAACCCGTGCCGCCAGGTGGCGACACGGGTTCGAGTCGGGGTGAGAGGATTCGAACCTCCGGCTTCCTGTACCCAAAACAGGCGCGCTAGCCAAACTGCGCCACACCCCGAAGCGGCCGCGAACATAGCGGAGCGGATCCGATACGTCAAAGGCAAGTTGCAGCTTCTGCACCAGGGAAGTCCTGATAGGCAGCGTGTTTACCCGTGGGGACATGCACACACCGAAATGAGCCCTGGGGCACTTTTTCGTGATCCGAAGTGACCGTGGGCTCTCTAACACCTGCGACCGAGGGGGAAGCGGATGACCCCCACGGCAACAAGCAACCTCTGGGACGACGGGATACGGGACGATGGGCAACAAAACGACACTTCTTCTGGGACTTGGGGCGATGATCTTCGGCGGCTGCTACAGCGGCGTGGAAGACGCAGGCGACGGAGGGATCTCCGACCGCTACGGCAAGTACTGCTACTCGAGCTACGGCTCGAGCTCCAGCTCCAGCTACAAGGCCTCCAGCTCGAACGATGACGCCAAGTCGGTCAAGACCGACGAGGGGTTCAAGCTGACGATGAAGGCAGATCCCACATCGTCGTCCGCAGAGCAGGCCCTCGAGGTCCTCGACCAGCTTCGTTTCCAGGCCGCCTCGACGAGCCAGTTCTTCATTCAGACCGCCTGCGGCGACGGAGACATGGGCATGCTCATCGACAACTGCAAGGACACCTGCGGCGCCCAGGGGCTGGAGATGGACGACGTGGTCCTGTGCGATCCCGAATGCGTGCAGCTCGAGGACGGAAGCATCCAGTGCTCCGGCGGCCTGCCCCCGGGTGCAGAAGACGCTCTGTCGAAGCCCTGGTTTGGTCAAAACGAATGGGTCTTCCAGAGTGGGGAAGGCATGACCTTGGTGATGTCGCCGCCGCAACTCGAAGAGGGGCAAGACGGGCTCAACTGGGTCAGCGAGGTCTTCGTCACCGGCTTCTGCGTTTGCGCCTGTACCGGGGGCTGAGCGCAGTCGACCCCGCTCCCCGACCCTGGTTCCGACTGCCAGCGATCTCGTAGGCACGCCCGGTCACCAGTTCATTGTTCCGCCGCCGAAGGACTCGGCGGCCCCCTTTTCCACCAAGGCTCTGGCCTCGCCGTGACGACACGGTCCGAGACCGCCGGAGTGTTTTGGCCATGAGACCCTTTTGGGGCGAGCCACGGAGACCGACATGGGACGAGAGAGCGAGACCGCAGCCAGCACAGACGGCCCCACGCCATCCCCCACGCAGACGATGCGTGCCGCTCCGCCCAGCACGACGGAGACCTTGGCCGCCACGCCTCAGGAGCTGTCTGCTCTGTTTCAGGCTCCCGCGGCTCCAGCCTCGCCCCGGGCGACCCCGCCGAGTCCCACGGCCACCCTTCGGCGGGCCTCCCCCACCCCGGGCCTCGGGGCTGCAGCACCCGTCTGCCAGCCGCTCGATACCCACGTCGAACCGCGTCCCAGCGTCATCGACACTCTCGCGCCGGCACGGCGACCCAGCGTCACCGCCACCCTCGCTGCGGTCAAGCCACCGGTCCTGCCATCGCCTCCTGCGATGGTCGAGACCGTCGACGGCCTCGCCTTCGCAGCGCCGGCCCCCAACGACGACCCCGAGGCGACGCGCGATGTCGCGCCGGCGTCACGCCTCGACTCCGACGACCCACCGACGACGGGCACTGTCTTCCGAGGTTCATCCGCTTCACACTCCGCCTCCGCTGAGGAACTGAGAACGCCCGCGGCGCTGCGCGGCTCTGGAAGGCCCGAGTCGCCTGACGCTGTCGACCGCAACCTCGCACTGGCCCGCCTTCAGGAGCGGATGCTCGGCGTGGAGGCCGAATCGGTCAAGATCGGGCGCTTCATCGTGCTCCGCAAGCTCGGCCAGGGGGCGATGGGCATCGTCTACCTCGCCTACGATCCCAAGCTCGACCGGAAGGTCGCCCTCAAGCTGGTCGACACCTCATCGCTCGGGTCCGAGATGGGCGATGCCCAGGTTCGACTCGAACGCGAAGCGCGTGCCGCCGCGGCGCTCGGGCACCCCAACGTCGTGACCGTCTACGACGTCGGTCACCAGGGCGATGACGTGTTCTTGGCGATGGAGTTCGTCGAGGGGGAGACGTTGACCGACTGGATGAAGCGCGAGCACGGATGGAGGGAGATCGCGACGTTGTTCGCAGAGATCGCCCGGGGCCTCGCCGCGGCACACGACGCCGACCTCGTGCACCGAGACTTCAAGCCGGACAACGTCCTCATGGGCGAGGACGGCCGGCCTCGGGTCGCAGACTTCGGCCTGGCTCGGCCCACGGAGGGTTGGTCGGTCCGTGACGCAGAGAAAATGTTGGGCGACGGGACCGCCGCGTCGTCACGCGCGTTGGCGCTTCGCTCCTCCGACGCAATGGCGAGTACCGGCGAGGTCTGCGGAACCCCGGCATACATGGCGCCGGAGCAGTTCGTCGGGATCGACGTGACGGGCGCCTCGGACCAGTTCGGGTTCTGCGCGACGCTCTACGAAGCCCTCTTCGGGCACCGGCCCTTCAAAGGAGACTCCGTCACCGAGCTCGCCGTCGCCGTCATCGAGAATGACCGGCAACCCCTGCCCTCGAAACACGGTGTCCCGAAGGCGGTTGTCCAGGCGGTGCTTCAGGGGCTCACCCCTGAGGTCGACAAGCGCCATGCGTCCATGCATGAGGTCGCCGACCGGCTGGAGGCGGCACTGCGGGCCCAAACCCGCAACCGTGTTCTGGCCGGCGGAGCCCTGCTCGCCGTCCTGGGCGTCGGGTTTGGCGCCCAGGCAGCCGTCGCTCTCGACGAGCAGCCCTGTGAAGCGGCGCAGACCGACATCGACGAGGTTTGGACCGCCGAGCGGCGCCTTGACGTGGAGCGCTCGGTCGCGGACGCGGGTCTGCCAAGGGGTCCGGCCGCTCGACTCGATGCCTTTGCGACGGCATGGACGGAGCAGCGCGTCGAATCATGCGAGGCGACCCGGATCTCCGGGGAGCAGTCGGACCAGGCGCTTCAGCTGAGGACTTCTTGCCTCGACCGGATGCGCTCGCGCCTCGCTGCCGCCGCGGATGCGCTGCTGGACACACCGACAGCTGCCACGGTCGAGGCTCTCGACAGCGCCCTGCCGACCCTCGCGCGCTGCGAGCAAGTCCCGGAGCTCATGATGGAAGCCCATGCGTACAGGACCGACGGCGAATCCGATGTGATCGCCGAGGCTCAATGGTCCGAGGCGAGCCGCCTGATGGCCCGTCTCGCACTCGTGCGCACGAAACCACCCAAGACCTGGCGCGCCGACGCAGAGACCCTGCTAGACATCGGCAGCAAGCACTCGCTGGCGTCCGCGTCCGCCCACGGCCATCTGTGGCTCGGATACGCCGACCAGCGCGAGGGGAACACGGGCGCCGCTCGGACCCACTATGACGCGGCCCTCTCTCCCGCGGCGCGAACACCAGACAGGAGGCTCTTGCCCGTGCTCCTCCATAGGCGTGCAGAGATCGACCTTGAGTCGGGAGACCTTCCGGCCGCGAAGGCTGGGGCCGACCTCGGCCTCGCCCTCGCGGACCGCGTCTCCGAGGAAGACGAGCACCGAAAGCTCGAGGTCTTGTTCGTGACGACACAGGCCGCGATCGCCTACCGCAGCGATGACAACGAGCGGGCCATCGAACTCACCCGAGGCCTTCTCGCGGGGGAGCCGCTTCCTCCGCGTTCCGAAGAACCGGTGCGGAGCACTTTGGCGTCCGCATGCCGAGGCATCGGCGACATGCAGTGCGCGCTGGAGAATCACACGAAGGCCTTGGAACTCATCGAGGGGCTGCCCGATATCGAGCCCGTCGAACTCGCCGGACGCTACGCAAACATCGGGCTCATGCATGTCGACGCAGGCGACGCAGTCCAGGCGATCGAGTATCTCAAACGCGCCGCGGACATCGTCGAGAACGCGTTCGATGGCAATCACCCCATGATCGGAGGACTGCTCTCGGACATCGGCGGGATTGAAGGCCACCTGCTCGACCCCAACGACGGCGAACGGGACCTGCTCGCGGGGCTCGCGATCCACGAGCACAACCACGGCAAGGACAGCCCAAAGCTCGTCGAGGCACTCATCGACCTCAACAAGACGCAGCTGCGGCTGGGCAAGGTTGCGGAGGCCACGAAACACGGAGAGTGGGCACTTCGCATCGTCGACAAGGCGTTCGAGGGCCAGCATCCTCGCCGCGCGGACCCCCGGATGCCGCTGGCCGATGCGTACGCTGCGATCGGTGCATTCGACGACGCCGCCGCGGTCCTGCGAGAAGGCCTGGAGATCCTCGACACCCCCAAGACCCACCCGATGCAGCGGGCGGAGTTCCAGTTCGCGTTGGCTCGCGCGTTGGCTCCGACCGATCCGGACGCGGCGCGCAAGATGTCGCAGACAGCGGTTTCCGGTATCGCCGACTTCGAGCCGGGCAAGCCGCTTCGCGACGCAATCGAGGGTTGGCGGAGCGAGGTCCTGGACGCCGACGCGCCCGAAGGGCCAGCCGCGCAACCCGAGTAGCCGTATGAAAGCCGAGCGCGGTCAGCTTTGGCCGCGTGCTTCAGCGACCCGCTCGCGAACCTGGACTGCCCAGTGTTCGAAGTCGCTGATCGTCGACTCGAGCGTGGCCGAGTCCTCGGCGATCCGGGCCATCGCCTCGTGCAAGGCCTCCCGCGCGCGGCGGAGTCGCGACTTGACGGTGCCCTGCGGGATCTCGAGCACTGTCGCAAGCTCCGCGGTGGTCAAGCCTTCCCAATAGTGCAGCTCGATCGTGATCTGAAGATCGACAGGAATCTCCCGAAGCGCGGAGAGAAGCAGTCGCTCCTCTTCGCGCCGAACCATCGCGGCACGGACCGAGCTGCCCAACTCGGCGACGCTCATGCTGCCCAGCGACTCGGAGCGAGCCCCTCGGGTACGATTCTGCCGAAAGTGCCTGAACAGCTCGTGGCGGGCCACTGCGAGCAAAAACGTGCGAAACGAAGCCTCGCGTCGAAACCGTTCTCGCGACTCGACGCAGGCCAAGAAGACACGCTGGATCAGGTCGTCGACCTCGGTGTCGTTGCCGATCTTGCTGACGAAGAACCGGTAGACGGTGTCGAAGTGGCGCATGAGCAGGGTGTTCCCTGCGGCGCGATCGCCAGACCCCCATTGGTCCAGCAATGCAAAGTCATCTACGTCCACGCACCAAAGCTAGCACGTTCAGTGGACGCGAATCTCGCTAGGTCCCCCAGGGCCAGGTGGCGAGCATCGCCCGGAGCGCAACTCCGCGATGAGAGCGCTCCGCTTTCTCGTCGGCCGTAAGCTCGGCCACGGTTCGAGCACCGTCGGGCACCCACGCGTGCGGGTCGTAGCCGAACCCGCCCTCGCCCCGCCGCTCGACGCGAACCTCGACGTTCCAGCGGCCCTCGAACGTCAGCATTGCCTCGGTGGTGATCGGCTGGCCATCCACGCGGCACAGGGCGAGGACACACGCGTAGTGGGCCGGACTCGAGGTCCGACCGAGCGCCTCGAGACGCTCGACAAGCTTGGCGTTGTTGGTGGCATCCGTTGCACCATCCCCCGAGAAACGTGCGCTGTAGACCCCAGGCGCCCCCTCCAGAGCGTCGACCGAGATTCCGGAGTCATCGGCCAGCACCGCCGTGTCTCCCGGCTCTCCCTGCGAGCGCAGGAAGTCCGCGATGCCCCGCGCCTTGAGTCCGGCATTGCCCGCAAACGTCGTCGCGGTCTCCTCCACCTCCGGCGCGTCCGGGTAGGCGTCGAGCCCAACCACCTCGACCGGCGTGGGAGCTCGGGCAAGCATCGCCGCCAGCTCCTTCACCTTGTGCAGGTTCCCCGACGCCACGACGATTCGTTGGGTCACGCGCTCGCCTCGATCGCGGCCGCCTGCACGGCGAAGAGGGCCTCGGTGCCGATGTCGGCCAGGTCCAGCATCGCGTTCAGCTGCGTCCGCGAGAACGTCTGCAGCTCCGCCGTTCCCTGAACCTCGACGAGGCCCCCGGTGGCCAGCTTCACCACGTTGAGATCCACCTCTGCGGCGCTGTCCTCGACGTACGGCAGGTCCAGCATCGGGACGGACTTGCCTTGGTGCGGGATGATCCCGACGCTCACCGCAGCGATCGGCGCGATGATGGGAACGGCCCCCAGTCGGCCCTGCGCCACCAGCTTCGAAAGCGCGATGCTCAGCGCGACGTAGGCACCGGAGATCGAAGCGGTTCGGGTGCCGCCATCCGCATCGATCACGTCGCAGTCACACACGATCGAGATCGCATTGCCATCCACATCGACGAGCCCGGGCAGCTCGACGGCGGCGCGAAGCGAGCGTCCGATGAGTCGCATGATTTCTTTGCCCCGGCCGCCGGGGTCTCGACGCCCGCGAGGATGGGTCGCCCCGGGCAACATCGAGTATTGCGCCGTCACCCAGCCACCCGACTGCAGCCATCCCGGTGCCCGCGCCTCGACGCTGGCCGTGCAGATGACGCGGGTGTTCCCGGTCTCGATGAGGGCAGACCCCAGCGCATTCCGGGTGAACCCCGGTTCGATGGTGCAAGGGCGAAGCTGGTCGAATGAGCGTCCGTCGGCACGCATGGCAGGCGGCTGTCTCTTATACACATCTGA
>CAJXVA010000440.1 GCA_913061055.1 uncultured Pseudomonadota bacterium
CGAGATGTAGAGAGGTCTCGTGGGCTCGGAGATGTGTATAAGAGACAGGAGCCAGAGCCAGAGCCAGAGCCGGTGCCCGCGGAGGTGTTCGAGCCACCGGTCGACGATGTCGTGCTGGTGGCCACGGCTCATCATGTCGCCTCGATGTGCTGGCGTGCAAGTCCGCAAGATGCCACCTCGCGTATCGTGGTCCCCATGCCGAACACGCCCACGCCTCGAGACGCGACACGTCGCGACCAGGAGGCCATCAAGCAGCTCGCCGTTGCGTCAGGGCTGTTCTCCTCGGACGAGGTCAGCTTTCTCGACGAGCCCCTCGAAGGGTTCTTCGACGGCAGCCTTCAGGGACATCGGTGGCTCGTGCTGGAGGCCGATGGCCACCCTCAAGCGGCCGCCTATCTCGCCCCGGAACCGTTCGCGGACCGGATGTGGAACCTGTACTTCATCGCCGTCGACCCGGCTGCACAAGGCGGTGGGTCCGGGACCACGATGGTCGCGTTTATCGAATCACAACTGCGCGCGCTGGGACCCGAACTCGCCCGGACGTTGATCGTCGAGACATCCTCGACCGACGCGTTCGCATCAACGCGTGCGTTCTACGAGCGCCGAGGCTTCGAAGAAGAAGCCCGCATCCGGCAGTTCTACGGGCCCGACGACCACAAGGTCGTGTTCTGGAAGTCCCTGGTCTAGGGGCGGTCAGCTCCGTCGCGAGGAAGCCCATGGGGCCGCCCAAGCAGCCGCGAGGGCTCCGGGGATCGCGAGCAACAACCACAGCCACGCCCGCCAGTCGGTCCCGGGTTCTGTCGCTGGCGCGGTGGCTCCCTCGAGTGCGGCCGATGGAGCCGGCGGAGGCGGCTGTTGTACCGCGTAGGCAACCTCGTCCTGCCCGGGACGATATCCCGCCGGTGGGCGGATCTTCTGCCACCCTCCAACATCGGTGGAGCCGTCGGCATGCAGCGCCGTGACGCGCACCGACATCGGTGCGTCGAGGTTGGTCTCAGGAAGGTTCGGGCCACGGCACATCGTGCGCCCAAGCCAGAACTCGCCCCGGTCGCCAGGGCTCGCGTGGTCGTCGTACAGCCGTAGCGGAACCACGATGGTGTGAGCCCCCGGCTCCACCTCGACCCGAAGTGCGGCGGGCCGCACGTTCGTCTCAAACGCCAGATGACTGGACGGACCGCACCCGAAGCTCTTGTTTTCACGCTGGGCAGACACGATGACCGGACGTGGCCGGTCGGGCGCTGGCTCGAGCTCGGAGTCAACCTCGTAGTGTGTCTCCTCCCTGGGCCGCACGCTCTGCTTGTCGCGCGCTCCACGAACCACAAACCCGGAACACGCGGCGGAGTCGACCTGGATGCGGGCGGCCCTGGTGTCCGACGAGCTGGGCAGCTCCTCGAGCACGTAGCTCAGCGCCTCCCCGTCGGCCTCACACACCACCTCGAACGCGGGCTCGAGATCGGGGCGCCAGAACGCGAACACCGTCGGATTGCGGCCAACCCGAATGGTGGGCGTCTCGTCCCGCGCCCAGCCCGGGGACGGGGAAACATCCACTCCCTGGACACCGCAGTCGGCCCGAGCTTCGTTCCACGGAACCACGGCTAGCAAACCGAGGGCCAGCAGCGATCCAATGCAGCGCATGGGAACGTAGACACCCCGCGGCCCGAGTTGTTCCATCCACAGCCGCACCGGATTCTGATCGAGGCCCCGCTGCCGCCGTCTCCGCTGGCTCTGAGCGCTCCGGCGGCGGTACGAGCCGGACAACCACGGTTCTGGACGTCGCGGGTCGGCTCTCCGCCACGCTCAGCACCGTCGCAAAGCGGCCCATCGGGCGATCCAGGCCGCCACGAGGGCCCCTGGGAGGAAGAGCAAGAACCACCACAACCATGCACGCGCCGCAGGCTTGGGCTCGGCCGCGCGCAACGACGCAGGGGGCTCCTCGACCCGGTATTCGACGTCGTGATCCCCGGGTCGGTATCCCTGCGGCGGACCGACCTCCTGCCAGGGCCCGGTGCGGGTGGAGCCATCGGTGTACAGCGCCGTGAGGCGTAGCGACATGGGCTGGTCGAGGTTGACCTTGCGAACGGTGGCTCCGCCGCACATCGTCCGTCCGAGCCAGAACTCACCGGGCTCTGTGGGCACCGCCTTCGCGTCGTACAGCCGTAGGGGAACCACGGTCTCGTGTTCACCCGGCATCACCTCAACGCGAAGCGCCGCGGGCCGAACATTCGTCTCGAAGCTGAGGTGGTCGGATGCTCCGCACCCCAGCCTCCTGTTCTCGCGATGCGCAGACATCACCCCCGGCTCGGGACTCTCGTTGTGGTGCTCGAGCTCAGAGTCCACCTCGTAGACTGCCTCTTCTTTTGGCCCGTAGACGTGCTTGCCCCGCAGGACCCGGACGACAAACCGCGAGCATGCGGCGGTATCGACTTGGATCGCGGTGACGGTCGCGTCGGACTCGCTCGCAAGCTCCTCGAACGTAGAGGGAACCGCCGCACCATCGGCCTCACAAACGACCTTGAAGGTGGGCTCGAGATTCGGGCGCCAGAACGCGAACACCGTGGGATTGGGCGGAACCCGGACCGCCGGGTCCCCAGTGTGCCGGTGGCCCCAGGAGGGCGAAAACTCCACCTGGTCCGCTGCACATGAGGCGCGAGCGTCCGCCGAAGGAGCGACCCAGCAGATGCCAACGACCAGCAGCGACGCAAACCAGCGCATACGGAGTCAGACGCCCCCGGACGCGGATTGTTCCGTCTCCGCCCTGATTGCGCGACTCCGCACGGTGCCCGGCAGGAACGACCGCAAGAGGGCGTCTACAGCACGCCCGCTTCGGTTCCGCGGCGCACAAACGTGTCGATCGCCGCCCGGCCCTCGTCCCCAAGATCGGCCGAGAACGCGTTGACGTACAACGCAATGTGCTGCTCGCAGACCTCGCGCGCCATCTCCTGGGCGTGCGCCTGGATGTAGCTCCGGCTGGCCTCGGGATTCGCCCATGCATGTCGAACCGAGGCGGACAGCGCGGCCGAGAACCGATCGCGTAGACCCTCGTCCAGCGAATGCTGGGCTGCGATGACCCCCAGCGGCAGCGGCAAGCCCGTGTCGGCTTCCCAGACCTCTCCCAGGTCGGCGAGCTGCACCAACCCATGCTCCGGATACGTGAACCGGCTCTCGTGAATGATCAGGCCGGCGTCCACCTGCCCGCGTGCGACCGCGGGCATGACATCGTCAAACCGCATCGGGACCGGCTCGTGGCGCGGACCAAACATCCGCAGCAACGCGTACGCGGTCGTCCCGAGTCCGGGCACCGCCACCTTTTTGTCGGCGAGACCCGACAACGCCCCGGGCTCCCGAGCAACGACGAGCGGACCGCACCCACGCCCCAACGCCGCCCCTGCATCCAGCACCGCGTAGCGCTCGCGGACCCGCGCCCACGCGCTGACGCTGAGCTTGGAGACAGCGAGCGCATCCCCGCCGGGGTCGAGCACGCGCTGGTTGAGGCCCTCGATGTCCCCCATGACCACCTCCAACTCCGGCGCATCCGGCACGAGGCCGTGCACCAACGCGTGGAACATGAAGGTGTCGTTGGGACACGGGGAGTAGCCCAGGCGGAGCACACCGCGTGCCTACCACGACGCAGGCCCCGCGCCATCGGCGGTCCTCCCGCGCACCATCAATACGGCCCGCGGAGGGCTCGTGGCGGTCGATTGATTGAGCCTGGACGCGCAAGCACCTAGGCTCGGGGGGATGGCGAAGCTCAACCGGCAGGTGATCGAAGCCCTGCGGACCACCGCGCAGCGGCTCGCGGGCGGTGCCGACTACGAGTGGGGCCACGCGGGCGCGTGCAACTGCGGGCACCTCGCCCAGACGGTGACGCAGCGCTCGAAGCAGGAAATCTACAAGATGGTGGGTGGCGAGTGGTCCGAGCATCTCAACGACTACTGCCCGATCACCGGCCACGCGATGGAGGATGTCGCCGCGCAAATGATCCAGTTCGGATTCACGCCGGGGGAGTTGGCAGACCTCGAGCGGCTCGAGGATCCGCGGGTGCTGGAGCGGGTGCCACAGCGCCGGCATCTGCGTCGCAACGACCGGGATGACGTGGTGCTGTATTTGGAGACGTGGGCCAGCATGCTGGAGACCGAGCCGGCCTGAGAGCTGGCGCAAGGGCTTGCCGCGCCTCGCCGAACTGGGGACGATGAGTTTGTGGGCGCCCGCAAGCCCCACGGCAAGAGCGAGCCGGCAGCGGGCTGGGCCGGTTCCTGAACCTCCAGCGCGATCAGATAGGATGTACAGCATTCGAGTTGCTGCCGCCGCCCGTGACCCGCCCACCTCCCACCGCAGAGCCGACGCGTACCGCGGATCCGCGGAAGCAACCGAGCGTCGAAACGCCCAGACCGATCCTCCCCGCTGAGCGGATCGCCCGGTTTCATGTGCTGCGCCTCATCGGCGCCGGCGGAATGGGGCAGGTCTACGCGGCGTACGATCCGAAGCTCGATCGCAAGGTCGCCCTCAAGCTCCTACACGAACAGGATGCGGATGGATCGCCCCGACTCGTTCGCGAGGCGAAAGCGCTCGCCCGGCTGTCACACCCCAATATCGTGACCATCCATGAAGTCGGTGTCCACGAGCAACGGCGGTACATCGCGATGGAGTTCGTCGAAGGCACCACGATGCGGGAGTGGCTGCGTAAGCATCCTCCCGGGGACGCAGCGCGTCAGCGCAAAGCCCTCGAGTTGCTCATCCAGGCCGGAGAGGGACTCGCGGCAGTCCACACAGCGGGCCTGGTCCACCGCGACTTGAAACCAAGCAACATCCTCGTCGGCAACGATGGCCGGGCGCGGGTGGCCGACTTTGGGATCGTCAGCATCGACGACCGCTCTCCTGCGTCGGGCGACGAGACGCAGTCACAGTACGACGCCATCCACGCCACACAGGACGACGAGGACCCACATCGCACGGCCTACCTCGGAGAAGCGGATCTGACCCGCTCCGGGGCGGTCCTCGGAACGCCGGCATACATGGCACCCGAGCAGTTTCGAGGTGTCCCCGCCCTCGCAACCGCGGACCAGTATGCATTCTGTGTCACCGCCTGGGAGGTGCTCTTTGGCCGACGGCCGTTCACGGCCGAGACGTCGAGCGGCATGCTCGATGCGATCCGCGCTGGCAACCCAGTGAAACCGAAGGACGGCGCCTGCCCCGAGCGGCTGGAGTCGGCCCTGCGCCGCGGTCTATCGTTCTCTCCCCGGCGCCGACCCTCTGGGATGCAGCCCCTCCTCGACGACCTGCGAGCGGCTGCGGCCGAGTTGCGTGGCCAGACCATCTCGGTCCCCAAACCCGACCGTACCGTTTGGGCCTACATGGCGGCGGGTGCCGTGCTCGCCGCCGGCACAACCTGGGTCGCGACGCGCGACGGGGCCGAGCCCTGCACCGGGTCTGCACAGCGACTCGCGGGAATCTGGGATGACGAAACGCGCACGCGTCTGCAGAAAAACTTCTTCGCCGAGCAGGCTTCGTTCGCCCCCGAGGTGTGGACGAGCTTTGAGCGAGAGCTGGATGGCTATGCAAACGCCTGGATAGACGGGCACCGCGATGCGTGTGAGGCCGCCCAGGTTCGCAAGGAGCAGTCCGTCGCCGTCATGGACCTACGGATGGCATGTCTCGATGACCGACGACGTGATCTGGACGCACTGGTCGAGGTCTATACAGACCCCGATCGAACCGCGCTCGCGAGCTCCCAGGAGGCGGTGGCCGGCCTCCGCCCCGTCGGCGAGTGCACCGACGTTGAGTACGTCCAGAGACGGGGAAAGATCCCTCAGACGGGCGAAGCTGGCGAGCGCGCCCAAGCGGTGTTGGAGAAGGTCTCGCGCGTCAAGGCCCTATCGAAGGCGGGTCGGCTGACCGATGCGAAAGCCCTCGTGGCCGAAGCCGTGGCCGACGCCGAAACGCTCAAGGTCGACGCTCTGTTGGCGCGTGCACTTCTCCAAAGTGGCAACGTGCATCTGGACCTCCACGAGGGTCAGGATGCTCGGGATGATCTTGAGCGCGCCTACCTGTTGTCGACCCACGGAGAAGACGTCGCGTTCGATGCAAGCGTGATGCTCATCCAGGTGGAGGGGCTGATTCGGCAGCGTCACGAGACAGCGCGGACGTGGGAACGCGTCGCACGATCCGAGGCGCCGCGCGTAGAACAATGGCGCAAGCTCGCATCACTTCACACCGCGGTGGGCCGCTTACGCCAAGTCGAAGGGCACATCTCCGAGGCCCAAGACAACTTCGTGCAGGCGCGCGAGTTCCTCACGGGAAAGGTGGATCCCGCCGGCATCAGGTACGCGAGGGCCACCGCGGATCTCGCCGGCATCCTGGCGCTCCGTGGTGACCCGCGAGGTGCAGTGACGATGCTCCGTACCGCCCCTGCAGGACGCCGAATCGTCCTTGGGACCAGCCCATCCCGGACTCGCCCGGTTTCACCGCACGCTCGCACACGCGTACGCGTCCGAAGGCAGTCTTGAAGAAGGCCTGCACCACGCCGAGGAAGCGGTACGTCTGACCGAGGCGGCGTACGGACCCAATCACACGAAACTCTCCACGAGCCTGGAGACACTCGCCGAGGCTCTGTGGCACGTTGAAGATGACGAGCGTGCCTTTGAAGTCCTTGAACGTGCCCGGGCACTCACGGTGCCACATGGTCTGGATGACGTGGAGATCGCTGACCTGCTCTCCCTCGAGAGCTCGATCCTCGTCGCGCGTCATAAGCCCGGCGAAGCGGAGCCGAAGCTGCGACGTGCCCTCGAATTGGTGACCGACGCGCTTGGCGACCTCCATCCCAAAACGCTACGGACACGAGTCGCGCTCGGCACGGCTCTGGCGATGTTGGGCCGCCACCGAGAAGGGGCCATACTCGTCGAATCAAGCGCTGTGCTCGCGGCGACGGCGCTAGGGGCAGAGACCCCCATGCTCGCGCAGCTCTATGATGGGATTGGGGCATACTGGGAGTTAAGTGGCGAGATGGGGCAGGCTGCTGAGTACTCCCAGAAGGCGCTGAAGATCTATGAGACGGCGTTTGGCAGCAACAACCACCAGGTACTCGTGCCGCACGGCAACCTCTGCGGCCAGCTAGGAAACCTCGGACGTATCGAGGCGGCCCTCGTGCACTGCCAACGGGCTCTCGACCTCGCCTCACTTGCAGCATACGGAGGCGGGTTCAACCTGGGCGACGTTGAGAACAACTTCGGTGCTGCCATGGCGCGCACGAGGCGGTGGGAGGACGCAGAAGAACACTACGAGAAGGCCCTCAAGGTGTGGCGCGACACCCTCCCGGCTCACGACATCCGCATCGCGCTCGTTCTTAGCAACCTCGCCGAGTGCGACGCGGCCTTGGGCCGATCACTCCGAGCACAGCAGAGGTACAGCGAGTCGCTCCAACTTCGGGAACGAGCCGTCGGGCCCGCGCATCCGCTCGTCATCACGCCTCTCGTCGCCCTTGTGCACCTGCTCGTCGCGCGCGGCGACGTCGAAGCAGCTGTTCCTCTGGCCGAGCGGGCCGTCGATGTGGCGACCTCCACCGGAAGCCCTCTGGACCTCGCACGATCCCGCGAGGCACTCGCCCGTGCCCTGTTCCGTCGCGCGGGACAAGAGCGTGAAGCGACCCGGCTCATCAGGCTCGCGGAGGAGACCTACACGGGGATGGGCGAGCTGACCAAGCCGGACCTCGAGAGGTTGGAACGCTGGGCGGAAGGCTCCCAGGGACCACGTCGAGGTCGGACACGAACGCCGTCACCACCCACCCCATGACCGGCCGACCAAGCTCGTCGCGAAGGCAGTCCTTCTGCACCTCGACTCGCACGAACCCTGCGGCATCGAGCACGCCGCGCAGATCGTCGTCGCGGTGCGCATGTCCCCGAGGAGCGGCTGCCTCATCGCTCCGACTGCTCGCTCACAAGCGAGCACCTCTCGAATCGCGGGATGGACGGCCGCAGCTGGAGGACCGTATCCTTCGCTCATGCGGGTCCCAGGATGGGTGCCGACCCCCGCCTCGATGAAGACGATCAAGGCAGCCATTCGGCTCCAAACATCCACGCTCCAGCAGTGTTTCAACGATGGCCTTCGCGTCGACCCGACCATTGCGGGGAAGGTGTCCTACTCGATTGCCATCTCGGTCCGCGGCGAGGTCACCAACGTCGAGGCGGCGGCCGAAGGCTCCCTCCCACCATCCGTTGTCGGCTGCACCGCAAGCATCGCGCGCGGATGGGTGTTCTCCATGGAAGGCGCGAAGGAGGGCGCTGACGTCCGGTTCTCG
This sequence comes from uncultured Pseudomonadota bacterium, assembly GCA_913061055.1. GTDB lineage: Bacteria > Myxococcota_A > Polyangia > Nannocystales > Nannocystaceae > CAJXVA01. The sequence goes on from CAJXVA010000440.1 coordinate 8,291, forward strand.
GTCGTCTTCGAGAATGACGCGAACGCATCGCCGGCGAACTAGCTCAGTGAGCCCAGCACCCGCCGTACCGCCGCGTGCAGCTGCGTCTTCGCGAGCCGGATGTCCCAGCCGCCGTTCGCTCGATCCCCCACCCGGTTGCTGATGCTGTCTCTTATACACATCTGACGCTGCCGACGAGCGATCTAGT
>CAJXVA010000441.1 GCA_913061055.1 uncultured Pseudomonadota bacterium
TCGTCGGCAGCGTCAGATGTGTATAAGAGACAGCCGACACTCATTCTCGGTGTGGAGCGCCGATGCGGAACACCCGTGGACATTGCGACTGCCCGCTCGTCCCGGTCGGCCTGGCGACGGGGGCCCGCTGCCGCGCTGGCGTCTCGCAGAGGGGCTTCGGCTCGTCTCGGCGCTTGCAGCGAGTTTTCCCAAGACCCCGCAGGGAGCTGCCCTCGCGGCGACGCTGGGATCTCTGCTCTCGGCGTCCGTCGTCGGGTTGCTGCGGGACCTTCCGACAGGGGGGTGGTCGTCCGTGGACAACCACGACCTGCGTGCTTGGCTCCGCCGGCATGGCGCATCGACAGCGGCTTGCAAGGCGCCGATCCTTCGCGCCTTCTACGACATGAGCTTCGCCTATCCCGACGGGCGCTCGGGAGGGGAGTCTGGTGCCGTCGCGGCCGGCGCGGCGCTACGTTCGATCGCTCGGATTCTGTTTGCGTACCGCGGTGCTCCGTTTTGGCTGCTTCGGCACGGGATGGGAGACACGGCGTTCTCTCCGGCCTTCGACGTTCTTCGTCGTAGGGGCGTGGATTTTAAGTGGATGCAGGAGGTGCAGCGTCTCCGACTGGGTCGAAGCGGAGCCCGAGTGGCGGCCATCGAACTCCTGGGGCACGCCCTGCCGGAGCACGACCCGCTCGTCATGCATGCGGGACTTCGGGTTTGGCCGAACGCGCCTCGGGTCCCGGTCGGGGCACCAACGCGAGCGACGTTGAGGGTCGGTCGAGATTTCGATGATGTGATCGTCGCGATCCCTGGCCCAGCATTGATCGGTGTGCTCGGTCCGATCGCGGAGCAGCATCCCCACATTCGCCGAGCGTTGAGTCAGATGGCGTCGGTCGGCACGGCCGCCGCTCAGGTGTGGCTGCGGCGGAGCCTGCCTGCGCCTGGCATCACGACCGGATTTCGGTCTGGGCTGCCCACGTTTGCGGATCTCTCGGAGGTCCTGCAGTCCGAGGATTGGCCGGACACAGCTGCGCCGAGCGGCTTGTTCTACTTGGTCGACACAACACCCACGCAGGATCCCGTCGATGTCGAGAGCGCCGTCGAGAGGTGGGCGTCGGCATCGGGACTGACCCCGCAGGACGTTCGAGACCGCTACGTGCGTCTGAACGTCGAGCCGACGGAACGCTACGTCCTGACGCTTCCAGGTTCGACCGACGCACGCCTTCGACCGGAGGACGATCGCATCGGCAACGTCCGTTTCGCAGGGGATTGGACGTGCACCTCGATCAACGGCGGGAGTGTCGAGGCGGCGTTCGAGTCGGGCGAGCGCGCCGCGGCCTCATTGTGAAGGAAGCTCGCCAAAGGAGATGTGTGAGGCGTGCGCAGCATCTCGCCACACCGTGTGGGTGGCGCTGATGAAGTCGGCCTCTTCGGCATCGAAGATATTCGGGACCCAGGACTGGGGGTTGCGGTCGACCAACGGGAACCAGGTACTCTGGACCTGGACCATGACGCGGTGCCCGGGCTCGAACGTGTGCAGGACGTCTTGTAGCGGCACCTCGACGGTCTCGACCCGGCCCGGCTTCATGGGCTTGGGCGTCGCATAGTCGTCCCGGAACCGAGCTCGAAAGACCTCGGAGCGCACCATCATCTGATAGCCGGAGAGCGCCCTGACGGTACCGTCCTCGTCTGGCATGGTCGCGTCGTTGGGGAAGACGTCGATGAGCTTCACGACGAAATCGGCATCTTGGCCCGTTGTGGAGACATGAAGCGTCGCCGACAAGGGCCCGGCGATTGTGAGAGGCTCCGTGAGCGCTTCGGTCTGATACGTCAGCACATCGGGGCGCCGCGCGGCAAAACGTTGGTCGTCCGTCATGTACTCCCGGGTCATCCGCTCGGCGATGGCTTCGGTGAACGGGACAGGGTGCTCGGGGTCGCTGACATAAGCATCCGAGGCCGACTTCGCCGTCGGCTTGGATTCATCGAGCGCACCATCTGTGAAGAACAAGGTCCGCTCGCGCGTCGCTGGGGGCCAGGCATCGAACTGCCGCCAGCGGTTGCGTCCGGTCTCGAACACGTACGCTTCGGGAAGCTTGGGATCATCGCCATCGGCCAGATGGTGCTCAAAGAACCGAGCTTCGATCTCCGACTGATAGAAGGCCGACGTGTCTGCGCCGAAGTCGATGTTGCCCAAGCGCCGCCCGGTGGTTCGAGCCCAACCACCGTGGGGCCAGGGGCCCATCACGAGCATGTTGGACGAATCAGAGTCCTTGGCCTCGATCGCTTGGTAGATGTTGAGCGGGCCGTACAGGTCTTCCGCATCGAACCATCCGCCCACCGTCATGACCGCGGGCGCGACATCGTGCAGGTGGGGCAGGAGGTTGCGGGACTGCCAGAACGCGTCGTAGTTGGGGTGTTCCGTGATTGCGTTCCAGAACGCGATTTCACCGTGCAGGTAGCGTTCGTTGGCGTTCTTGAGGGGCCCGAGGGCGTCGAAGAACGCATACCCATCCGTGGTGCCGTGCTGAAACCGGGGCGGCCACTGTGTTGTTGCCCCGCGTCGCCGCTGCCCGAACACCGCCAGGAAGTTGAACGCGTGGGGCAGGAAGAACGCACCGTGGTGGTGGAAGTCGTCGAAGAACCAGTCGGCGATCGGCGCTTGGGGGGAGACCGCTCGCAGGGCAGGGTGCGCGTTGATCATGCCCGCGGCCGCATAGAAGCCGGGGTAGGAGATGCCCCATTGGCCCACGCGGCCGTTGTGGCCTTCGACGTTGTCGAGCAGCCAGGCGATCGTGTCGTAGGTGTCGGTGCTCTCGTCGACCGCCGTGGGGTCGGCGTCTGAGAGGTGCGGCGTCATGTTGAGGAAGCGTCCCTCGGACATGAACCGCCCGCGCACATCTTGGTAGACGAAGATCCAGCCCTTGCGCGCGATCGTTTCACTGGGACCGAGGCTCGTCGGCATCTGCGAGTCGCCGTACGGGGAGACCGAGTAGGGCGTCCGCTTGAGCATGACCGGTACGGGGCCGGCGGCGTTCTTGGGCGTGTAGACGGTGGTGAAGAGTTTCACCCCGTCCCGCATCTCGACCTGCGACTCGCGCTTGTCGTAGTTCGCAGCGATGTACTCGGCGAGCGCCGCCTTTGCGTCACCCTCGGGCGGCGTCGCGAGGTCGGCTTGTAGGTCGCTCGGTCGAAGTTTGGCGGTCGGCTGGGCGGGCTGGGTCTGCGGCTTGCAACTGACGATCGCCAGCGCCAACAGCCCGACGATGCCGCTCTTCGTACGAAACCTGCCGCGCTTCATCTTGGGCACCCTGCCTGCGAACGGGCACGAGCGCTACCAGCCCGTTCTACTCGCCGCGAAGTTCGGCGAGCTTCTTTTCGATCGTCGCGACCTTGGCTTCAGCCTTGCTCAGGTTGTCCTCGACGATCTTCTTGCTCTTCTCGTAGCGAGCCAGAGCGGTGTCGGGATCTGGGCTGTCCTCGGCCTTTTCTTTCATCTTCTTGAGACGTGCCGCGTTCTTGCGCCGCGCGTCCACCTGCGTGCTCGCGGTATCGAGCTTGGTCTCGTACCAGGCGATCTCGTCCTCGACGTTCTTGAACTTCGGTGGTGGCTCTTCCTCGGGCAGGCCCGGTGCCATTCCGACCGACTTCGGAAGCATCCGAGGATTGACCTTGCCCACCGCGGAGCCGCCCGGCGTTGCGTCGTCGACAGCGCGTGCTGCCACGCCGCCAGCGCCGCGTGCGTCGGGTTTCTTCTTGCCCCCATTCGTCCGGGAGGCCTTCCCGCGTCCGTCTGCGACCGCGCCGTCCCTCTTCTTTGCGTCTTTGGCGTCGTCCTCGCCGGACGGCCAGAAGACAAGCAAACCGACCACCGCGAGGATGCCTGCACCGGCTAGAATCGCCGGAACGAGTCCTCCCTCGCTGCTTTCATCCCCTGGGCCGGAAGCGTTGGGATTGTTGTCTTTGCCGGCTTTGGCGCTCATGAGGCCTACACTATACCCCAAACCGCCCGGGGAGGCTGCCAACCCCGATTGGATCGAGATTCGGTTCGTGGTCGAGGAAGGGTTGAACGGATATCGCGTCGATAGGTTTCTTCAGGTTCGGATCCGTCGGCTGTCGAGGACGCGGATCCAGTCGATCATTGGGCAGGGGCAGCTCCGGCTCGAGGGGGGTGCGGTCATCACGCGGGCGTCTCATCGGGTACGGACCGCAGACACGCTCATCCTGCGGCGCCCCGCGCCCGAAGAGCCCGAGGTGCCACTGCACTACGAGGAAATCTACCGGGATGGGTCCTTGATGATCATCAACAAGCCCTCGGGGCTCCCGGTGCATCCGACCGCCCGCTACCACCGCCACACGCTCACGGCCGTGATGCGGACGCGGTTGGGATCGGAGCATCCGTGGCAGATGGCGCATCGCATCGACCGGGAGACCTCCGGCGTCCTGGCACTCGCGCGTGGTGCCGCGGTGCGCTCGCGGCGAGAACCACCGTCGCCGGCCGGTGTCCTCAAGCGCTCGTTCGCCCGGCGAGAGGTTCACAAGGAGTACTTGGCGATCGCCCGAGGGACGATCGAAACACCGGTGCACATCGACATTCCGCTGGCCTTCGATCCCAACTCCACGATCAACATCAAGATGGGCGCCGTCGCGATCGAAGACGGTGGTGCGCATGCGCAGACGGACGTCGTTCCGCTCGTCCACGCATCGTTTCGCGGTGACCCCGTGACGCTGGTCCGCTGCATCCCGCTCACCGGCCGCCAGCATCAGATTCGGGTGCATCTTGCACTACACGGCGCTCCGCTTCTCGGAGACAAACTCTACGGCGTGGACGAACGGCTCTTTCGGGAGATGGCCGACGGCGTGCTGAGCATGGAGGAGGTCTCCGAGGCGGTTGGCTTGCCCCGTCAAGCGCTCCACGCCCACGTGCTCGAGGTTCCGCATCCGGAGTCTGGGGAGCGCATGCGGTTCTCCGCGCCTTGGCCGGAGATGCTGGCCGACATCGTGCCCCTGCCTGACGAGTTGCCTGACGACGGGGAGGCCTGAGTTCACTTGTCGGTGCGTGTCACGTCGATGCGCCCGGTGAGGACACGAAGCTTCACGGTCCGTCCGTCTTCGACCCGGACGCTCAGCTGGGCACTGTCGTAGCCCTCGGCGAGTCTGAGCTCGCGGTCCGGCAGCACGATGAGGTTCACACCCGGCGGATCGCTGGCGAGGCCCAGCCGTGCTGCTCCGCTGTCCCAGTGCATGACCCGCTCTTCCGCCGAGACGTTGGTGCGGGCGTCGCTGTACTCGGGCTTGATGCCACGGCGCGCTTGCTCGCGTACGTAGTCGGCGTACCAGAACCCGCCCCATACGGCCCCGACAACCCCGAGCGCCATCGAGGACCCGATGAACCACCGGACCTTTCGTGAACCCGCGTAGCCGGCAAACGCACCTTCAGCCGGATTGTGATCGGGAAGAACGTCGAGCAGCTCGTCCTCGCCTCCCGCGGTGGGGGCGGTCTGCCGCTCGCCGGCTCCGTCCGTTTCCCCGCTTCCTTGGGTGGCCACGCGCCTCAGAACCCTTCTTCGCGATTGGCTTCGTCGATCAACCGCGCACCCTCCATCAGGAGGTGCGTGGTGGAGGAGTTGATCGTGTCCTCCATCTCGACTTCCATCGCGTTGAAGCTGAACGTGCCGGCCTTCCAGCTGAGCATGTCATAGACGCACTCCTTGCCGGTGTCGGTGTCGCCCAGCTTCGCGCAGATCACCTGACCGCGCCGTAGAAAGATACGGCCAACGATTCCGGTCCGACTGTCCTTGAGGGCCAGGAGCCCATCCTTGCGCTCCATCTCCATCATCACCAGCAAGCTCGACAGCTGGAGCTGTTCGAGCCGCCCGTTGAGGGCGGTGGTTCGGCGAGTGCGGCGTGGCTCGGTCCCCGCGGCGGCGGCTCGGACCTCGGCGGTCTTTGGAGGCGCGCGAAGGGGTTCTTGAGCCTGGGGTTGGGCCTGGCGCGCGGGGAAGTCGGGCGCGAACCCTCCGAGGGGTGGCTCCTCGGCGTGCGGAGGCGCTGCTGGAGCTTGGGGCGCTGCATAGCCCGGGTTCGGGGCGGGCGTGGCGGCGGCTCCGTAGGCACCCGGAGAGGTGTACGACTCCCGGGCCCCCGCGGGCTGGCCGCCGTACGTTCCTGGAGCCGGCGTAGAGCCCGGCGGGGGCGCATACGGATCTGCGCTGGGGTGGGCCGGCATCGACGCTTGCGGATGCGGTTGAATCGGCGCGGGGGCGGGCTTCGCAAGCGCAGCCGCGACGCGTTTCTCGAGCGCGTCAAACCGGAACGGCTTGGCGAGAAAATCGTCGGGACTCAACCCGAGTTCGGCGATCCTCGCTTCGTCCTTTCCGAGCGCGGTCAGGAAGATGACGGGGATCGTCGAGAGCCGTGGGTCGCGGCGCAGCTGTTCGACGAACGTCCATCCGTCCATGACCGGCATCATCACGTCGGAGATGATCACGTCCGGTGGGTTCGCGCTCGCGCGCTGAAGCGCTTGCCGACCTTCTCGCGCAGTGTCCACCACGTAGTCACGCTTTTGCAGCGTCGCGGTGACCATGCGGAGAATCCAAGGGTCGTCGTCGACGACCAGAACCCGCGCTCCCATTGGTTTCAGCGTAGGGCTCGGCGAAAAGCTTTGTCAATCCAAGACGCTACGCGGCCGTCATCGGGCCGTGTGTGGCATCCAGCTGGGTCGAACCTGGGCCCACATCACTGCGGCGACGAGTCCGAGTTTGTCTTTGGCGAGTGAGGCAGCACCGCGCGCACGGCGGACCCGGTCCGCCACGGGGTATCTGCGGGCGTGCTGCGGCACCAGGCTCGAGCTGAGCGCATGTCGAGCGGTCTTGAAGTACTCGGTCAGAAACACCGACGGCCGGCCCTCGCTGCAGGAGAGCAGGGACATCGAGCGGCTTCGCGCCGACTTCCCGCTTCCCCAGTATTCGAACAGCGCTCGCCGGATCGCCCGGGATCCCTCTCGTTCGCCGCGGAAGGCTTCGTAGATCGCATCAGCAAGAGCCTGACGGGTCGGCACGTAGCGGTCATGGAGGGCGCGGTACCGCCGCAGGGCGGAGGCGTCGAACCAGACCTCGTCGGTCGGGGTGTTCGCGCGTCGGGTCGCTTCCTCGGCGAGCGTCTCGGCGTCGCGGAGCCCCATCGTCATGCCACTGGCGGTGATCGGGTGCGAGCATCCGCCCGCGTCGCCGACCAGCGCCACCCCGGGTTGTGCGGCAGTGGGCGCAGGCAGGTTCACCGTCGGCGCCATGTAGAGGTTGCCGGGGTGCGCTCGGATCGCCTCGGCAACTTGAGTCGACAGCGGCGCCGGCAAGAAGGGGATGTACGCCTCGAGGAGGTGGTCTTTGAGCGCCGCACCTTTTGCGGGGAGTTCTTTGGGCAGATCGATGGTGATCCGCGTGGTGACCGTGCCGTCCTCTTCGTTCTGAATCGGGTACGCGAGCACCGGGCCCCACGCTCCGAGCATCACGTGCGCGTAGGTGTCCCGCGTCAGCGTAGCGTTCGTGACCGAGACGCCCGCGGTGAAGCCGATGGTCTCGCGGCCCCCATCACCGATTCCTGCGAGCTTGCGGACCGAGCTGTTCTTGCCGTCGGCCGCAACGACGAGGTCGCAGCTCAGCGTGTGCCGGGTCTTCTTGGGGTCGAGCAGCACGACGCCGCAGACGCGGCCGGCCTCGTTTCGCACGAGGTCGACCAGCGACCAACCCTCGCACATGTCGATGCCGCCCGCGGCTCGCAGCTCACCACGGATGGTTCGGACGAGCGTCTTGTGGTGCACCGAGAGGCCGCGGGCCCGACGGTTTGGAACGTCGCCGTACTCGAGCTCGACGGGCTGCGCATCGGCGTGCTCGAAGACGAGGAAACCATCGACGTCCACGGCCCCGGCTTCGATCAGCGGCTCGTAGAAACCCAGGCTGTCGAGGATCTCGGCCCCGCGTGGATGGATGAACTCACCGGAGAACTGCGGGTGGACGTCGGTGCACTTGTCGATCAGCGCGATTCGGCGTCGCCCGCTGGGGTCGGCGGCCCGAAGGGCACGCGCGGTCGCACAGCCCGCAAGGCCGGCACCGATGATCACAACGTCGAAATGGTTCGTCGGGGCGGTCATGTCTGCCTCTTGCGCGAATGCGAACCCGTCGGTGGGTCGGACTGCGCGCCGGTGGTCTGCTGTACGAAGGCTCGCAGCGCAAGCGAGACCTCGCGAGCGGTTGCCGAAGGGTCTTCGAGTCGAGCGCTGAGGCCCAGCCCTTGGCATGAAGCCTGGCTCGCGAGCTCGAGGTCATCACCGTGGCGGGCCACGGCCTCCGCGAGGTGTCGGGCCGCTCGGTGGCACTGGACGCATGGACCCGACAGCTCGAGCAGCGCTCCGAGAGCCTGTGCAGTCGCGACCAGGTCGCCGAAGCTGCCGTCTTCGCGTTGTCGAGCTCGCAGGCGGTGCT
>CAJXVA010000442.1 GCA_913061055.1 uncultured Pseudomonadota bacterium
CGCTCGTCGGCAGCGTCAGATGTGTATAAGAGACAGCCCCCGAAGGCACCGTCATCGAAACGCTCGAAGCCACGCTGGCGCCGGGCGAGATGCAGACCGTCACCGTCCTATCCGTCGCACCGGCAGTCGAGTTCCTCAAGCACCGCGGGCAGCTCGAGGTGACACTCCAGGTGACCAGCGCCTCCGGAGACCGCTCCGAGATCAAGGGCCAGATGCTCGGCCCCGACACCCAGCTTCCCGCAGTGCTCCGGCCTGCGATCCCTCCACCGGAAAGCCCAAAACCATGACCGCCCCCGCCCAAGAACGCCGAGCCCGCCGCTTCTGGATCTCGTTCATCCTCATGTTCTTTGTCGGGCAAGGGGTGCTTTGGACCTTCGCGCTGGACAAGGTCTTCAACGACCCCTCCCACGCAGTGGTCGAGCAGTACGACGACTACGACAACCGGTGGGAGGCAGCACAGCAGGAGCGCTCGCTCAACGCAGCGCTGGGTTGGCAGGCGCAGCTGTCCGCCGACCACGAACACCTCGTCGTCAAGCTGACCGACGCTCTGGGCAAGCCCGTGGACGCCGAAGTCACGGCCAAGGTGTTCCACAAAGCCCGCGCCGCGGAGAAGCAAGAGGTCGTGTTCACCTCGAGTGAGCCGGGCCTGCTCGTGAGCGAGCTGGACATGGAGCGCAGCGGCATGTGGCGCGTCCGTCTCACCGCCACCCGCGGCCACGAAACCTTCACCGACGTGCAGGACATCGCCATCGGACAGGTAGCCCAACGATGATCGAGCTTGCGGCCTTGGGCACCGTGCTCGGCGCCAGCCTGCTCGGCAGCCTGCACTGCGCTGGGATGTGCGGACCGCTTGCCGCAGTCGCCAGCGCTCCGGCGCGCACCCACCTGCCCGTCGTGCAGGCCAAGCAGCCCATGTCCGCGGTTCATTACAACCTCGGTCGACTGGGCTCCTATCTCATCCTGGGGCTCGCGGCTGGGGCCATGGGTGCCCTCGTCGACCTGGGCGGCGCGGTGGTCGGCGTGCAAGGCGTGGCCGTCGTGCTCGCCGGGCTCGCACTGGTCGGCATCGGCCTTCGGGGTCTGTGGCAGTGGGCTCGCGGCACAACATCCGCGGTCGCTGCGACGGGCCCAGTGCGATGGGCAGCACGACTCCGCGGGAAGCGTTCGTTCCCCGCCCTGCTGGGCATGCTCACCGGTCTGATGCCGTGCGGGTGGCTGTGGGCCTACGTCGTGGTGGCGGCCGGTACGGGGTCCGTCTTGGGCGGAGCGCTCGTCATGGCCACGTTTTGGCTGGGCACGGTACCCGCCCTGGCGATCGTGGGTGTCACGCTTGGCAAGCTCGGGCGCCGCGCGGGCACGCATCTTCGCTGGGCCGTGCCGCTCCTGATGCTCCTCGCCGGCGGCCTCACTCTCGCAACCCGGGGTCGTATGGTTTGGAGCCAGATGGTGGCGGCTCCCGCGACGTCGGCCGACCACGACGCACCCCAACCGTCATGTCACTGACCCCGTGCGATCACTGCGGCATTCCGGCCCCCGCCGGTGCCGTCCAAGCCGTCGGGGACGCCGAGGGGACGTTCTGCTGCTCCGGCTGCGCGACCGCCTATGCGCTGATTCACTCGTGCGGGCTCGAAGCGTTCTACGGCTTTGCCGACGAGACCCGGACGGTCCAGAGCAAGCCACTGCGCTACGCCGAGTTCGACCGCACCGATTTCCTCGAGGCGCACAGCACCCTCGAGACCAACGGCGACCGAGTCGTCACCCTGGGCATCGACGGCATGCACTGTGCCGCCTGCGTGTGGCTGCTGGAGCGTCTTCCGCAGGTGGTTCCGGGCGTCAGTGAGGCCCGGGTCAACTGGCGCCGCGCCACGCTCACCGTCCACTGGACTCCGGGCGAGGCCCAGCTCTCCTCCATCGCCGACCGCGTGGCCAAGCTTGGCTACCGGCCCTTCCCTCTGGTCTCGGAGACAACTGCCCGCGGGGACCAGGCCGGCAACCGCAGCCGGGTCGTTCAGCTGGCGCTTGCGTTTGCTGCCGCTGGCAACAACATGCTGATCGCCACCGGGCTCTACCTCGGGGCGTTCTCCCACATGAGCGACGGCATGCTCGGGCTACTCCGCTGGGCGAGCTGCATCGTGGGCCTGTTCTCGCTGGTCGGTCCTGGTCGCACGTTCTTCCGCGGAGCGCTGGCCGCCCTCCGCAGCCGCAGCCCGCATATGGACCTACCGGTCGCGCTCGGCTTGGCCATCGGCGGGATCGCTGGCCTCATCAACACTGTCCTGGGCCGAGGCGAGATCTATTTCGACACGCTCAGCGTCCTGGTGTTCCTGCTGCTCCTGGGCCGCTGGATGCAGGTTCGCCAGCAGGACCGCGCCGCGTCAGCGCTCGACGTGCTCTATCGCGTCACGCCGCGTATCGCCCACCGGGTCGACGACGATGGTGTGCACGATGTCCCGGGCGACGTCTTGGTGGTGGGCGACCGAGTCGAGGTTCGTGTCGGCGACGTGGTCCCCGCTGATGGCGAGGTCATCGGTGGCGAGACCACGTGCGACCAAAGCGTCCTCACCGGTGAGTCTGTCCCAGTGACGCTTCGGGTCGGAGACGACGCGGCAGCCGGAACGACAAACCTGGGCGCGGTCATTCGCCTGCGCGTGCGCGCGGTGGGTGCCGCAACCCGCATCGGCAGCGTGCTCGAGGAGGTCGAGCGGGCCTCGAGCGAACGAGCGCCCATCGTCCGCTTTGCCGACCGAATCGCGGGGTGGTTCGTCGCGTACGTCCTGCTCGCCGCCGGAATCACGTTTGCAGCCTGGTTCAGCCTGGATGCGTCGGTCGCCGTTGACCACACCGTCGCGCTGTTGATCGTCGCGTGCCCATGCGCGCTCGGACTCGCCACCCCCCTGGCGATCAGCGTCGCCCTCGGACGTGCGGCCCGGCGCAAGATCCTGGTCAAGGGCGGCGAGGCGCTTCAACACCTGAGCAAGCCCGGGCGACTGTGGCTCGACAAGACCGGGACGATCACCCAAGGCGAGATGACCGTCGTGCACTGGCATGGCGACGATACCGACTTCGCTCGCCTGGCCGCGCTGGAGACCCAGGTTGTGCACCCGATCGCCACGGCGGTCGTGCGGCACGCCGAGCGCCTGGGGCTGACGCTCCCGCGTGGGAATGCCGAAGCAGGAACCGGCGGTGTGATGGGCACGGTCGACGGGCACCGACTGGTCGCCGGACACGCCGGATTCGTGGCCGAAGCATGCGGCGCGCCGATCCCCGACGCCTTCATGAAGCCGGCCACCGAATGGGTCCACGAGGGGCACAGCCCGCTGTTTGTGGCTCGTGACGGCCAGGTTGTTGGCGTCTGTGCGCTGGGCGACCCCATTCGTGACGATGCACGGGCGACCGTCGACGCCCTTCGTGAGCGAGGATGGTCGGTCGGCATTCTCTCGGGTGACCACCCCAGCGTCGTCCGAAGCGTGGGCATCCAGCTCGGACTCGACCCCGAGAGTTGCCGCGGCGGCCTGCTCCCGCAAGACAAGGTTCGCATCGTCGAGAAGCGCGAGAGCAGTGGCCCCACCGTGATGGTCGGTGATGGTGTCAACGACAGTGGAGCGCTGATGGCCGCTACAGTTGGCGTCGCCGTCCGCAATGGCGCCGAAGCCAGCATGCGCGCCGCCCCGGTCTACCTCGGCCGCCCCGACCTGAGCGCACTGCTCGAGTTGCTCGACGGTGCCCGCAACACGGTCAAGACCATTCGCATCACGCTTGGCATCTCCCTGGCCTACAACGCGATTGCCGTGACGCTCGCCGGGCTGGGTACGATGAGTCCGCTCGTCGCCGCGCTGCTGATGCCCGCCAGCTCGCTGAGCGTGATCGCGGTTGCCGTGTCGCGCCGCTTCGCCCCATCACGAGGCTGAATCCGGCCTCGCGCATCTCGGCCCTCAGTCCGGCTTCATCAGCGCGGGCGCAGCATGCTTGGGGGAGTCGTCCGCCCGCATCAGCGCACCACGGTCGGAGGGCTGCTCCGCCGACGCCGCCACAATCGACGAGCGCGGAGCCTCCTCGGCCTTCTCCAGGAGCGCCGGCTGCTTGGGCTCCCCCACACTTGGCTCGGGCGCCTGCGGAGTTTCCGGGGCTGCGGACGCGGCTGGCTCCTGAGGGGCAACAGGTTCCGCCGGCTCCACAGGTTGAGAGGGTGCGGGCGCCCGACGCTGGCCCGAACGTCTTCCGCTCGCTCTGCGTCGCGTTCGAGGACGCGGGCGCTCCGGGGGCTCGAGCACCGTGGAGCGCGGTGCATCCACGGCGGCCGCCGGCTCAGCGTCGGGAAGCGGCGGCGTGTCTGCCGGATCCTCTTGTGCGGCGGGCTCCGCAGGGGACAACGCCGCCTCACGAATCTCCGCCGGTGCCGTCGAGACGACCGTGTCCGGCACCTCGGGCGACGACGGAAAGAAGGCCACTGCTCCCGCAGCGAATGAAAGCGCCGCGAACCCAACCCACAATCCGAGACGCTTCTTCGCAGGCTCCTCCACGCGCGCGGCTAGGATCGGGTGCTTCCCGCTCGGGTCCAGTCCTGTCAGGGCGATCATTCCAGTGTTCCCCTCGCCTCGGTGCGTCGGAGCCGCGCCTGGGACCCGCGGCAAGCGGAACATTCGCGCCGGCACAGCGTCGATCAACGCCTCCACAATCGCGTTCGCATCCTTCGGTCGATCACCTGGCGACTTGGAGAGGCACCGCTCGATCAGAGCCGCGAGGCGCTTGGGGAGCGCTGCGTCCTCACCCAGGGTCTCCTGGAGGTCGGGCACCGGTTCGTGGACGGTCTTGTACAGAACCGCCGCTTCGTCCTCGGCGTCGAACGGCGGCGTCCCGACGAGCATGGTCCAGAACAACACCCCGAGCGCGTACACGTCGGAGCCCAGCCCGGCGGTCTTCTCCCCGCTGAGCGTTTCGGGAGCGATGTATCCCGCCGTCCCCATCACGTGCTCTCGTGTGATCGGCGTCTCTCCCTCCAGCCTCTTTGCGAGACCGAAGTCCAGGAGGACGACGAAGTCCGACCGCCCCTTGCGGTCGCACACCATCACGTTCGATGCCTTGATGTCCCGCAGCACCACACCGCGAGAGTGCGCATGCCCAACGCCCTTGAGGATCTGTGCCGCGATCGGCACAAATTCTTGCAGCGACAGTCGGGTAGCGGTTCGCAGACGTTGCGTGAGGGGCTGGCCGCGCACGAACTCAAGCACGAGATACGCGCGCCCTTCGTCGTGACCGTAGTCCCGCATGCGCACGATGTTGGGATGCTGGAGCGCGCTGAGTCGCCGTGCTTCTCGCTCGAATCTCGCAGCGGCATCGGGGTCTCCAGTCCATTCGGCGGCGAGGAATTTGATGACGACGTCGGGTCCCCCGTGTTCGTCGGTCGCGGAGAACACGACACCCATGCCACCGCGCCCGATGACCTCGAGCACCCGGTACCGCTCTGCGATGAGACGGCCGACCAGCCCCGTCTCCGTCGCGACCTGTTTCTGAACCGCTGCGGCGCTCACGGGCTCTTCCCGAATCCGACAACGAAGTCGCTGTTGTGGGCGGCGTTGTGGCAGTCGCTGCACCATTCCACGCGTCCCGCGTGCGTGGTCTCCTCGCCGCGAACCCGTGCCCAGAACCAATCGCGGGCGTCTGGGTTGTAGCCCTCGGGACCCTTGTACATGACCGTCAGGCCAGCCCGGTCGCCAGCCTCGTCGAAGTGTTCCTTGACGAACATCGTCCCAACGGGAAAGTCGACCGACTGCGTGGGGTCGTCGGGATCGATCGACAGGTAGAGGTCGGCGACGCTCGCACTTCCCCAGACGAACACGCTCGCCGCATCCGCGTGGGTCTCGGACTGCTCCGCCGTCTCGCTGAGCCGGATCAGGTTGTCCTCAAAACCCATGGCTTCCGCCAGGACCTCTTCGGACGACAACTCGACGGAGGGCACGCCTCCCTCGTCATCGCCGCTCGCCTCGGTGCGGGCGGTCCGCTCCGGCTCAGCACAGCCGGCGAATCCGACCACACCAAGGATGAGCACGACGCAGAGCTTCGGTACGGGTCTCACGGGCCCACCTCCACCGTCGATTGCACGGGGACGCTGTGAAAGACAAAGTCCCCCTCCACCGTGTCCCGAAGGTAAGGTGTGTTGGCGAGCGTCTGCGCGACCACCTGAACCTGGACCGTCCCGAGTTCGCTGGGCAACAAGACGGCTTGCTCGGCGGTGATCTGATTGACCCGCGAGAGTCCAGCGGGAATGATCGCGCTTTGGTGTTCGAAGTTGCAGGAGGGCAAGCAGCCCGGCAGCGTGGCATCGAGGTACAGATGCACATAGCCGAGGCCGGGTTCCGTGACCTCGGTTGGGGACACGAAACCGGGGTTCACCATGGTGAAGTTGAGCGAGACGATCTCCACGGTGAGGTTCTCGCCGTCGCCCAGTGGCACCTTCTCGCCCGGCGGCGGGGAAAGAATCCCGATGTGCTCGCGACCATCGTCGACCCAGAATCCGGTGCTTGTTTGCGCCCGAGATCCTTCGAACAACTCACCGTTGACCCGGCGCGCCACCAACGTGATGTGATGAAGACCCGGCTCGGAGGGCATCGCCACCGTCCCGACTTCGATGCCGGATTCGAGCTCCCCCGCGGTGATGGTGTCGGTGAGGGCTCCGTCGATCGAGATCTCGATGTAGCCCGCGTTGGAGTCCCCGTCGGGCTGCGAGGTCAGCAGCAGGCGAGCGCCCGCAACCGCGATGGGGAGTGCGCCCCCTTGCTCGGTCGAGAACACCTCCAGCGGGGCGGGGCTGAGAAGTTGCAGGGCCGGGTCCTGATCCTCGGCACTGATCGTGCACACGTTGCTCAGACAACGGCTACCCACAGCGCACTCGTCATCCTCCTCGCAGACGTAGATCTCGTTCAGCGAGGGGTTGAGCGCGCCGCCGTAGCAGCCGCCAAGCGCGAGGCCCAGGGCGCCAAAGAGAACCCGGGACGCGAGCAGCGGATGGGTCCTCCGGGTGGCAGTGGGCACACGGAAACGGGGGTTGAAGCGAGTCATGGGTGTTCGATCTCCTAGAAGCTCCATCGCGAGGACACGCCGGCGAAGCCGGGGCCGGCCACGGGAGTGACAGAGGCGCGCCGAGCGTCTCGTTGCGTACGGATGCCGACGGCGAGCAGCGCGACACCGGCCAGTGCGACGGCGGATCCGGCGGCCAAGAATGTGATCTGCAGTGCCTCCGCGTTTCGCCCCTGCGCATGGAGTTCTTCGCTTTCGGCGAGTGTGAGGCGGGTCGGGTTTTCTCCGCCGGACAGCCGGTCGAGCGACTCCGTGTTGCGACGTGCGACCAGCCCAAATCCGACGCCCCCGGCGACCGCGGTCAACATGCCAACCCCGGTCAACACCGCCCCGCTGATGATCAGAGGGCGGCCAGCGTTGCCTTTGGCGGGCCCGGTGTCGGTGGGTTGCACGGGAGCGGCGATGGGCGCGGGCGCCGAGGCGGGCTCAGGCTGGACAAGCTTGCGAAGGACTTCGATGCGTTCGGCGGCCGCATCGCGCTGTGCCAAGCTCAATCGTGGCTGCTCAGCGAACGCCTCGTAGTGCTCCAGTGCGGCCGCCAGTGCCCCTTGTTCTTCCCGCACCCGACCGAGGTTGAAGAGATCGGTGGGGTGCGGCGCGGTGGCGTAGGCCAGCTCGAACGCCGCCGCCGCGTCATCATAGCGCTCATCGTCGAATGCGGCCTCCGCTTCGCTCCGAGCATCGCTCGCCGCCGCGGTGTCCGATGCGGACGCCACGGGTGCAGCCATCACCGAGCCCGGCACCGCCATCATCAATGCGGCGAGTAGGGAGAAAGATGTTCGGAAGAGGGCGGAGTTCATCGGCGTCTCTCGATCGGTCATCGCGGGTCCTCGAGCATCGATTCGGGGAGCGGCTCACCGCCAAGGGCGCGGAGGAATGCCGCCAGGGCTGTCCGGTCCGGACTGGACAGCCCGATCGGGCGCATCAGCTCGTCACGTTGGCCCGCGAACAAGCCGGGGGCCGCACCACCAAGGTCGTAGTGCTGAATCGCCTGCTCGATCGTGGCGACGCCCCCGGTGTGCATGAACGGGGCCCGATGCGCGATTTCTCGGAGTGAGGAGGTCTTGAACGCCCCCAGCTCCCCTTCCCCATCGCCAACGTTGCTGATGGCACACTCGCTCTTGTTCGGGTGGTCGCTCCATCGGCCCGCACAGTTGAAAGGGCTCTCGAGCGCCATGGTCAGACCAACTGCCCGACCGTCATCCATCGGCTCGACGTGCTCCCCCACCTGTGGGACCGCGGTGTTGTGGAACTGCCCATCGGTGAAGTTCGGACCGCTGTGGCACCCAAGACAGCGCGCCTTGCCGATGAAGACGCGAAGACCTTGTTTCCTGTCTCTTATACACATCTGACGCTGCCGACGAGCGATCTAGTGTAGA
>CAJXVA010000443.1 GCA_913061055.1 uncultured Pseudomonadota bacterium
ATCTACACTAGATCGCTCGTCGGCAGCGTCAGATGTGTATAAGAGACAGCGCCCGCACCGTGCGGCGACCGATGCGAGGGCCCGAACGTCGGGCGTTCATCGGGCGGTTCACGTTCGGGCTGGTCACGCTCACCGGCCTGTACATGTTCCTCACCGCGTACCGGGACTTCCGCGACAACTTCGCGGCGGAGATCTGGTCGGCGTTGGGCTGGGGGGACAAGCCGGCGGTGTTCACCGCGTCGGAACTTCCGGTGGCGCTGCTGGTGATGGCCGCGCTCGCATCCATCTATAAGATCAAGGGCAACCGGACCGCGTTGCTCGCGATCCATGGGCTGATGGCCGCGGGGACCGTGCTGATCGGCGGCGCCACGCTGCTCTTCGACCTCGGCATCATCTCCGGCGCGGTCTGGATGGTCGCCCTCGGCGTAGGCCTGTACCTCGCCTATGTCCCCTACGGCTGCGTGCTGTTCGACCGCCTCATCGCAGCGACGGGCGCGGTGGGAACGGCGGTGTTCATGATCTACGTGACCGATGCGTTCGGGTACGCAGGATCGGTCGGCCTGCTGTTGTTCAAGAACTTCGGCGGGGCGCAGTTGAGCTGGCTCGACTTCTTCCGCGGCTTCTCCTACGCGACCGCGGTCGCGTGCACGAGCGCGTTTTTTCTCAGTGGCGTGTACTTCTCTCGGCAGACGCGCGGGTCCGCCGAGGATGCTCGCGCCCAGGCCAAGTGAACCTCGCCTGAAGCGCGTGGATGTGCTGTAGTCCGCCCGTGCCGCTGACGCCCGGAGTCCACTGGTTCACGCCAACCCTTCCTGTGCACGTCTTCGATGCGGACGCGGCGGGACCCACTGCGGTCATCCAGGCGGGCATTCACGGTGATGAGGTTGCCGGCGTCCACGCGCTCCAAGAGATGCTCGAAGAAGGAGTTCGCCCGACCCATGGTCGGCTGATCGTGGTCCCGGTGATGAACCCGCCGGCATACCGAGCCCGCAAGCGCATGCCCGAGGGCGGCCTCGATCTCAACCGCTGCTTTCCAGGGAACGCGGACGCGCCCGAGCCCGAGTACCGACTTGCCCGCCGCTTCCTCGACCTGATGCTCGACGAGAAGCCGGCCCTGGTCGCGACACTGCACGAGAGCTGGAAGCGGTACGACCCCGCGGTGAACCCCTCGTTCGGGCAGACGATCGTCTATGGCGTCGAGCCGCGCCCCCCGATCATCGACCGGGTCCTCGAGCGCCTCAATGCTCGTTTCACGGGCGAGCAAGAGCACTTCGATCCGCAGTACTTCCCGGTCGCGACCTCATCCACCGAGATCATCGTGGATGCGTGTGGATGTGTCGGCCTGTGCATCGAGACCTGGATGGAGTTCGACGAAGCCCGCCGCATCGAGATGCAGCGCGCGGTCGTCGACTACCTGCTCGACGACGTGGGCGTCCGCAAGCTCTAGCAGCCGGGCGAGGGCTCGGAGTGGTCCGCGGCCGGAGCGGTGCTCTTCGAGCGGGGCGTCGGAGCGATCACGATCCGGTTGCGACCGCGGCGCTTGGCTTCGTACATCGCCTTGTCTGCCCGCTGGTCCAACGCGGCGGGACTCTCCTGGCCGTCCCATGTCGCCAACCCCACCGAGACCGTCTGTCGGACGACGAGGTTGTCCCGCACGACGAGCGGGCTCGAAGCCAGTCGTTCGCGAATGCGTTCGGCCACCCGATAGCCCTCGACCGCGCCCGTGTCGGGCATGATCAGCTCGAACTCCTCGCCGCCGCGACGGACGATCAGATCCATCGACCGCACGCAGCCTCGCACGGCGTCGACGAAGCGACACAGCACCTGATCTCCCACGGCATGTCCGTGCTCGTCGTTCACCGACTTGAACTTGTCGAGGTCCATCAGCAACACCGACATCGCGCCCTCGGTGCGGCGCGCTCGGTTCATCTCGTTGGAGAGCGCCGGGACCAGATAGCTGTGGTTGTAGGCGCGCGTCAGGGCGTCCGTGGTCGCGAGACGTTCGAGTTCTGCACACCGCAACGCTTGGCCGACCGCATGGGCAAGGACCACGCCGATCTGCTCGTGTTGATCTGAGAAGGCACCCCGCCGAGGCGAGGATACCGAGAACGCGCCGAGCACCCGCTCGCCGGCGACCAGCGGGACGGACATCACCGAACACGCCTCGAAGCTACGGTCCTCGCGGCGTGCGAAACGAGCGTCGACGGAGCTGTCGGAGACGCGGACGGGCTGGGCGTGCTGGACGGCCCAGCCGATCAGCCCCTCCCCTTTCTTGAAGATCTGCGCGGGGTCGTTGCTGCCGGCCCCGCTCCGGGCGACCGATCGGAGCAGCGCCGCCCCGTCGACGACCCGGATCGACGCATGCGTGGCCCCAAACAAGTCCAGCGAGAGATCGGTGACAACCCGCAACGCCTCGTCGAGCGGCCCTGGAACGGCGAGGCGCTCGGACACTTGCACCAACGCAGCGAGGACCCGATCCATCGATGTACATCCTATCAGGGTCCACCTCCCGCGCACCGTCCGCACATCGCGTCTGTTCTGCAATTCGCACTACAACATCCACACGCCGGACGGCGCCGGACGTCGGCAGACAACATCCGGCAACGCTGAGGCACCTACGGTAAGGTGATGCCTGCCATGCGCTTCCGAGGCCGACCCCTGCGCGACATGCTTTCGGCGAGTGTGATCGCCCTCGCCATGGTCGGGACGTCGGTTCCGGCGCTCGCGGCAACCCCGTCGATGGGCATCTACAGGGTCAAGCGACCCAAGGTGACGCCTTCGGATGCGGCGACCAAACGCGCGGCCGCCGAGGTCCGCGGGAATGCCCTGGCAAAGTCGGGCGAATCGATCGCCGCAGGCATTGAGTTCGACAATGCGGCCGCCGAGCTTGGCGATCCGGTTCTCTACCTCGACGCTGGAGAGGCCTACCTCACCGGTGGTGAGAAATCGCGGAACAAGGAGTTGGCCGAGGCCTCGATCGAGCGCGCGCGCATCTCGCTCGACATCCTCTACTTCCACCTCGACAGCTCCGCAGACAAGAACTTCCGACTGGTCGAGGCCACGGAGATCCCGGCCCTGATCGTGCGCGCGCAGGAACTGGTCGAAGACTCCGAGCTGCTGATCGAGGAGATCGAAGCCGAAGAGGCGGCTGCCGCGGCCAAGCCGGAGAAGGAAGGCGCCCCGCCCCCCAAGCGCAAGACCGGGCGCGCGGCGAAGATCACCGGGGCCGTCTTCATCGGTGCGGGTGCGGTCGCTCTCGGTATCGGAGCCGCAGGCATTGCGCTCGGCGTTCGCCACCAGCAGACCGCCGAGCACTCCACCGTCTACGGCGCCGAGTACGACGAGGTCGCCGAGAAAGGTGAGCGCGCGAACTTGCTCGCGTTCGTCGGCGTCCCCACCGGCCTCGTCCTCGCAGGTGTCGGCGTCACCGTGTTGGTGCTCACCTCGAAGAAGTACAAGAAGAAGAAGCGCAAGAAGGACAAGAAGTACTCGGTCGTGCCGACGTTTGAGCGGCACGGGACCGGGATGGCCGTCAGCGGCCGCTTCTAGCGCGTGAGTGCGCAAAGCGGGGCAACGTGTGACCTCGCGCCGGCAAAAGGCGCCGGCCCCTCGGTTTGCGTACGCGATCCGGCAGCGGTACACCCTATCGGGTGAGTGCGACCGCTGCAGTTCTCGAGACGCCCGCCGGAGATCCCGCGCCAGAGCCCCTGCAAGAACTGGATCTGCGCGCCCACGCGGACGCCGTCTTCGACGCCGTCAGCCCGTACGAAGGCGACGGCTTCCGAAACCACTGCAAGCGTCTGTTCCATTTCGCGTCGATGCTGATGGCTCAGCGCGGTGTGGAGATGCCCGCGGACGTCGCCTACACGGTCGCGATGTGGCACGACCTGGGGATCGTCAGCGAGCAGGATCAAGGGCACAACTACCTGCAGCGCTCGCTCGCCCTGTTCGAGCGCGAGACGAAGGGTATCGATCTCGGCGAGGTCGACCCCACCACGCTCCGAGAGTGCCTCGTCTACAACCACCGTTTGCTGGCCGTGCCGGGCCTTGGTCAGGCGGCCGACTGCTTTCGACAGGCCGTGAAGATCGAGCACGCCCGAGGGCTGCTTCGGTTCGGGCTGTCCAAGGCGGCGGTCAACGCGAAGTTCGAAGAGTTCCCGCGAGAGAACTTCGATCGCGTGCTGGTCGACTTCACCTGGCGCACGCTCAAGCGTGAGCCCCTGACGCTGGTTCGCGGCGTGTTTTTCTAGGTTTCAAGGGGCCTTTCGAAAGGCCCCTCCCGCTGCGGAGGCGAAGCCTCCTTCGCTCCACCCCAAACGGTTCGCCCTGTCGGGCTCCTGCTCGCTTCGCTCGCCTTCGAAGACCGCCTCCCGCTGCGGAGGCGAAGCCTCCTTCGCTCCACCCCGAACGGTTCGCCCTGTCGGGCTCCAGCTCGCTTCGCTCGCCTTCGAAGACCGCCTCCCGCGGCGAAGCGAAGCCGCCTTCGCTCCACCCCTGTCGGGCTCTTGAGAGATGTGCTCGCCTCCGGCACGCACCTGCTCGAGGCGCCCTCGCATCACTGCCGGGGTTGTGCGATACGGTTGGGCCGATGCCAAGCAAGACTCCGATCGAAGACGAGGCGCTTCGCACCCAGGTCGAAGCCGCCGCGTTCAGACACCTCGTCGAGCACCTGCAGTCCCGCACGGACGTGCAGAATATCGACGTCATGAACCTGGCCGGGTTCTGTCGGAACTGTCTGAGCAAGTGGTACACGGCCGCCGCCCAAGAACGTGGCGCGCAAGTCGAGCTCGAAGAGACCCGCGAGTGGCTGTACGGCATGCCCTACGCGGAGTGGAAGACCAAGTTCCAGAAGTAGGGCTCGGCATGCATCACCACGCCGAGCGCCTCGAGCTGCGAACATCGGGTCGGAGCACGACAGACATCACTGCGGCAGTCCAAGCGATCGTCGGACGCGCCGGAGCCGACACGGGGTTGTGTAACGTCTTCGTGCACCACACCAGTGCGTCGGTGATCCTCTGCGAGAACGCCGACCCTCAGGTACGGCGCGACCTCGAAGCCTTTGCCGAGCGCCTCGTGCCCGACGGCGACCCGTTGTTTCGCCACACCGCCGAGGGGCCCGACGACATGCCCGCCCACGTCCGCACGGTGTTGACCCAGAGCTCGTTGAACCTCCCGATCGCGGCCGGAAGAGCGGCACTGGGGACGTGGCAGGGGCTCTACCTTTGGGAACACCGCGCCCAGCCGCACCAGCGCGTCGTCACCGTTTCGGTGCTTGGAGCCTGAGACCCGCCATGTTCGCTGCACGAAAACGCCTCGGCCGGTCGATGACCAAGACGATCGCCGCATACGGACTGATCAAGGCTGGCGACCACATCATGGTCTGCGTCTCCGGCGGCAAGGACAGTTACACGCTGCTGGACCTGCTGTGGGAAGCCCGGAAGCGGGCCCCCTTCGAGTTTCAGATCACAGCGGTGCACCTCGACCAGGGCCAACCGGGCTACGATGGCGCGCCGCTGCGCGGCTGGCTGGAGCGATTCTCTGCCCCCTTCGAGATCGTCGAGAAAGACACCTACAGCACGGTCATTCGGGTGGTCGACGAAGGGAAGAGTTACTGCGGCCCGTGCTCCCGACTACGCCGCGGCATCCTCTACAACACCGCCGAGCGGCTCGGGTGCAACAAGCTCGCCCTGGGTCACCACCGGGACGACGCGCTGGAGACCTTGATGCTCAACCTGTTCTACTCGGGGAAGCTGCAAGCGATGCCGGCGATCTACACGACCGACGACGGACGCTTCGAGGTCATTCGGCCGCTCATCGAGTCGCCGGAGTCGGAGATCATCGAGCACGCCAAAGAGGCCGGCTACCCAATCCTTCCGTGCAACTTGTGCGGCTCGCAGGCGGGACTGCGCCGCGAGAAGATGGGCGAGATGCTCACCGAGCTGGAGCAGGACAACCCCAACGTGCGCTCGGTGATGCTCAACGCGCTCCGCAACGTCCGGCCAAGCCATCTGCTCGATCCCGGCGTGGAGCGAACCGCCCCCAGTTCTCGCGGTCGACTCACGGTCCTCGACGCGTAGCGGTCGGTCTCCCCAGACCGACGGTTCGAGCACCGCAGTCGCGCGGGTGCACGCGTCCAAGACGTGCATACTCACGAGATAAAAGTGCATAAAAACAAGATCGTCCGCATAAGTATGTAGCGCGCTCACGCTGCGACGCGTAGGCTCCGGTCATCGTGCGTCTCTCGGATCTCCACGGAAAGAAGCTTGGCATCTGCGTGTCGGGCGGACTCGACTCCAAGACGGTCACGCTGCGCCTCAAAGAGGCCGGCTGCGACGTCGTGGGTTTCACCGCCGACCTCGGGCAGCCCGACGAGGCCAACATCGAGGACGTTCGCGAGCGCATGAAGCCGGCGGGCGCCGAGACGGTCATCGTCGATCTCAAGTCTCAGATGGCGGAGGCGTGCTTCATGATGGTGCGCGCCCAGGCGATGTACGACGGCGGCTACTGGAACACGACCGGCATCGCGCGAGCGGTGACCGTCAAAGGACTCCTCGGTGCGATGCGTGAGCACGGCTGCGATGTCCTCGTTCACGGTGCCACCGGACGCGGCAATGACCAGATCCGATTCGAGCGCTACACCAACACCCTTGCACCCGACTTCGGCGTGTATGCGCCGTGGCGGGATCCGGAACTGCTCGAGCAGTTCCCCGGCCGCAAGCAGATGGCCGAGTACCTCCAAGAGAAGGGCATCGAGGCCAAGCTCACCAAGAAGCGGTACAGCACCGATGCCAACCTCGCCGGTCTCAGCCACGAAGCCGAGGATCTCGAAGAGCTCACCACCAGCTGCCTGATCGTGGACCCGATCATGTGCGTGTGGCCCCACGACGCGCCCGACCGCACCGAAGACGTGACCCTGCGCTTCGAAGGTGGCCGCTGCGTTTCGATCAACGGCCAAGAGGGCGGCGCCCTCGACATCATGCAGCGAGCCAACGAGATCGCCGGGCGCAACGGCATCGGCCTGAGCAACGCCCTCGAGAACCGCATCATCGGAACCAAGAGCCGCGGCGTGTACGAAGCACCTGGGCTCGAGCTACTGGGGTTCGCTTTGCGTGCCGTCTACCAGACGACGATGGACCGACGCTCGACCGGGCTGTTCCACAGCATGTCGCGGCTCGTCGCGGAGCAGATCTACGACGCGCGGCTGTACGACCCTGGTGGCCGCGCTGCGATGGCGGGTATCGACGTCTTGGCTTCCCACGCGAGCGCGACCGTCAAACTCGGCCTGTACAAAGGCAACCTGTACTTCCAGAGCCTGACCGACTGCGACGCGTCGCTGTACAACCCCGCGGACGCAAGCATGGAAGCCTCCGACGGTCTCGACCCGAAGAGCAGCCAAGGCTTCGTCGAGGTGCTGCGCTGCGAGGCCCTCGCCATCGCGCGGGCCGGCCAGATCAAGTGGGACGACGCGTAGTCGGGGGTTTCGCGAGCTTCTTTGACTACGCTCAGTGCGCTGAGAACGAATGCTCGATGTGCGTGTGAACCCGCTCGGGACCCGACCTACTCGACCAACACCGTGAGCTGGTCCCCTTTGATCTCGAGGGCGGCCGGCTTGCCTCCGTAGTGCTTGGCGATCCCAACGTCGATGCGCCAGACCTTGCCCTCGCAGGCCGACGTCACGCCGCGGGCTTGCACGGTATGGCCGACAACCATGCGCGTCACCTTGAGCTCGGCCAAGGCGGCCTCGAGGTCGGCGCAGGCCTTGGCGGTCGGCTCGGGTACCGAGTAGTCCCGAAGCCATACGAGACCGTCCGGTGCCATCAGCTCAGCCGGAGGGGCTCCGCCCTCCGAGAGCCACCGGCGTCCAGCTTCGTTGAGCGACTGCAGCTTAGGTGCGTACTTGGGCAGCACCCCGCCGTGGACGAAGACGCTGTCGCCGACGACGACCGCGGTGTTTCGAGTCGCGAGGACCTTGGCATACGCTCCGCCCGGCAGGAATGCCGCGGCCCGAGACCGAAGCGCCTCTGGAAACTCTCGGACGCGGGCGTCCGTCACGTCCACCCCCGGCGCGTCGGCGAAGTCGGTCATGCCCCCTGGGGTCACGTACCGAAAGTCCCCCGCCGCGTTCATCAGCTCGTGGTTTCCGTTGAGGATGTGAACGGCACCACCGGCCGCCTGTGCTTCCGACTCCAGCCGCGTCAGAAGGTCGAGGATTTCCTGTTCGTCGTCCCCACGGTCGAGTTGATCGCCGGTCTGCACGAACACCGTGGTCCCGCCGCTCCAGTGATCGGCAGCGTCGATCACCCCGGCGAGCCGGAGCACCCGCCGCGTTGCGGCGACGTCCCCATGGACATCCCCGACCGCGACGATCCGCTCAGCCCCCGGGACGCGGGTTGGCCGGTCGAGCCCGGGCCTGCTTCTGTCTCTTATACACATCTGACGCTG
>CAJXVA010000444.1 GCA_913061055.1 uncultured Pseudomonadota bacterium
GACGACGGCATCCACCGGCTCTGAGAGGTTGGCGTCCTGAGCCGCGCCCTCCAGTGCGAGAGCACCACCGACCCCACCGCTGACCTGGGCAAGCTTCGTGCTCCTGATGGTCTCCATCAAGTCATCGAGCATGACCCGGGTCTCTTTGTTGTGACGCCGTTTCAGGTCCCGCCCCTGCCGGTCCAGCATCTCCGCGACGTCTTGCTCGTCGTACAGGACCGGCGCCATTTCCATCGTTGCTGTTGCCATCGTTCTCATCACCTCCCCGTGCACACGTGGTTGTTCACGTCGACGCTGCCGGCACGGGGTGGTGCGGCGGCTCGTCGACCTCGCTCCTCCTCGGCTTGAGCGCGATGCAGGCAACTCGCAACTACGATTTTTTTTCCAAACCGGAATTTCCGGCGCAACGAATTCATCAAGTTATGTAGAGCCACGCCCCCTTGCGAGCGGTTATCAACGTTCTTCGCAAAAGTTATGCGTCCGAAAGCCCCTACGCCGCTGGTTATGAACCATAACTCGCGATTCGGACCCTTTTTGCTCCCCCCAAAAAACCACCTCACGCTGAGGTGGTCATGCAGTTTTCACTCGTCTCCGACCCTCCGGGCGCCTCGTTTCACGAGCGCGCGCTGAAGGCTCGCAACGAGCTGGTCTCCAAACTCCTCGCGCACTGGCAACGCCTCGCGGAGATCCAGTTCCTCTTCCACGAACCCGGCGGAACGTTTCAGCGCCTCCCGCAGTCGATCGACTGCGCGGTCGAAGATCACGACCGCTACACCCCCTCGATTGAGGACGAAGGCATTGACGGCGACGAGAAGCTTCTTCTCCAGTACGTGAACGAGGCGCAACAGCAACGCGCAATCGTGGCCAAGCAACTCGCCGACACCGTCGTCCGTGCGTGTCGAGAGGCCTATGAGGAACTCCCCCGGGCCCGAACCTTTGAAGCCCGCGTCATGCTCTTCGCCCGTGACGGCAGCATCGAGCCCGGGCCATCACAGAAGTTCCTCGCCTCCGCCCTCGGCCAACTCTCGGCCAACGAGCCCACGCACGACGACGAACTCGATCGCCCGATCGGACCGATCGACAAGCTCATCGGCACGATCGACCGGCTCGTCGCCAACACCGCTGCGGGGAGCGAGCAAATTCGCGTCGAGAAGGCCGACGTGCACCAGCGTTACGTCGAGCTCACCGACAAGAACATGGGCATGCTCGAAAAATTCAAGGAGCTGGTCGAGATGGCGCTCACCCACGCGACTCTCCCACCCGAGCACTACAACCTCGAGACCACCAAGCTCCACATACGCGCCCAATCCCACCACGCCGCCATGGTCGCCAACACCAAGGCCGCCATGTCCCACGAACGGCAGCAAACCGTTCAGGCATTCATCCGAGAGAACCCCAACTTCATCCAGGAGCTGCTTGCGACCGCCGCCAGCCTCTACCACCAGCACCAGCAGCAAGGCACCCCCTCCAACGACGCCGGACCGCAACAATCATCGGACGACGACGCGAACACCGACACGGGCGCCACAACCTCCGACACGAACGAAGCGTCAGGAACAGACGAGACGTCAGGAGCAGACCGAGTCCCCTCGCTGTGCCGCGGCGCTCGCAAGCTCCATGAGATCCTCGATGCGTCCACGATTGCCGCCCTCGAGCGCAACCTTGCCCCCGACCACTGGAACTCGATCTCGCCCCTCCTGTCATGCACCGACGAAGCCGAGTTCCGCCGCCACATCAATCTCCTCACGACGGCACTCTCGCAGCTTCCCGAAGAGGACCAAGCACGGTTCCAGACCGGACTCCGGACGTCTGTCCCCATCAACGCGCAGCTGCAGTTCACCCAGCTCCTCGGATGCTACGGGCTTCGGATCCACTGAACACACAGTGCAGCTCGCTCCGCGCACATCCAAGAGTAACGATGGACTCGCGCTGCGAAGAGTCCTCGCGACGGCGCCCTGTGAACAAGGGACACCGGCGCTTTTTGCGACCGCCGACACGCCTCTTCCATTCCTCCCCCACACACTCGAAAAAGCTCCCGCCCAGTTCTCTAAGCGCACTGCACGCGGTCTTCAAACGCCAAAAAACCACCGCTGCGGCGGTTTTTGATGGTCGCGGGATACTTTTCTGCAACGGACTACACCCGCGGTCGACCAGAAAAGCATGGCTCGCGCAGTCAAACTTGAGCCTGCGCTTGCGCGGGGGCCGCCCGCGCTTGCGTGGACAAGAACAGCGTGAACCTACCTCAGAAACAGGCGACGGAGCTCGCCGATGACTCCCGATGAAAGGGACGGATGACAGATCGACACACCACCACCGGACAAGGAAGTCCAACTGGTGAAGAACACGCTCGCTGCCGCTGCGGCATTGCACTCGAGCACGCCGCAGCCCAACGCCACGGGCGCTGCCACATCTGCCGCGACCTCTCCGACACTAGCGCCCCCCTACGACCCGCGCCGCACAAGCCGAAGTTCAGCATTGAGAAGAAGCTCCTCCAAGCACCCCGTGTCCGCCGAACCATCGGCAACCTGATGCGCGGATGGTCTGGAAACCGAGCCGCCCGCACGATCGACTGCCGCCACGTGGACCTCCACCACTTCGCGGCCTTCATCCTCCACGAGGATGTTCCCGCCCCCAAGAATCGGGACAACATCCGCTCGGCAATCGTCGTGCTCGGACTCCTTCGAGCCGGGCACGCCCAAGGCGCCGTGTCCGAGTACATCGAAGCGCGGCGGGAACACGACGCCGCCTCCACCATCATCAGAAGGGTCAAGACACTCCGCAGCTGGGCACGCCACCTGTACGAGAGAGGAATATCCCCACGGAACCTCGACGCGTTGCCCACCCCCACCCCTGACGACCTGCACCCCGTCCGCCACGACAACTCAGACACGGACAACACGAGCGAGTTCGCCGAACTACAACGGCTTTCCCAAGAGGCGAAAACGCGTGCGAGACAATTCATCGACGCTCGCAACCAGACCATCGAGAGCTTGCTCGCGCACTCCACTCTCGATCGTCCTCGACTGATGGATCTCGACTGGGGAGCCGTCGACTTCGCCCAGCATCTCTCCATCGACGACGACACCGTGCTCCCTGCCAGGATCAGAGTTCCGGGACGAGACGGCCGATCGCATTGGCGCCACCTCGGCCCCCGTGCGACCCGCACCCTCAGGCACTGGTCCCGCGTGTACACCGGGCGATTCGGCGCAACACTGCCAGACCGACCCGTCGTTACGACCCTCCGTGGCGAGCGCCTGAGCCAGTCTTGGTTCTACGAAATCGCGGACGGCTGAGCGGCTGATCAAGCGGCCCTACTTGATCCCGTGCTGCGCTCGGAGGTTCCGCAGCCACAGCCGCACGAAGTCCCGAACGGTGGCGTACCGGCGCCGATACATCCCCACAATGCCGGTAGCGTCCATCTCGAGGGCCACCGTATAGACCGGCATTCCACCGTCTTGGCGGAAGGAGACCGGGAACCATCGTCCGCGTTCGTCCCGAAACAGCACGACGTCAGGGTCTCGCATCATGTCTCCGTTCTGCTTGTAGTAGTGCGCCAGCGAGTACTTGCGAGGCCCAACGCGCTCAACGCTCAGGGCCATCACCCCGTCCTCGTCCTTTCCCAGCGTTCGAGACGAGGCCTCGCTCGCCGTCGGCTCGGCGAGGCCCTCGACCAGGACATCGAGAGTGGCTGCGTCGGACTTGCTCATGGGCCGTGGTGTCATGCCTGTAAAACGAGGCCAAACCCGAGCGCCATTCCGTCCACAAACATCCGTTTCCGAGACACGGCACCACCCAACACCATCGCGCATCGATCAAGTTATTTTTCTTTGCAGCGCTCGAACGCGGCAGCCGACAAGAACGACGTGCGGCCCAAGACCATCCCGTGCGAGATAGAGCGGCATCGTCGTCCCTTCTCGTGAAAGCCAAGCGACTACTGATTCCCCGCAGAGAGCTTGGCGCTCGCGGAGAACTTGAGCTCCGAGCCAAAGACCCGCCGCAGGTGGTCCTCGTCCGCTTCATCCTTCCGATGGTGGAAGAAGTAGATCTGGACGCGCCGGTTCTGCGCCTTGCCCTCTTCGTCCTCGTTGTCGGTCAGCGGCCGCTCTTCACCGTAGTAGGCGAGGCGAGTGCGATCGGCGACCTCAAGCTCGAGAGTTCCTCAAGCTGAGCCCCTACGCCTCGAAGATGTCTTCGGCGCTGGCGGCCGTCGCAGCCCGCACAAGCCAGTGCTCAAGCATCTCGACGTCGGAGCACGCCTCGATCCGTTGCCGAACGGCGTCGGCCACAGGCAGCTCTCGGGCCGTCATGATCATCAAAACCGACTTCGCGATTCCCGCGGCTTCGCCCTCGACGCGCCCTTTGGCTTCGCCTTCGATGCGTCCTTCGGCTCGGAGTTGCTCAGCAATGGTCATGGTCAGGGCCTCTGCGGCGGGTGCTCGCCCTCGCAGCATGTCACGGATCTGAGCAAGTTGCAGGTCGTCGGAGACAAGGACGATGTAGCGCAGGAGTCGAGCCATCGCGTCCTGGCCGCCTGGCGCCAGCGCCAGCGATTCGAGCATTTCCGCCCAGTCTGCGATGCGCTGCAGAAGGGCTGCGCCGTCTCGGGCGTCCCGCATGAGCCACAGCGTCAGCTTGGCCTGGTCGGCAAGCGCGCGGCGGCGAAGCTCGTCGTCGGAAGCAGCATGCAAGTCGTCCACAGCGAACGAGAAGTCCGGCAGCACGGCTCGGCCGAGCTCACCGATACCCGGCGAGAACAGCTCCGAGAAGCGGGAAGGGGACGACCACCCTCCGGGCACCTGGGCGAGGACCGCGGGAACGATGAGCGGCAAAGGCTCGGTGGGGTGGGTCTGCGCAAACCGACTCCAGATTCGGACCATGTAGCTGAGCAGGCGCAGCGCCATCTTCGGGTCGTTGCTCGATTGGTGCTCGAAGAGGAGGTAGACGAGGACGCGCTCCCCCGACGCCGCTGCCCTTGCTGAAAAGAGCAGGTCGCTGTGCTGGTCGGCGAGTTCTTCGTCGACGAAGCTCCCGGGCTCGAGAACGAGCGACGACCAGTCAATCGCGGCGACAAGGTCGGCCGAGAGGACGTGCTGCAGCTCCGCGGCGGCGTGCTCGGGCTGCTCGAACACCGCCTTGAACACAGCGTCATGAGGAGTGTTCGTCACGAGCGCTCGGAGCGTAGCATCGGGCGCCAGGGCACCGGTCTGACGAGGGGAGACCTCAGGTTGCCCAGTATCGACGCGCTCTGGTTTCGCCAGCGAAGCGAACCCGCTTCGCAGCCGCCAAGCGCTTCAACGTGCCGCGGACCTTCGGCACCGGAACGCCGAGCGCATCGGCGAGCTCGCGACCGCCGCGTCCCTTTCCCTTGCGACCCAAGAGCTTCATGACGCGCTCCTCGAGCCCTACGCGGTCCAGGCTGTTCGCGCGTTTCCGAGAGGCCTTCTTTTTCTTTGCGCCCTGTGGAGTCGCAGGTGGCCTCGCGGGTCGCTGAGAGCCTGTGCAGAAGGCGAGCAGCTCGTCCACGCTGCGGCCCGTCTTTCCGCAAAGCTCGGACACGGTCATCTCGCCTACAAACGCTTCAAGCACACCCATACTCATGGTGCGGATGCTACGTCAGTTCCGGCCCGCAGGTCGACGGGCGACCAGAAGGAAGAGAATCCGCACTTCTCGTGCAACGACGCCTCCCCGTGGTCGACCACAAGGCCGTGGCCAACAAAGCTCTCGCCTCCCGCACCTCGAAGAAGCGCCGTTTCCCCTCTTCCCGCGGCGTCGTGCGAATGCACGGCGCGAACGCGACCCTGACCTACGCCCGAGGAGACGTGGCCTGTGGCGAGCTCACCATCGAGGCTGGCGCGTTGAAGTGGCGCTCGGGATCATGCGGGACTCCTCCTCCGGGCCTGCGAGAGCACGTCCGCTCCATTCAGGCTCGCCTTGCACGACGACCCGCCGCGTAGACTCTGCGCGTGCGCCAGTTCCTCGTCGTCGCTCTTGCTCTTTCGACCCTCGGGGCCTGCCGCAACCGCGGAGCAGAGCCGACAGCGCCTGAGCCCGCGCCTCGACCGCGGGCGACCCCTCCCGACACCGCGGCAACCGACATCGACCGGGTCACGCCTGAGACCACCAAGGCGACGGACACACCTCCGTCTCCCCCGCTCGTGATCGATTTCCTCAACGCGGGACAAGGTGACTGCATTCACGTCGCGTGCCCGAATGGGACTCGATCGTGGTCGACTGCGGGAGCAGCGGCCAAGCGGACCCTGAACTCGAGGACATTCTTGCCGGGCTGGTCTCGAACGCCGCTGAGGTTCGGGTCATCGTCACGCACGCCGACAGCGACCACTACAACAAGCTCGAGGGCGCCCTCGAGGGGGTCCAGATCTCCGACCTCTACGTCGGCGGACGCTCGTCGTACCTCGACGGCAAAAAAGCCGAGGGGTGGTTCAGGGCCCACAATGCTCAGTACCCCGCGCAACCATTCGACGGCTCCGCCCTTGCCTGTGGAGACGACGTCGACATCGAGGTCCTCTCCGCAAGCCTCGACGCTCCCAGCAAGAACCCCACCGGTCCACAAAAGAACAACGCTTCAATCGTGCTGCGACTTGAGCGCTCCGGCTTCGGCGTCCTGCTGGCAGGCGACGCGTACACCGACGCGGAGACCTGGATGATGAAGACCCACGGGGCCGCCCTCGACTCGGAGGTCTTGAAGCTAGGGCACCACGGCTCCGCCACCTCGACCAGCCGCAAATGGGTGACGGCCGTAAGCCCCGAACACGTCGTGATCACGGCGGGCATGCACGGCAGCCATAAACACCCTCGCTGCTCAGTGCTCGACAACCTCGATGCCACCGCGCTAGAGGCCACGACCACGACGCAGGCGATCGGGTGCTACGACGCAGGCGCGTGGACGGAGAAGAGAGCGAAGCGTTCGGCCTGGAGCACGTGCCAGTCTGGGCACCTCCGACTCACCATCCCTGCTGAAGGCAAACCGACCCTGGAGCCGCATGTTTTCGACCAAGACAAGGTTGGCGACAGCAGCAGGCAGAAATGCCCGATTCGCTTTCGCTGAGCCTGAAAAGCCTACCAGCACACTCGCGCTCACATCGAGGCTCGGTGGAATCGCTGGTAGAATTTCGATCGATGAGTAAGGCCGAAGGATTCGCGTGAAGCTTCGACGGCCGCCAAGTCGCGCACTTCCACAGCCCTGGATGCGAGTCACACTCGCTGTTGCCGCGCTCTGTGGCTGCGGGCCACAAGTGGGCGATGCAGACTCCAGAGGCTCAGGGGACGGCACCAGCTCGCAGAACACAACCGGAGGCTCGACCGGTCTCGCAACGACATCGTCGAGCAGCTCGGAACTCGCGGACGACAGCACGACCGGTGCGCTCGTACCAGGGTGCGGCAACGGTGTCTTCGAGGACGGTGAGTGGTGCTTCGAGCGGCACGCTGTCTCGGCCGCGGCAGACCAGGGCGAGCCGTACCGCGTCCTCGCGGGTGGCGAAGGAGAACCTGGGTTTTCCCTCTGGGCTTGGAGCGGGTTCTACCAGGTCCACTGGGATGGAGCGCAGCTCTCGGTCTCGACCGAGAGCTACTACGCCATCGGGCAATACCATCGCCCCGATTCAGTGGTGTACCGCGTCAAGCTCATCGTCGCAGACGAGGGTCGAGTCGATCTGCTGCACTACAGCGCCCGCGCTGGCTTCTGCAGCATCGCCTCGGGACCTTTCCGTACACCCTTCGAGGGGCCAGGGGCCCCCGCGGCTCAGTTCATCGGCCTCGACTGCGCACACGGCAACCTTCTGTTTCCCATTCGGATTCCTGGGCTGCAGACCGATGCATTCTTTTTCTCGGAACCGTTTCGCGAGCGGAGCATCCTCCACTACGCCCAGTTTCCTGCAGAGGAGTCTCTCGCGGACTGGCAGGGCACCGAGCAGCTGCAGTGGCTTGAGGCCCCCGCTCCATGCGGAGTCGTGCTTGGCCATGCAGCAAACGTGCGCGGTGACGACAGGGAAGAGGCGCTGCTGCTTGCGGATGAGTGCACTGATGACGGGCAGTACGGCCTCTTTGCGCACGTTCTCGACGACGAGCAGCGGCTTGGTGATGCTCCCATTCGGCTCGGTGACCTTTCCTTGCCGCTCCCACCTTTGAGCTGGACGATTCTGCCTGGAAGCGACGGTGGGTACGCCCGCATCGTCGTTGCGGGACCGGGCTACACCACGCTTCTCTCGTTCGATGGGGCTGGCCCCCTCACCGCTTCGGACCTCGGCGTCGAAGCGCTTCCGCTTCAGTTCGCGGACGATGACGGCCCCGCGGAACGAATCCCGCTCGGGCATGGCGTGTTCGAGCCCCACGGCTCGACTGCAGTGAGCGTCAACGTCGAAGATGGAATCCAAATCGTCGCACTCGACGGACGCACCCTGGG
>CAJXVA010000445.1 GCA_913061055.1 uncultured Pseudomonadota bacterium
GGATACGGCAATGTCGGGGACGATTCCCTCGCCCACCGCACGGTCCGAACCCGGGGCGTGGAAGCGACTGATCGACAACTTCAGGGCCCACCCATTCTGCAGCTCGTGAATGGACTCCACGGTCGCCTTGCCGAGGGTCTCTTCACCGATCACCACCGTCCGGTCCGCGGCCATCAGTGCTTCGACGACGATCTCGGCCCCCGACGCGGTGTGGGGTCCGACCATCGAGATCGTCTTGATCCCCTGCCAAGGCGTGGTGCCCTCGGAACGACGAACATCATCCTCGGCATCACGGCGTTCGAGCACCACAACGTCCTTGCCCGGCGGCAGCAGCAGCGAGGCCGTATCGATCGCGGTGTCGAGCAAGCCGCCAGGGCAGTTGCGGAAGTCGAGGACCAGCGAGGTCATCCCTTGCTCGGACATCGACTCCAGATGAGCGCGGGCCTCTTCGGCGGTTTGCTTCGCGAACGACGTGATCTTCAGCAGGCCAACACCGCCCTCGAGGAGCTCCGCCTTCACGGTCTCGAACTTCACCGCGCCTCGCTCCAGCGCCTCATTCCACTCCTCGGTGTCCCGCTGCACGAACAGCGAGACCTCGCTGCCAGCATCTCCGCGGATACGGTCGACAACTTCCATCAACGTCATGCCTCGAAGCCGCGTGCCGTCGACCCCAAGGATGCGGTCGCCCCCCTGCAGCTCGGCCTTCGCCGCGGGGCTGCCCGGGATCACCTCGCGAATCACGACGACGTCGGCGACCATCTCAATCGCGACCCCGACGCCCACGATCGACCCCTTGGTCCCCGCTTCCAGCTCGGCGAGTTCGCGCGGGTCGAGCAACGCGTTGACGGGGTGCTCCGGCAGCTGAACGAGTCGCGCAAGCATGCCTTCGGTCGCGCCAGACCAGAGCACGTCCTCAGGCAGCGGCCCCTCCACGTACTTGGACTGCACCAACGTTCGCACCTGCTCGAACGCTTCTTTGGCGCCCGGCATCACCCGGGCATCCCCTCCAGGCGCGATGAGGTGGCGACCGGGGGTGGCTTTGGCGACCAGCGTGTCGAGTTCACCGCCCAGCTCGGCCGACGCCGCGACCTCGGCCGTATCTTCGGTCGGCGCGGCATCGCATCCCACCAGCACGTCGCAAGCAGCGAAGAGAAACATTCCCAGAGTGAGCAATTCGGTCTTCATGATCGGGGCTTTCGGGCAGGGGGCTAGGAAACGTTGCGGTCAAACAGGGGCACGGTCGCGCCGTAGTCGTGGATTCGAGCCGGCGCCGGAGGTTGGGCGACGTCGATGGGCTTCGGCTCGGCGGGACGCAGGGCCAACCACGCGACCAAGGGGAGCGCTGCGGCGAGCACCGCTCCGTAGGCCGGAACCGGCCGGCGTAGGAACGAGAGCAGGCCTCCAGTAGGCTTGGCGGCGAACTCGGTCGCGACAGCGGCTCGAAGCGCGTCACGAGTCCCCGAAGATGGCCGCTCGGCGTACGCCGAGCCGATGCCGCGCAGTTGAGCCTGCAGCCGGCAATAGGCCTGTGCACATCCGCCGCAGGCCCCGAGGTGTTCCGCCACTGCGACCGCCTCGCCGGTGGCAAGGGTCTCGTGATGGTGATCGGACAGCTTCTCGAGTGCGTCGTCGCAGTTCATGGGGTCTCTCCTTTGGCGAGCTGAGCTCGAAATGCCGAGGTCGCGGTGTGAAGTCGGGATTTGATCGTGCCTTCGGCGACACCCAACACGGACGCGATCTCGCGGTAGGTCAGCTCGGCGACCTGCTTGAGCAGCAGGAGCTGGCGCTGAGCATCGGGCAGCGCGTCCATCGCTAGGCGAACCTGGTCGGCCTCGAGGTACGCGGGCTCAGCCGCGGCAACCGGAGTCGGTAAGGCGTCCAGGGCCCGGCTCTCGCGGCTGCCCTTGCGATGCTCCATCCGGCAGTGGTTGCGCGCGACGGTGAACAGCCACGGGGCGAATCGACCGCGCGAGGGATCGAAGGTGCGGTCGCGAAGGACCGTCATGAACACCTCCTGAAAGACGTCCTCGGCCCGGGGTCTATCCGTCACAAACCGACGGACGTACGCGAACAAGCGGACCTCGTAGCGGGCGTAGAGCACGTCAAACGCCTCCATGTCCCCCTCGCGAACGGCGCGCGTGAGCGCTTCGTCGCTGGCCGTCACCGCCGTCACCACCTCATCTATGCCGCAGGTCACAGAACCGTTCGGTCCTGGGGCGGATTTTATTGGTGTCGCCAACTCCGGGCGCTCGGGAGGCTATGTTCGGGGCCATGGCCGCGCGTACCCTGCCCGTCCTGCTGCTGATCGCGTCAATCACGCCGGCCTGTGGGCGGGCGCGCGACTGCACCAAGCTCGCTGACGTTGCCAACCAGCGCGGGGCCGAGATCGCGCAGATCGAGTCCCGGCAAAGCACCACACCCGACACGCTCGCCACCGATATGGAGACGCTGGGCGAGGTCGCCGCCCACGTGGTCGAAGACATCAGCACGCTCGAGATCGATGACGAGGCCCTCAAAGACCAGGCCCGGGCCTACACCGCGACGGCACAGGACCTCTCGGACGCCTCGCACTCTTACTCCGCACTCATGAAGACGCTCTCCAAAGAACGGGAGCAGGCTGACGGCGTCGAGTCGGCGTTCGAGAAGAGCGGCCAGGGACTCCTGGATGCCTGCGCGTCCGCGTCCGCCGCGTGCAACGCAGTCGGCGACGTCCTGCGCGAGCAACCAGAGAACCCCGAGCCCAGTAAGCTCGTCACGCTGCTGGGCGACTACGTTGCGGGCCTCGAAGCCCTCGAGCTTCACGAAGGTCCGGTTGCGAATGCCGTCGCCGTCCGCGTCGCGACCACCAAGGCGTACCAGGCCTTCCTCACCCGACAGGCAACCCTCGACGCCGACATCGAGGCCGCCCGCGATCGCATCCACACCGCGGTCGACAAGCAAAACACGCTGATTGAACAGCTCAATGTCTTCTGCGTAGGCAAGGACTGAACGTGCACCTCGAGCAGCTTCACGAGGACGTCTGGACTGCGACCGCAGCGCAGACCATGTTCGGGCTCCACCTGGGCACCCGCATGACCGTGGTCCGCCTCCCCTCGGGAGGGCTCTGGGTCCACTCTCCGATCCCGCTGGAGGCGGCCGACCACGCACAGCTCCGCGAGCTCGGCCCGGTTGAGCATGTCGTCGCGCCGAACCTCTACCACCACCTGCATGTCGGCCACCTTGCCCAAGCGCATCCGGACGTTCAGCTTCATGCCCGCCCCGGCCTTCGCAAGAAGCGCCCGGACCTGGTCATTCATCACGACCTCCAAGGCGAGACGCCGACCGCGTGGTCCAAGGTGCTCACATCCGTGCACATCGAGGGAAACATGCTCGATGAGGTGGTGTTCGTTCACCACCCTAGTCGTCTGTTGATCAGCTGCGACTTGGTAGAAAACTTCACCACCTGTCCGCATCTGCTCACCCGTCTCTATCTGCGGATGGGCGGCATCTACCAGAAACCAGGTCTCAGCCGTCCCCTGCGGCTGCTGTTCCGGGATCGGCCGCGGGCGCGTGCGAGCGTAGAGCGCGTGTTGTCGCTCGGTTTCGACGGGATTGTGCTGTCCCACGGGGACCTCATCCCCGAAGGTGGGCCGGACGTCCTCGCGGCGTCCTATTCCTGGCTGTAGGTCTTCGGGGGCCACGCTCCGGGCCAAACCACGTTAAGATGTGGACTCGTGCCCGATCGCCCTCAGGTTCGCTTTGGAGACGGGAAACCCTGCAGCTTCGCGCCGACGATCCTCGAGGAACTCGGCAGCCTGATCGTCTACGCCGGCCAAGCTGGGCGGGGATACGGCGACGACCAGAGTCTTCGGCGGCGCGAGCTCGAGGCAGAGGAGAAAGCGACCGCGATTCGGGCCGACCTCCAGCGCATGCTGCGTGAAGGCGAAACGTCGCTGGTCAGCGCCGCCGTGCCCTCGGCTTGGCCCGAGGTCCGCGAGCACGCGCGCAAGGCTGGAGGCGAGCTGCGAACACTGGTGGAGCGATGGCAAGAGCAGGCCCTGGCGAACTGCGAGCGGACCCGCCGCAACCTGCATCAGTACCAGCGCGACATCGCGTCGTCGATGAAGGGCGACCTGTTCACCTACCTTCACCACAGCATGAAGGCCGCTCGTGACAGCGTCACCGTCGTTCGTCGTCTCGGACCGACGCAGTACGTCGACACCATCCGGTACGAAGCCGCGAAAGGGCTTCATGTCGAGCTCGAGGTCGGTGCGGAACACTGTCCGCCGCCGCAGCGGGTGCGCTCGTTGATGCGGAAGGTCGTCCTGCAGGCCGGTACGCGCAAGAAATGGTTCGGCGGCGAAAAGCCGCGCATGCTCCCACTCCACTCCTACTACGTCGTCGAGGCCGTTCTCAGCCCACAGGCCGTCGACCTCAGGCTCGCGCCCCGGCTCAAGGCGACCGAGGATCTGCTGCTTCTTCGTCTCCGGCCCGAGGGCGACAGCATTCGCGGACGCCTCTCGATGGGTGAAGCGCGGCACGAGGACGCGATCGGACCCCAGACGCTGTCGGAGCTTTGGAGTGTCCTTCAGCGCACCCGAGTTGAGACGACCCAGCGCCCCTGTAGCGTGTCGTCAGCGGAGCTCGACGGGCGCCCCACGAACGACGCCAAGGATTGTTTTCAGGCGGCCGAACGGCTGATCGATGGCTGCCGTCCCATTGTCCGTACTCTGAAGAAGCACACGCCCGGCTCCGACGAGCTGTGCATCCTGCTGAGCAACGAGTCGGGCCCCGATGATGAGCTCTGGGTCCGAACGGCCGACCTCACTCAGCATCTGCTCACCATCCCCACTTCGGTCCGCCCGCGCCTGTCCCCCCTCGAGTTGCTCGGGCCCGCCGAGGTCACACGAGAATCGGACATCATCAACCTGGGTCGCGTTCTCACCCCGGATGCCGGCGATGACTCGGACGTCATCTCGCTGAACTACATCCCGCCCGAACACGAGTCGAAGGTCACCGAGGCCGGTGCTCCGACCCCTGTCCTCGAACTCGACAGCGGCGACATCTCCGTCCTCGGCCTGGGCCGTGATCCCGAAGAGAACTCGGGCTGCTACGACCTGTCGAAGCTCGAGCGCACCGTTCAGTCCGGCTGAGGTCCGCGCGTCTGCTTGGCCAACTCGAATGCGGCTGCGACGGCTGCCTGCTGGGCACGGTCGCCGCCGGCGTTGACCGCCACGAGGACGGCGGCGCCCAGCGTGGGCATCACCACAATCGTCGCGTAGTTCACGGTGTTGCTGCCGTCGTGGGTGAGCACCGGGATGCCAAACGCCTCCAGCTCCGGCACCGCCCAGCCCAGCGCGTAGCCTCCACGGCCGTCGGACTTGGGCACTGGCGAGGTGAGTCGGTCGACTGAATCGGAGCTCACGAAGGAGGCTCCATCGAAGAACACGGCGGCGAATCGGCCCCAGTCGGCCAACGAGCAATGAACCGTCCCAGCGGGACCGAGGAACGCCGGATTGTCGAGCTCGACCGGGACGAACTTGTCCTTCATGTCGACGTGGGCCCACGGTTGATCTCGAGCATCCCCGGTCGCAGTCGGCCCGAATCCGCAGGACTTCATGCTCAGAGGCTCGAACACTTGTGCCTTCAGCTCGTCCTCCCAGGACCGCCCGACGGCGCGTTCGATCGCGGCTCCCACGACTACGTAGCCGAAGTTGGAGTACTCGAAGTTGCTTCCGGGCGTCGTTCGGGGAGCGATCGCCAACGCTTCCGATGTGAGCAGCGCGCGGCGCTCGACCAGCGAGAGAGGCTCGAGCCGCTGCATGATGCCCGGGGGGAGGTCGGTGAGCGCGGTGCTGACCCCGCTGCGGTGGCGCATCAGTTGGGTGAGCGTGACGTCCCGAAAGCCTTCGTGCATCGGGTCGCCGGCGAAGGCCTCGGCCATCGTCATGTCCCAGCGCAAGACACCCGCCTCGACCATGCGCGCGACCAGCAGCGCCGTCATGGCTTTGGTGTCGGAGCCCAGGTGGAAGACGTCGTCCACGGTGAGCTCTGCCGGCTCATCCGCACGCCGCGTGCCCGAGGTTCCGATCGCCAAGACGCCAGCGCGATCGATCACCGCCGCCGCGATCCCGGGGACCGAAGTCTTGGTCCGAACGTCGTCGAGCAGAGCGTCCAGATTCTCCGGCGTCCGAGCCTCTGGGTCGCGCCCCTTGATATTGATGTCGATATCGGCGGCGGCCACCGAGGGCCCCTTCGGCTCGGCTGGACCTGGGGAGGTGGTGGTGCGAGCAGGTTTACACCCGGCGGCGAGGGCGAGCGCGGACAGCAGGAGGCAGACGCGAGTCACGGCGAGGATGGTACCCGCACCAGGGTGTCCCAGCCGAACTCGACGCCATCGGCCGATGTGTGGGCACGGTCCCCTGGCTGGCGAAACCAGACCCGCAGCGTCCGTGTCCGCGGCTGAACCAACAGCGTGTGCACCACCTCGGAGAGCCGCACATCCCGAGCCAGGGCCCACAGGGCGTCGGCATCCCAACGGTGTCCGCGTTTCTGGCTCGTCCGCTCGATCGTGTCGTAGCGCCGGCAGGACTGCGGACCGTCCTTGCCGCGCAGGTGGTTCGTCGCCGCGAGAACGGTATCGCCCCCAGCCAGCCCCGGGTCGCGCACGTGGACCCCATCGGATTCGACCTCCAGGACCCGAGCCGGCTGCTCGGCATTCGGCTCGACGACATGGAGGATGAAGCTGCCCGCGTGGGTCGCTGCACGCAGGCCGAACTCGATGTCATCTGCTCGCGATACCCCGTCCCCGTCCACGTCTTTGCGCTCGAGCAGGTCGCGCAGCATCAGGTTCGCCGGCGCAAACCCGCCGGCGGCCTGGGCCAGGCTGGCCGCTCCGTCGCCGTAGCCCATGTTGAACAGTGTCGTGACGCCAGCCTCGTTGAGGCAGGACAAACATCCAAGGTATCCGGCGAAGGACACCGAGACCACAGGTTGGCGCTCGGGGTCGCTGGGTTGGTAGACAACGATCAGCTGGTTTCGGAGCAGCGCAGGCTCATCGTCCCAGTCGAGGTTTCGGACGACCATCGGGTCGCCTCCTGCGGCGTCCTCGGTGGAGGCCCCCCACGCCGACAGCGACGAGCAGCCGATGGCCACGAGGTCCGTCATCGCGCCCATGACCAGAAGGTCCGTCGCCGCAATGTCGCGGTCCAGGCGTTCGACCCGGGCCGAACCAGCCTCACGCATGCCCTCGACAACGCCCTGTGCTTCTTCGCGAAGACTCGGCGCAATCTCGGCGATCGTTCCGTACAGCGTCGATGCGGCTTCGAGCTGGCTGGGCGTGATGACGTCGAGCGCGTAGCCGTCCAGGACATCGATGATCTCTTTGTGCAGGAGCACGCCCTGCGCGTGGCCCATCTGACGGGGCGTCCCCCAAACGCGGAGCACCCGCTGCCCCTGCACAGTCTCCAGCGATCCGTGGACCGATGCCGGCTCGGGCTGCGGTGCCTCGGGAACGGGCGTTGGGGCGGGTCCAACGTCGACCGATGCCACGCTCGGCTGTGGCGGCGGAGCCTCGGCACGACACGCCAAGGCCCCGGCGAACCCGAGCAGCAGGATCCGCGCGCGCATCAGTCCTCGCAGAACGGAGGGACCCAGCTGGGGAGCTCAGACTCGAACGGCGAGGGTTCGGTGCCGAACGGGTGCGCGAGCATGAAGTCCCACGCGAACTCGCGCTCGCTCAGGTAGAAGTGGCCTTGGCCGTGGTTACACATCAACGTGTACCCGCCGCGTGCATCGACGGACTGCTCGAACAACTCGCTCGACATCTGGAACCCGAGCCCGCCAGCAACGTCGGAGGCACCGCCGTGAAAGATCATCGCTGAGATCACCTGGTCAGGCGCGTCACTGGGCGTTCCGGTGGAGTAGACCCCGCCGGAGATGGGCACGGTCGAGGCGACGTAGGAGGCGCGCCGGATCGCTGCCTGCGAGGTGTGGAGCCCCCCTGCGCTGAACCCTGCCGCGTGGATATGCCGCGCATCGATGCCGGGCCCCGCCGCTGCACAGCCCACGATCTCGTCCATCAGGTGCAGGTCGTCTTGTTGGTCCCCAAGGACGAGGAACCACGGGAACTGTCCAGCTGCTGGGTCGGCGTAGGGAATGACCACCATGCCGCCCATGCCCATGATCGCGTCGATGTCATCTTCGGGAAACGCATCATCGGAGTTGGCCGCGCTGCCGCCGGTGCCATGGAACCAGAACACGACCGGGCCACCTCCACCGGCAGCGGGATCGAAGAACACTCGGGCGCGCCGCGGTCCGGTCTCACCCGGCGCGAAGTCCAGGTCACCGGATACGAACTCCGGACAGGCACCATCGGCCGTGGGACTGTCTCTTATACACATCTGACGCTGCCGACGAGCGATCTAGTGTAGAT
>CAJXVA010000446.1 GCA_913061055.1 uncultured Pseudomonadota bacterium
TCCCGGTTGTGCCCCCATCGGAAGACGTCGACTCGGTGCTGCCCTCGTCCGTGTCGTTGGAGGAGGCCGGGTCTGCGTCACAGGCCAGGAGCATCAGCGGCAGCACGTAAGCGAGGTCTCTCTTCATCGCGGGCCCCGTCGACCACCGGCGCCCGCTGTTGCAGAAAAAAACGAAGAAACGTCGAAAAGTCAGAGCGCGGCCCACGCAACGGTTGGGAAGCCGGACGTCCCCGCTTCGTCGTAGTAGTGCTCGATCGCCACCTTGAAGGCATTTCCCGACCCGGTCAGCACCACATACGTCTGGGGATGGGCCGTCAGGACATGGGTCATGAAGTTGTAGTCGTACCAGTCGCGAAACACGTAGTCGGGGTCCTCGTTGTCGTCGTCGCCATCCGACGCATCGACGAGAAAACCACTGTCCGGGATCGAGGACACCTCGTCGAAGAGCTGTGGGACGAGCGCGACCTCAGACCCAGCGCTTCCCGAGACACCGCCATTGGTCGCGATATGGAACCGGCGAAATGCGAGATCCCAACGCAGATCGTCGGCGGGGTCTTCGACCTCGAGTTCGGTTCCGGTTTCGAGGTCGAGGTAGACCCACAGCACCTCGTCGCTTGCGTCGATGGTGCTGAGCTGTCCGCCCCCCTCGCGAGCCTCGGTGGTCGTGTTCGGTCCGACCCTTCCTTCTGCAGGGGGTTGAACCGCGTCGCCGCCGAGTTCGTCATCGAGGTCACCGGCACAGGCGAGTGGGCACAGGAGTTGGGCAGCAAGCAGGCGTTGTAGGAGAGTCATGATGTTTCCTTTGGTCAGTAGCGGACGGTGACGCCGCCGTAGTAGCTGCGCGGCACCAGCGGGTTGTCCGTCGCGTTGCCGGCACCCAGGATGTTGTCGATTCCGACGTAGGCCTCGACGTACCGGGTGAACGTTTGGGCGAGGCGAGCGTCGAGGGTGGCGTACGGGGAGCTGTCCAGCGGCTCGAGCACGTCGTCGTCGTTCGCATCGACGTAGAACGTTCGTGTCCCAGTGATCGCCGTGCGGATTCGGAGCGTTGTTCCCCAAGACTCACGGTGGATGCGAGCGCCTGCCGTTCCGCGGTGTCGTGCTCGGCCGGGAAGGACCAGCCCCGAATCGAGGTCGCGGGCGTGGGTCAACGTGTACGAGCCGTCGAAGGTCAGTGGCCCCACTTCGAAGCTCGCGCTGGACTCGATGCCGCGGCTCTCCGCGTTGCCAATGTTCGCGTACCCGAAGAGCGTGAGCGCGCCATCGGAGTTGTCGAGCGTGTCGATCACCACCGTGTCCTGGAGTCGGTGGTCGAACGCCGCGACGCTGATCGAAGCCCACCTCCATGGAAGGAACTGGGCCGAGACGTGGGTGCTCCACGAGGTCTCCGGCTGAAGGCTCGGGTTGCCGCGGACTTGGTAGCCCACCCCCGCATTGGTGAACAACAGATACATCTCGCGGAAGGTCGGGGCCCGGTACCCGCGGCCGTAGCTGGCCCGCAGTCGCCAACGTTGACCAGGGCGCAGCATCATCGCGATGCGAGGGGTGGGGTAGAGCCCGAACAGCGAGTCGTAGTCCAGACGGACGCCCGGCAAGATCGAGAGCGACTCGAGCGGAGTCCACTCGTCCTGGGCGAAGACGGCGTACCGTTGTCGATCGACCGTGCCCGGATCGATCCGATCGGCGGAGAGCACCTCGAACTGCGCGTCCACCCCGGTCGTGAGCACGTGCTCCTCCACGCGTTGGCTGAGCGTCGCCGTGCCCTGCGCGACGTGGTCGAAGGTCTCCTGTGAGGCATCGAGGGCCGCGGACCCGCGTTGGTCGTTGAAGAACTGATCCCGAAACAAGCTGTAGCTGCCGGTGAAGCGGAAGCTTCCATCGTTCCACGTTGCGGAGGGGGTGAGGTTGGCGGTGAGGGTTTCGCTGCGGTTGACTCGGTCGAAGACCGCTCCGGTGTTGAGCGCATCCACGCCCCGGGTCGTGCGTCGCAGGTACTGCGCCCATCCGTCGAGCGCGAACATGCCTCGCGACGTGAAGCGTTGGCCGGTACTGACCTCAAACTGGCGCGCGCTGGGTCCGGTTGTGCTCAGCGTGGACGGGTCGGCGTCCCAACCGTCGGTGTTGTGGAGTCCCGCGGACAGCGAGCCGGTGTATCGCTTGGTGCGGTGGCCGACGCGACCGGTCAGGTCGA
The DNA here is from genome assembly GCA_913061055.1 of uncultured Pseudomonadota bacterium. Lineage (GTDB taxonomy): Bacteria > Myxococcota_A > Polyangia > Nannocystales > Nannocystaceae > CAJXVA01. Next base: position 2,192 of record CAJXVA010000446.1, read on the forward strand.
GCGTGTTGAAGCTGCCGTACGATGAGTGGGCTTCGCTTTCCCATCTCTTGGCCGCGCGCCGGGTGATGATGTTGATGGTGCCCGCGAGGGCGTCCGCGCCATACAGCACCGAGCCCGGGCCGCGCACGATCTCGATGCGCTCGATGTCCTCGGCGGGAAAACGGGTGAGGTCCACCGTGCCGTCGATCCGGCCGGAGACCCGCTGCCCATCCACCAGGATGAGCGTGTACTTGGGGTCGAGCCCTTGCAGGCGGACACCCGCGCCTCCGACCCCGCGATCGACTTGAATCCCGGGGGCTTCCTCCAACACCTCGAGCGCGTTCTCTGCCCCGGTGTCTTGGATCATCTGACGATCGAAGACGTCGGTGGAGATCGGGGCATCGTTCTTCTCGTGGGCCGACCGGGTCGCCGTGACGACGAGGTTTCGGGATTCGCCTTCGAACGTGTCTTCGGGTTCCGAGGCTGTTTGGGTCCCCGGCTGTTCCTCGCTGCCTTCGGCGGGCGCGGCTGCAAGCGCCGTGATGATGAGCGCGGACAGAGTCACCGACGGCGTCTCCGTACGGCGAGGACCACGAGAAATCCCAAGTACACGGGGGAGTCGGGGGTCTTGCTACGGCAGCTGCAACCATCGGCGCCGTCGTTGGACGTCGAGCGTGGGGCGTCGTCGGTGTCGGTCGATGTTGGTGAACTCGTCGCGCTGGGCGCGTCCGGAGGCGCGACCCCACCGCTGGACGCGTCGGTCCCGGTTTCGTCCGCGGCCTCGGAAGTCGTGCCACCCGTCTGGGTGCTCATGGAAACGTCCGGGCAGGCGTCGTCCTGCGGATCAGCGCCGATGCACAGATGGGCGCGCGCGGGTCCGTCCGCGATCACCGAGCGGGTGCCGACCACCCAGTAGCCCCCTGGCGGCAGGTCTTCGAACACCCGCTGAGCCTCGGGCCTCAGGCTCGCCCAGGTCGCGATGGGGTCGCCGACCGGACCATCCGCAGCGAAGTCGGCGACGGGGTGCAGGGAGAAGGCAACGTCGGGGAGTACGTCGTCGGCGACGAACCATGCGTCGCCGCCGGGATGCTGGAGATTGAAGTAGCTGGCAGCCAGGGGATAGAAACGGGCGTCGAGCGCGACCACCTCGGCGTTGGAGTCGGGGTCGATGCCGTCGAGTGCAGCCGCATAGGGATGACTCTGGGCAACGCCCGCCCGTTGTCCTGTTGCGAGGTTGTAGCGAGCGAACGTTGCCCATGCCGTTTCGAGGTCGTCCCCGCGCTCGGCGAGGAGAGCCTCGAAGCGAAGCTCCGGTTGTTCGGCATCTTCATCGAGCGCCTCGAGGAAGTCGACGATCAGCCCGGCGTCGTGCCGAGAGGACAGGAAGTCAAACCACAGCGCGGTGCCGTAGGCGAACGAGGGCACCGGGCCGCCGGGCGGCTGGTACACCGGTCGCCCGGGGTCGACCAGAAGTCCGTTGCACAGCCGAACGAAGTCGGCCGAGTCCGAGTCGAACTGTCGCTCCGCCCACGTCGCGGTGCCCTCCGACACCCAGTCGGGCAGGAAGTTGTACGCCGCCTGCACGCCATGAAAGCTCTCGTGCGAGCTGACCGTCGTGATGCCTTCTTCGATCGTCGTGTAGCCGTAGCCGGCGAAATCGTTCTCGATGACGTAGAACCCAGCACAGCCTGCATTGCCACACCCGTCGATACCGAACCGCCCGTCCGCGGAGCCGCCGAAGTCGATCAGATAGACGTCGTAGGCCGGACTCCCACCGAGCTCCGTTTCGATGGCGCTCTCCGGCACGGGGGCTCGAAATCCAAGCGACACGTACAACTCGATCGACTCCGCCGTGCGCTCGGCGACATTCTGTGCGAAGTCGGGGACGCCATCTTCATCGAAGTCGTCGAGCCGAGTGACGTTGGGTCCGGACGTGCTGAAGTGGACCCGTACTGTGGCGCTGGCCTCTTCCCACGACTGGACGTCGTCCGTAGGGGCGAACGACCACAGGCCGCCGTGGGTGGGACGGTCCTCGGCGAAGGCCGACGGTGACAGCAGCATCGCTGCGACCGCGCCGATTGTGGCTGTGCGCCTCATCCCTCGAGGAAGGACCAGCGCCACGTGAAGTTGGCGCTGCCGGAGCCCATCGCACCGGTCTCGTTGCAGTCGGTTTGGCCGCTCTCGTAGTACGACTCGACCATGAACTTGACGAGGCGACCGTCGTCCAGCTCGATGGCGAAGGGCGTGTACGTGACGCCGACGCACCCGGGGTAGAACCACCACGGCGTCAGGGCGTAGTTGGCACCGCCCGCGCCCGAGCCATCGTCGATGATGGAGCAGGTGTTGTCGTAGAAGGCCTCTGTGCGAAACGTAGCGTCGTCCGGCAGCGCCTCCACGGCAGCGTAGTCACCCTCGAGCGTTGCAACCGTGATACAGCCGGGTCCGCTGGACCCGCTGTTGATACGGATCCCGAAGCGTTTCGCCGCAATGTGCCATTCGAGCGATGTGAGTGCCTCCACGTCGTCGAGCTCGACCGTCTCCAAGCCGTCGTCGGTGAAGCGCAGGTAGGTCCACGGGTTGCTTGGCGCATCGACGATTCCACCGGCGGTGGCGTCGACGGTGCTGATCCACCCCTCGCCATCGGCCGTGTTGCCCACGGCTCCAGCGCTGACGGTTCCGGTGACGAGGCCGAGGTCGAGGATCATTGCGTCTTCGCAGGGGACGCCGCCGTCCTCGCAATCGGTGATGCCCGTGGTCTCGCCATCCGTCTCCGAGGGGTTGTCCATCGGGTCCGTGGTTTCGTCGTCGCTGTCCGAGGTCGGACCGGTGGTGCTGGTGTCGTCGGTGCTTGGGTCGGTGCTCGGGTTCGTGGTCGGATCCACGGTGGGGTCGGTGGACGGTGCCTGAGGGTCCGTGCCCTCCGACTCCGTGCTTTCAGTTCCGGTGGTACCCCCACTCGAATCCGCGCTTTCCTCGGAAGACGGGTTGTCGTCGCACCCAGGCAGCGACGTGAGTAGGGAGAGGAAGAGGAGGGCAGACAGTGGTTGAGTCTTCATGGTCATGGCGCTCCGGGAGCGGGTTGAGGCGTTGTGGTGACTTTGAGATCGGGGCTACAACTCGCGCCGTGTTCCCCTGCGCAGTGGAACCGCATGCCGCGGCAGCGAGCGGACCAACTGGTCTCGCTCCAGCCAACCGAGACCTTGTCGATCTCGATCTCGTCTGGCGCACATCCGATCGCAGGGGAGGAGGCACGAGCAAGGTCAGCAGCGCATCCACCGGAAAAGAGCACCAGCACAGCTGCGGTTGGACCCATGCGTTGCACGCCTCTTAAATGAAATTGATTTTCAATTAAGTCAATAGGAGAATTGAAGGAGCTGTTTGTTTGGCGTGTTCGTGCTGTGCGTGTTGATTTTCGTGTTCAATTAAGTTTGGTTGGTGGAGATGTTTGCTCGCTCCTCCCCCCTTCTCTGTGGGCTTTTGCTTGCCTGCTCTGCGTCCACAGCCGATCGGCCTTCCGCTTCGTCCACGCCCGCCGAACCCGCGCCACAGCGAATCGCAGCAGAGCCGATATCGACGGACATCGAAGCCAACGTCCCGGTGTTGCCGCACGGACTCACGTCGTTCGGAAGCGTGGAGCATGAGGGGATCCTGTATGTGCTCGGCGGCTACTCGGGGATGCCCCACGCCTACTCCGCCAAAGACCAGCACGGTGAGTTGTTGGCGTATGACGCCACCGCACCCGCCGATCGTCAGTGGACGGTCGTCGGCAAGGTTCCACCGGTTCAGGGGGCCGCGTTGGTCTCTCACCCACGCGGTCTCGTTCGGGTGGGCGGAATGCGAGCGTTGAACCCGACGATGGCAACGCAGAGCGAGCTCGTGTCGACCGATGTGGTGCAGCGGTTTGATGTCGCGCAAGGGACATGGACCAACCTGCCTGCGCTCCCCGAGGGACGGAGTTCTCACGATGCGGTCGTCATCGACGACATCCTCTACGTGGTCGGCGGCTGGAAGCTCGACCACGAGGCGACGGACGGAGCGTGGCCGGCAGAGATGTTCGCCCTCGACCTGTCCAAAGAGGACGCGCAGTGGTCTCGTACGCCGACGCCCTTCGCTCGCCGGGCACTGGCTGTCGCGACGGTGGGAGGAAGACTCTATGCCCTGGGGGGGATGGGCTCGGATCGCGAACTCTCCCAGCGTGTCGAGGTGTATGACCCCGCGACCGAGGCGTGGTCACGAGCGCCCGACTTCCCCGGACAGGGCTTCGGCATGGCTGCCGTCGGCGCAGCGGGGGCGGTGTTTGCCAGTGGTGCCGACGGCGTCGTGCATCGTCTCGATGCTGCCGTGGGCACGTGGGGCGTGGCCTCCACGATGGCGTTGCCGCGCTTCTTTCACCGCTTGATTGCGTCCGCAGACGGCACCGTATGGGCTCTGGGAGGGATCCGCCCGTCCTCTTCGGGTGCACGCGTCCGCTTGGCCGAGCCCGTCGCAGGCGAGCGTGCCACCGAAGCGATCACCCTCCGGATCCCCTCGCCGATGCCGAGCAAGAACCGTCAAGGCGCGGCGGTTCTTGGAGACGGCGTGTACTTCTTCGGTGGCAACAACAGCCTCGGCCAGCACGACTTCGCCGCCGAGAACTTCACCGCGGACGCGTTTCGGTTCGACTTGGCAACGCTGCTGTGGACCGACGTCGCGGACTATCCCCGGGCCCGCCAGACCATGTCCGTTGCGACCCACATGGGCGAGATCTACGCGTTCGGAGGATTCGGTCACGATGGCGAGGTCGCCCGTAGCCATCGTGAAGTCTTCGTGTATGCGCCGCAGGACGACCGTTGGACCGGGGCCGACGGGTCCTTGCCCGCGCCTGGGGGGCGGACGCAGTTCGGTCTGGCCAGTGCCGAGGGACAATGGTGGGTGTTCGGTGGCCTCGACTACGACCCCAGTCGGGCCAAGGGCGACCAGTTCCGGCACGAACAACCGATCCTTTCTACATCCCTGACGCTGGCCGAGGACTTCGGGCTCAGCGGTGCATCGCTGACCGAGCCTCGTCGGGCGTTTGCCGGCACGACGTTCGGTGGGAAGTACGTCGTGGTGGGCGGGATGAAGGCGGGGTTCGCGTTGGTGGACACGTGCGAGGCCTTCGATTTCGCCAAGGCGAGCTGGGCGCCCTTTCCGTGTCCCGAGAGTCAGCGCCTGTCCGGTCATCTGGTCGAGGTTGGAGAACAGCTGGCGCTCATCGCAGGCTCGTCGAGAGGCGCCGATGGGAAGCTCGAGCCCGACGCCACGGTCGAGGTGTACGAGTCCTCGACGGGGTCTTGGCGCACTGCGCGGGCCGAGCTGACGATCCCGCCGAAACACCTGCACGCCTTGGCGTGGAACGGCGCTGCGCTCTTGCTGAGTGCGCACAACGACGCGCAAATGCTCGATGTTGTGGTGTTGCGGTCCGCTGCTCTGAAGTGAAATAGATGTTCAAAGGACTGCGACTGGGAACCTTCAGTGCTCGTACAGTCGCATTCGTTATATTTTGCAAATGATATTGAATTTCAAGAAGGGGCCGTGCATAACACGGGCATGTCTATCGCCTCTCGGTGGTCCTCAGGCCTACTGCTGTCCCTCTCGATCGGCCTCGCCGGCTGCGGCTCGGACGACACGGCCGCCGACACAGAGGACAACACCTCCGATACGGAGAACGCCTCCGACACACAGAATCCTTCGGAGACCGACTCCGCCTCCGACTCCGACTCCGCCTCCGACACCGACACCGACTCTGGCGGTGCGGTCGAGCACGACCTCGACCTCCTGCGCCAGGTTCTCGAGACCAACGCGGACATTGCACTCGCGGGTTACTCGGACTCGGTCGCCACGGCGGTCCGCTTGCAGACGGCGATCGACGCCCTCGTCGCAGACCCGACCGAGGCCAACCTCGAGGCTGCCCGCGACGCTTGGCTCGTCGCGCGTGAGCCGTATGGCCAGACCGAAGTCTACCGCTTTCGCGCCAGCCCGATCGACGACTCCAACTACGACGCCGGCGACGGCGAAGATGGACCCGAGGGCGACATCAACGCATGGCCGCTGGGCGAAGGTCTCATCGACTACGTCGTGACCGGCACCGACTTCGGCGACGACCAGCTGGGCGTCACGGACCATTCCACCGGCGTCAACGACCCGATCCCCGGCAACAACATCATCAACTGTCTCTTATACACATCTCCGAGCCCACGAGACCTCTCTACATCTCGT
>CAJXVA010000447.1 GCA_913061055.1 uncultured Pseudomonadota bacterium
TACGAGATGTAGAGAGGTCTCGTGGGCTCGGAGATGTGTATAAGAGACAGCTGCGTATCCCCGCGTCCAACACGGGCCCCGGCTCTCTCCGGACTACGCCGGCTACGGAGCCTCGATGCACTTCTAGCGAGACCACCCGCGGCCTCGCGAAACTCCCGTCGCCGCTGGTTCCGCTGCCCCTGTCAGGCCCGCGCAGCGGTTATGCTCCGCGGCATGGCCATCACCCTTTCGCTCGAAGGCAAGACCGCGATCGTCACCGGAGGTGGACGCGGCATCGGAAAAGCGATCACGGCTCGGCTTGCCGAGGCGGGCGCGAACGTTGTGATCGCGTCCCGCAAACTCGAGAATCTCGAGACGACCGCCGCCGAGCTGGCGGACCTGGGACCCCGCATCGTGCCGGTGCAGTGCCACGTCGGTGAGGCGGAGCAGATCGAGGCGCTCGTCTCACGGACCGAGTCCGAAGTCGGACCCGTCGACATCGTGGTCAACAACAGCGCGACCAACCTCGGGCAGGGGTCATCGCTGGACGCCACCGGCGCGATGCTCGACAAGATGATGAACGTCAACGTCAAGGCGGCGATGAACTTGGTGCACCGCGTCGTCCCCTCGATGCGAGAGCGCGGCGGCGGCAGCATCATCAACATCTCTTCGATCTCGGGTTTTCAGCCCCAGCCGGGCGGGCTGCTGTACAGCTTCACCAAGGCGGGGCTCAACATGCTCACCCGCACCTGGGCTCGGGAGTTCGGACGCTGGAACGTCCGCGTCAACGGCATCGCGCCGGGCCTCATCAAGACCGACTTCAGCCGGTACTTCTGGGACGACGAAGCCCGCCGAGACAAGCTCGTCGGCGACCAACCACTGCAGCGGCTCGGGCAACCCAGCGACATCGGCTTTGCGGCCGCGTATCTGGCCAGCGAGGAAGCGGCGTTCATGACCGGGCAGACGCTGGTCATCGACGGCGGCGTGCTCGCTTGACAAAGATTAGCACTTTGGCTAACTAACGAAGATGGGTTCCCCCGTGCTCAATATCTGTCAGTACCGCGTCAAGCCTGGGAAAGAGGCCGAAATGGAGAGCTTGCTGGCCAAACATTGGCCAGCGCTGCACGCCGCAGGACTCGTCGATGACACCCCCGCCGTCGTCTACCGAGGCCTGTCGGACCCGCACCACGGCGCCGAGCGCTGCTACGTCGAGATGTTCTCTTGGAAGGACGCCAGCGGCCCTCAGCTCGCTCACAAGACCCCAGGCGTGATGGCGATCTGGGAGCCGATGGGGGCGATCTGTGAGCACATGGACTTTCCCTCCTACGAGCGACTCGACCTCGCTTGAACGACGTCAAACAACGGCTGGAGGACGAAGAGGCTGTGTTCTCGGCCCTCGCCCATGAGTCGCGTCGGCACATTCTTCTCGTGCTGCATTTCCGCGGCGGATCGATGACCGCAGGGGACATCGCGGCGCGCTTCGAATGCAGCTGGCCCACGACAACGCGGCACCTCGGGGTCCTGCGCGATGCCGGACTCGTCCGAGTGACCCGGCAGGGACGAGAGCGGGTCTATGCCATCGATCGAGAGCGAGTCTCGAGCGTACTCGAGGGATGGCTCGGAAACCTCCAGACGGCGCCCGAAGGATAGGCCCGCCCGCTCTCACGACTCCGGCCACGAGAAGAACTGGGGCCCGACGCCCCGCCAACGAGGGCCGCGCGTGGTTTGTCGCCCGTCAAAGGAGAGCGCGCGACGGTGACCGGTCGGACCGCCGATGCGTCGCGCTCAGCCCCGGCTTGCGGTCTGCCCGACAGGGTCGCTGAGCAACGCAACGACGACGCCCGCGACGGACTCCGCGAGCACGTCCCAATCCTCGCCCACGGGCTGCGGAATATGCACGAAGAACGCGGCCTCGAGCGAGCCACCGGCGGCCTGGCTCTGCCGGACCGCATCGAGGGCGAGCGAGTGGGTCTCGTTGCACAGATAGGAGTTCTGGGGGCGAGCCTGCATCGCTCGGGCCCTCATCCTGCCGAAGCTCCGGCCGTCGACAGCCTCGACGGCGGCGACGATCTTGGGCGTGGCCGCCAACACGTCCGGCTGCGATTCGAAGATCGGCTCATCAGCGCTGTTCCCTGCGGCGTCGGTCCCCTTGCGCAGGTTGTAGGCACCAGCCTCGACGAAGACCTCATCATCGCGGTCGTAGACACCCAGGCCCAAGTGCACGACAACATCGTGCTCGGCGTACGGCGTTTGCTCGGCGGTGACGCCCCACGTGACCGGCAAGGTCGCGAACGACCAGGTGATGTCTCGGTCGCCCGCCGCGCGACTCAGCGCAGGGATCAGCGGGCCCTGAAACGTCGTCGGCGTATCGTCGCTCGGGTCGCCGAGCAGCAGCCGACAGCTGGGGTTGTCTCGGCAGCGCCAGAGGTTCGGGGGCTCGCCAAGATCCTTCCAATCGTTGAACCCGGTCACCAGCACGCGTAGCGGCGCGGGATCCGACGGGGCGACTGCAACTGCGGTCGTAGGCGCCACGTCGGGCGGCGGCGTCACGGCTTTCGGCGCACACGCGGACAAGGGCAGCGCGAGCAGACTGAACCAGGTACGCATCGTGGAGGGAAGAGTAGAGCGCATCCCGGCGGGTCGCCACCACGGGCGGCCCTCACCCACGAAGCTCGTCCGACGTCACCATCGGCAACCTGCGTCTGCCGCGTTGCGACGGCTCGACCCCGCGGGCGATCGCCACCTCGACATCCCCAAGCTCCACCAAGTAGTCCGGCCTCAATCCGCCACACTGCGTGCGATGTTCACATCCTTCACACGCCGGCACATGCTCCCGAGGTGTGATCGCGCTGTCGGCGAGGTCGAAGACCGCGTCGGGGCTCACCACCCGGACCCGCTGCAGCGCGGGGTTGTGCGCGAGGTCGGCGTGCTCTCCCAGGATGCAGGGTGGAATGTGCAGGGAACGCAGCCGTATGCCGTGAGCATCGGCGCGAGCGCGAGCCTCGGCGATGAACGGCACGGCCTCGCTCATGCTCGGCAGACTCTGTGGACGATTCGAGTTGCCATCGGTCAGCGAGACAAACCAAAGGTCGGCGGCACGGACACCTCGGGCAGCCAGCCAGTCGAGTGCCGACGGCAGCCGAGGGAGCGTGTCCGACTCCAAGATGACGTCGGCGCCGAGCTCGACATCGGTCTCCGCAAAGATCTCGAGGGCTCGTTGCATGTGCCGATGCGTGCCCTCGCGCCGGACCATCGCCTCGTAGGCCGCCGCTTCGTGGGTGTGAATGGAGATGTGCACACAGGTAACCCCTGCATCGAGCAACCGGGCGGCGTTGTCCCCGACCCCGAGCAGCAGCCCATTGCTTTGCACCTTGATGCTGCGATAGCCGAGGTCGGCGGCGCGACGCACCAAGGGCAGTAGATCGGCCCGAATCGTGGGCTCACCGCCCGTAAACGACACCTTGTCGAAGCCGTTGCTGCGGCCACGGCTCAGCTCCGCGGCCACCGCCCGAGCCGGAAGCGCGCGTGCGCGCATCGCTTCCGTGATGGTGCAGTAGGTACAGGCCAGGTTGCAGTCGTAGCCGAGAATGATGTCGAGCAGGCCTGGCACGGGGGGTTCGCAGACCTTATCAGGCCACGTTCTTGACCCATCGGGGCGCGGGGCTCTACCGTGGTTGTCGGGCGGGATAGCGATGGACGAGCAACGCGACAGCAACGACGGCAATCCTCAGATGCGGCGACGCACCGTCGTCGCAGGCTTGGCAGTCGCAGGGGCCGCCGTCGGCGCCGGCGCGATCGTGCAGCGCCGCAAGGCGGACGAAGCCCAGCCAGCCACGATCGAGATGGCTTCGCTGGAGCCCGGGACCGTCCTTCCAGGGACCAAGGTCCGGGTGATCGCCGTGTACCCGGTCACCCTCGGCGCCCTGCCGGTCGTCCTCGAGACCCATGCCGGCAACCGCTACCAGGTCGACGTCCTTGCCCGGGATCCGAGCGGACCCCAAGGCGTCGGCAACACCGAGCACTTCAGTGTCTACGTGGCCAACCGTGGCGACGGCGGCACCTCCACCGATGAGACCGAAGGCCTGGGCGCGATGGCGCTGGCCCGCGTGCTCGAGGCGAGTGAGCACGACCTGCCCTCGTTGATGACGCTACGCGACCGAGAGACCGAGCACCCCGAAGGCACCTTCGGCGTTCCTCTGCAGTCGTGACGCTCGCGTTGCACGGTGCCACCGCTGCGATTCACGATCATGTCGCGGGGCAATCCGGCGACTACGACGTCGTCGTCGCCAGCTTGCGCGCAGCCTCAGGCGCCGACGTCGTCTCTGCGGTGACTCGGGCCAACGTTCGAAACCTCGCCGGGCTGGCGCGATGGCTCTCGGAGCCCTCCCGCCGGCGAAGCGTTCGCTCGTGGACGTTGGTCTGGCCCGGGTCGCAGTTGCCCGGCCTATCCCAGCCTCGCCTGGGCATGGTGACCCCGCGGGTCCTGCATGCCGCCACCATCGCGCGACAGGCGGGGCTCGAGGTGCGCACGTCAGGACTGCCGGCCTGTGTCCTGGGACCCCACGCTGAGTTCGCGGCCGAGGCGACGACGCCCCGTGCCTACGCCGAAGTCTGCGGCGGATGCGACGCGAGGGCGGGCTGTCCGGGCGTGCCCCAGGCCTACCTCGAATCGTTCGGGCGAGACCTCGAGCTGCGCCCGCTCCGGCCTGTGGCCAACGCCAATTCGTGAACCAGATCACTCCTCCCAGCCCTCAGGAGGCTGCTAAGGCTGGGAACGGTCACCGGGAGGTTCCGCCGGAGCGATCAAGACACCGGGCGGAGCGCAAACCCGGCCCGCCCCGCTCACCAACGCGATGTTTGCGGCCGACAGTCCACACAGGAAGACACCCGCAGCGGCCGTGCACGCCAGCGCTCCGGCGATGCGCCAGCGGGAGTGTTCCGCGGTGGCGCGAACCATGCGGCCGACCCACGCCATCGGGAGCAGGCAGGCGATCACGACAGCCAACAAGAGCGGGAAGAAGCCCGGCACAACCCCCGCGAGCCCGGCGGTCCCGATACCCAGCGCGCAGATCCCTGCGACCCGCCCTGCCCCGGTCTCGGGTGCGCCCAGGATGAACCGCGCCCCGTCGAGGCCGGCCCAGGCGACGGCGTAGGCGACGAGCATTCCGGGCAGCGCATGAAGGGCCTTCTCCGGGGCGGTCAACATCTCGATGCAGGGGGACGAGTCGCAGCCGGAACTCGCCGCCAACGCCATCAGTCCCACGATCGCTTTGCCCCGCACCGGACAACGGTACCCCCCGGCGATGCGCGCCGCTGTCGATTTATGGGGCGGTGTCCGGCGACATCCCCGGAACCTCGACGGAGGCTTCGTTCCGACGAACCCGGCGCTCGATTCCAGCCATGATCGCTCGCGTGGCCGACTCGGGGATCTCGGTGTCTCGAGGGTGAGGATGGCCGTAGTAGAGGTCGTACATCTGTGTCGTGCGCGGCGCCGGATACTCCACCACGCCGCGAGCGGCGACCGAGATCGAGAACCGAATGTCGTCGTGGGCCACGTCGATGCGAAGCACGCGCTCCAGAGGCCCGGTGATTCCCAGCACGGTCCAGCCGGCGAGCTTCTCCCCCACCTGCAGACCGTCGAGCAACGCAACCGCCTCGGGCGGCGCGGGCCGCTGCCGGTTCGCCCGCTCCGCAGGGGCCGGCCCTCCCAGACGGTGCATCACACCCGCGAGGCACAGCAGGCACAGCAACGCGGATGGACCCCAGCGCCAGATCATGGAGCCCTCCGCTCGATGCGTTCCTCGATCGTCATGTCGTACCCGGGAGCGACGACTTGCAGCAGGCCCTGCCATCGCGCAGGGGGCATGACCAACGGCAGGCGGCTGTCCTTGGTCAGGGCAAAGATGGCGCCGACCGGGACGGTGTCGGGCCGCAGCGCATCGGGCCGAACCGGTCGTCCGTAGGCGTTGGGTGTCATGGCTTCCCACAGCGCCTCTCGCTGCCCCACGGCGGGGTTCGCCAGGCGCTCGAGCTCGAAGCGCTGGTCCTCCTGGACGATGTAGAACACGGTGACGTTCGGCAACCGGCCCGAGCGCGCCAAGCTCGAAGCCAGCAAGGGCTCGTTGGTGTAGACCACCTTCGGACCGTCCCCGACGACCTCACCGAGTCGGTCGATCATCGGCGCCAAGTGGGGAACCGTGGCCCGGGTGTCGAGTTGGCCTCCGTCCGCAAAGAACCAGGGGCCGGACACCGTGAGGGCGGCGAGCGTGGTGGCGGCGAGCCCGGGCGCTGCAGCACGATGGGCAGTCAGAGCCACGGCCACGGCCGTAATCGCAATCAGCCCCGTCGGATGCGATGCCGAAGCGGCGCCCAGGTAGGCCACACCGGCCGCACCGAACAGCAGCGGGAGCGCGACCCGGCCCGGCTCGTCGAGTTCATCGATCCAGCCCCCCGCGGCTCGGCCCACGGCGAGCGCGACAAACGGGACCACCGGAAGCAGGTAGCGGGGTGACGTGTCGAAGTTGAAGACCTGCCACACCGGCAACACCACCAGCGCCCCGGCGAACGCGAGGCAGAACCACAATCCGAGTCGTTCCGTGCTGCGTAGCCTCTTCCAACGGACCAGTGCAAGCGCCGGCAGCACCGGGGTGAGCGCCACCGCGGTACCCACCAGCGCCGACAGGCTCGCCGCGCCGCCGTGGTCCGCCCAGTACGGGTTGTCCGGCATGGGCTCGGGAAGCGCGGGCGGAAAGTGCAGAAACCAGATCGCGTCGTGGTGGTAGCCGATGCCCGCAAGTCCGTAGAGCACCCCAAACGCCGGCAGGGCCGCGAGCTCCTTCCACGACGAGGTGCGCAGCGCGAAGAGGGCAAACAGCACCGCCAGCACCGCCACTTCCGCCCGGATCCACGGCAAGACGCCGAGGACCGCCGCGGCAGCGACTCGCCGGTCACTCGCGTGCAGCCACGCCACGATGCACAGGCCCGTCACGGCATCCGTGTTGGAGAGCCCCGCCACCGAACCACCGATGAACAGCGGCGAGAGGGCCAGGACGGCCGGCGCGAGGAGGGGAACGCGATGGCCCAACGCCCGCGCGGCGCCCCACAACGCCACGATACCCAGCGCGCCGACGGTGATGTGCGCCCAGAAGAAGAGATCGAGGGACCCGGAAAGCGGCGCATACAGAGCGCTGATCGGCGGCCGGCTCTTCTGCAGGAAGAAGCCAGCGGCCGGGTCACGCGCTGTGACGAGCGCGAACAGGTGGGTCAGCAGACCTTCATCGTGAAGGTAGCGGCCATCGTTCAACCCCGTGCCGGCCAGGACGAAGAACCCCGCCAACAGCAGCGTCAGGCCCAACGGGCCACGCGTCAGGCTCGTTCGCGCATCCATGCGACGTTGCGAACCAGACCTTCGCTCAAGGATATCTGCGGCGTCCAACCCAGCAGCGACGCCGCGCGGGCAGCATCGCAACACAGCCGGGCGACCTCAGCGGCACGAGCCGGGGCCGACTCGATACGGACCTCCCCACCCACCGCCGACGCGACGGCCTCGGCGAGGGCTGCGATGCTCGTGGCTTTGCCGGACCCAAAGTGCACGACTCGGCCCAACGCATCCGGGTGCGCACCCATGCACAAGAACGCCGCGACCATGTCATCGACGTAGGTGAAGTCGCGGCTCTGCTGACCGTCGCCGAACACCAACAACGGCTCTCCGGCAAGCGCCTGGGCGATGAACTTTGGAATCACGTCGTACACGTGACGCGGCCCGTAGGTGTTGAACGGCCGGATGATCGAGACCGGGGTGCCATACGTCCGGTGGTACGCGATCGCCATCCGATCGGCCGCGACCTTGGACGCGGCATACGGCGAAGTGGGCTGCAGCGGATGGTCTTCGGTCATCCGCTCCGCCTGCGCCGGTCCGTAAACCTCCGAGCTGCTTGTCACCACCACGCGCTCGATGCCGGGGTTGCGCCGAGCCGCTTCAAGCACCGTCATCGTGCCGTCCATGTTGGTCCGCAGGACCTCGCGCGGGTGCGAGAAGGACCTCTCGACGTAGGCATCGGCCGCGAGATGGAAGATCACCGAGGGCGCGAGCTCGGCGATTGCGGCCTCGGCATCGGGGCCCGCCACATCCGTCGCAAACACGCGATGAAGCCTCTGCGCCACCGGGCCCAAGTTCCGGAAGTCGGCGCCCACGGTCCCGAGAACCGATCGCGGACGGACAAGCACGCTGACCTCGGCGCCGAGTTCGAGCAACCGCTCCGTGAGGTGTGAACCCATGAAGCCATCCGCGCCCGTCACGAGTACGCGGCGGCCAGACCAAGGGGAGTCGTGCACGCACTGCGACGGTATCAGACTCGGGGCGCCGCTGTCTCTTATACACATCTCCGAGCCCACGAGCCCTCTCTACATCTCGTATGCC
>CAJXVA010000448.1 GCA_913061055.1 uncultured Pseudomonadota bacterium
ACGAGATGTAGAGAGGTCTCGTGGGCTCGGAGATGTGTATAAGAGACAGCTCTCCCACCCCCGACACGCCCGCTGCTGTCCAGCCCCCGACGGCCGATACGCCACCGCCGGCCGTCCCTGCAGAGGCGGCAGCGCCCCCAGCTGCCCCGGCCCCGGCCGACCCGCCCGCGGCGGCCGATCCTCTCGAGGCCGTGAGGACCGCGGCAGAGCCATGGTCCGCGGCGCTCTCGGACGCGGCGCCGTGCGGCGAGGATGCCCGCTACGACGAGGCGTACGCCGAGGCGAGAGCCGAAATCACTCAACTCGACACCCCCACCGGTGGAGACCCCGACTGGAAGAAAGTCGAACAGCTCTCCGGCGACCTCCTCAAGACCAAGGCGAAGGACCTGCTCATGGCCTCGTACTTCGCTTTCGCCCGGTACAAGGAGCGCGGGCTCAAGGAGCTGCCGTTGGGGCTGACCGTCCTCGAGCAGATTCTCGACCAACACCACGAAGGCGTGTTTCCGACGCGACCTCGCGGACGCGGCAACGCGGTTGGTTGGCTCATGGACCAACTCGAGCCCTCCCTGGCACTCGAAAAGCTCCAACCCAGCGATCGCGACACGGTCGTCCTGCTGGAGAAGGTGGTCAAGGCGCTGGCGAGCACGATGCGCGACCGCCTCGAGGACCACGCACCGCCGACATCGCCGATGACCGATCGGATGACGCGGATGCTGATGGCTGTCCCCAAGCCCGAACCCAAGGCACAGCCCAAGCCCGAGCCCAAGCCGCAGCCCGCTCCACCCAAACCAGCTGCGGCACCGACCGCCGCCCCTGCCGCCCGGGTCTCCGCGGCCATGCCGGCGACCACAGCAGACGTGGGCAGCGCTGAGGAGGTCAACAAGTTCCTGCTCGAGACCGGACGCAGCTTGGTCAAAGCCGGCGGCCTGCTGCGCAAAGCGGAACCGAGCTCCCCCACGGCCTACCGACTCGTGCGGGCAGGCCTGTGGCTGCATCTGGTCAAAGCGCCGCCGGCCGATGCGGGCGGCAAGACGCAGATCCCCCCGCTGCCCGCGAACCGCCGCAAACAGTTCGAGACCATCGCTGCCAACGCCAAGTGGACTGCACTCCTCGAGGAAACCGAGTCCGCCCTCTCCCAGTTTCGGTTCTGCCTCGACCTGAACCGCATGACGGACCAGGCCCTCGAAGGGCTCGGAGACTCGTACGCCCCGGCTCGAGCCGCGCTGGCCGGTGAGGTCGCGACGCTGCTGCGACGGATGCCGGAGCTCGTCGAGTACACCGCGGGGGACGGCAGCCCGCTCGCGGACGACGAGACCAAGGCTTGGCTGGCCACGCTCACTCCGTCTGACGGAGGCGAGGGCGGTGGGGGCAACGAGGACAAGGCAGCGATGGGCGACGTCCGGGGGCAAATGGCGGCCAAGCCCGGCGATGCGATCAAGCTCGCCCGCGTCCGAATCGACGAGGCCCCCACCCCGCGGTCACGATTCGTTCGTCAGCTCATCCTGGCGGAGATCTGCCTGGGCACGGGGCAGCCCAAATTGGCACGCGGCATGTTTGCGGGGCTCGAACGCGAAATGACCGCCCGCGGTTTCCTGTCGTGGGAGCCGGACCTCGCGTCTCGCTGTCTCGAAGGCCTGGTGCGGAGTATCCGCGCCGCGAACAAGGCGGGGGCCAAGCACGAGGGCGCAAATGAGGCCTTTGAGCAGCTCTGCCTCGTCGATCCCACGGCCGCTGCCCGACTGTCCAGTTGATCACACGGCGGTCCAGCGGGTGTTTGTTTGACGTGTTGCGTCACTTTGGTGAGACTCCACGCCATGGCAACCCCCGCCCACTCCCGTGTCGCTGACCGCCTCCTGGTTCGGCGCCTTCAGCAGCGCCTGGGCGCGCTGGTCGTGGCCTCTGCCCTCATCGGAACTTCGGTGCCCTCGATTGCTCTCGCGGCTCCCAGCCAAGAAGAGATCGGGCGCATGTACGGCGAGGGTCAGGAGTACATGGAGCAGAAGGAGTACAAGCGGGCGGCGGACGTCTTCTCGCGCCTCCTGAATCTCATCGAGGAGTCCGCGGACAACAAAGCCATTCGCGAGAGCCTGATCCTCAACATCCTCGATGCGCACATGCAGGCGTACGAGGGCATCGTCGACGCCAACGGCAAACGCGACATCGACCAGCTGACGCAGGGCAAGTCGACCCTCCAAGACTACTACAAGGATTTTCAGGCGGTGCATGGCGACAGCGTCGCTGTCATCGCCGAGATCCAGACGACCGCCACCAAGCTCGATCAGATGCTCGAAGAGGCGAAGCGCGAGGCCGCGAAGCCTGCCGTCGAAGAGGAGATCAAGCCCGAGGAGAAGACCGAGGAAGACAAGCCGCCCGAGACGGTCATCATCCGGCAAGGCAGCTCTGCGGATGGGCTCGGCTTGATCATCGGCGGCGTGGGACTTGGCGTTCTGGGCGTTGGTGCGGCGATCATGATCCCCGTGGGCAGCGCGCTGGGAAAGACCGCCGAGACCAACTACAACGACGCCCAGCAGGCCCTCGTGGACGCCAACGGCGACGCAGGCCTCGAGGCCCTCGCCAACGGCGACATCAAGGAGGCCAACGAAGATGGGGAGCGCGCCAACGCGGTGCTCATCTCGGGTGCTGTTCTCGCTCCGTTGCTGCTCGGCGGCGCCGCTGCGCTGATCGTCATCGGCGTGAAGAAGCGCCGGGCCGCCAACAGCCAGGCCGCGCTCCGTCCGGCCGAAACGCTGACCGCCGCCCCCAGCTTTGGTCGCAACTACAGCGGGTTCTCGCTGTCCGGCCGCTTCTAAAGCGGCGCGCTACTCGTCGAGCGTGGAGGCAACGACCGACTCGAGCCGGGTCGAGAATCGGTCCAGGTCTGCCCGGATGTTGGGCACGTAGCCCTTCACTTGCTGGACCGCCGTTCGAGCGCTCGCCAGAGCCCGGGCGGCGTCTTCGTTTCGGCCCAACGCGCGTTGACTCCGCGCGACCCCCAACAACGCCTCGGCCCGGCGCCGGGGATCTGCGAGCGCGCCGGTCTCGAAGCGGGCCGCTGCATTCGTGAACCCGCTCGCGGCATCATCGAAACGTTCGGCGACGAAGTCGAACTCGGCTCGTTCCAGCAAGCACGCTCCCCGGATCGAAGCCGGAACCGCCGGCCCACCGCAAGCCCGCGCCAGCCACCCAACCGCGTCCTCAAGCTGCTCGCTCAACCGCGCACTGCGGGACTGACCCAGCAGCGCGCGACGATACGCGACATGTTCCCGGCCAAGCGTTGCGCCAAGCAGGTCGGCGGCACGAGCATACCCAGCCTCAGCGGCCGCCGCGTTTCCCAGACCTTCATCCGCGTACGCCAGACCCAGCAGCACCATCGCGGTCCGCGGGTGTTCGGCGCCCAATGAGCCTTCCAAGCCCGACTTGGCTTTGAGCAGAGCCTCGCGAGCCGGACCATACTCTTCGCGCTGCAGATGAACGCGCCCCAACGCAGCCAGAGATGCGGCCCGAGCCGGATGCGAGGCGGTCAGTGTTGCCTGAGCCAGCACAAGTGCGCGGTCGAAGGTCTCGACCGCTTCGTCGAACTCCCCCTGTGCGAGGGCGACGTTCCCCAGGTCGATGAGCCACGCAGCACGCCCGGGGTCCTCGATTCCTTGCACCTGGCTTCGCAACGAAAGGGCCGCGGTGTAGTGCACCCTGGCAGCAGCATGGTCGCCGCGGCGCGCATCGAGACGTCCTGCACGGTTCTCGAGACGGGCCCGCAAGATGCCTTGCTCCGCGATCCGGTCCAGGAGTGCGCCCGCTTGCGCCTCCCACAAGCCCGCCTCTGCGTGACGGTCGAGGCGAACGCCCACGACTTCCACCAAGGCGATCGCAGCTTCCGCTGCAGCCTCGTCGTGGGCCGAGCGAGTTCCACCAAGAACGGCATCCCGAAGATGTTGCTCCGCGTCGGCATAGCGACCGCCTTGGGCCAGAGCGCGGCCGAGGACGAGATGGGCCTCGGCGACGAACTCCCCGAAGCCGAGGGTCTCCGCCTGATCGAGGGCCTCCGTCGCGCGGGCTTGTGCGGCGCCGAACTGTCCCGCAAGCCCTAGGACTCGGCTCTGCATGAGTGCGCCGCGGAATTGTGTTGCGGCGACTTCCTCCTCCACCCGGGTGGGCATGCCGCGCGCGATCAGTCCGGAGATCTCCGAACAGCGGGCCATGGAGGGGAGCTCGGCGATGGCCTGCGGAGCCGCACGGACCAGCGCACCATCGGGGTCCTCGAACAGGTCCACGAGCGACGCGGCGAAGTCCTGCCGTTCGGTAAGGCAGGACTGGCGCAACCGAAAGAACATGTCATCGGCGGGACGCGCCCCTTTGACGGACACGCAGGCATCCGCGTACTGCTGCTTGAACGCGTCCCCGTAGGCGTCGAGACCCCGCTCGACCGCCTGCCATGACACCGCACTCGCGTCCGGGTCGACGCCTGCAAATGCGGATCGAACGGCCTCTTTTCGGGCTGGGTTCCAGGTCTGCTGCCAGCGACTCGCGCCATCGTCACAGGGGGCCCGAGTCGCACCACCGGACTGGAGTGCCGCGACGCCGAGCGCCGCCGAAGAGAGTCCCAGCCCAACGACCCAGCGCAGCACCGGGCGGCCCGCGACGGCTGGAATATCGCGGAGGTCCTCCAGCAGGGCTTCCATCGTCGCGTAGCGTCGGCGCGGGTCGGGAGAGAGCCCTCGCCAGATCAGCTGTTCGATGCGGCCAGGGATCGGCACGCCATGAGGGGGTTCCGCGATGCGCCCATCCTGCTTGGCGTGAACGAGTCGCTCCATGGAGTGGGCGACGTACGGGTCTTGGCGATAGAGCGCTTGGTACAGCGCGACGCAGAAGGCGAACTGGTCGCTTCGCGGATCGGGCGGGGCACCGGCGTGTTGCTCGGGCGCCATGTATCGAGGTGTGCCAACCACGGCGCCGGCCTGAGTCATGGGTGAGGACAGGAGGTCCACATCGTCGACCTCCCCAGGAGAGAGGGACTCGAGGTCGTCGGAGTCCTCCTCCTCGACCACGAGACTGGGGTCGCTCCGCGCGAGGCCAAAGTCGGAGACCCGAGCGATGCCATCAAAGCCCATCAAGACGTTGTCGGGCTTGAAGTCCCGATGGACGAGCCCGGCTTGGTGCGCAGCACTCAGCCCGCGACCCGCCTGGGCAAACGCATCGAGGATCGATTCCAACGAGCGCGGGGTCGCGAGATAGTCGGTGAGCGTTACGCCCTCGACGAACTCCATCCCAACAAACACCGAAGCCCCGACGTTGCCCACATCGAAGACGGTGATGACGTTGGGGTGCGAGAGCTTCGCGATGGCCTGGGCCTCGCGGAACAACCGAGCGCGGAGCTGTCGCTTGTTGTCGGGCTCGGCTTGCTGCGCCCGAAGAATCTTCAACGCGATCTTGCGGTTGAGCTGCGGATCGAACGCCGCGAACACGACGCCCATGCCGCCCTGCCCGACTTCTTCGAGCAACACGTAGCGACCGATCTTCTCGCCCGGCACAAACGTATGCACCGGCGGGTCCTCCGTCGGAGGATGCGAGCGTGAATCGGGGGACGAATCCACGGGTTGTCGGCAGGATGCCACCCGAACCGATGAGCCGTCGATCCACAGCGATGTCACGCGAGCGTTCGCCGGGTCACACCAGCGCACGGCGTCGCTCGAAGGCCCTCGGGAGACCCATCAGGCCTCGCGGCGGGGGCGCGTGAATCCACACGCGACCCGGTGCCGCCGGCAACCGGCCCGCTCAGAACAGGAACCAGAGCAGGTGCTCGTAGTAGCGATTGTCCCAAGGAGGAATGAACGACGTGTCGACCTGACGCTGCCAGCCGTCTTCCTGGGCGACACAAGCCGGACCTTCGCCGCGGTTGCGCAGCATCGTTTGCCCACGGCACGCACTCTTGGCGGCGTCTTCGACGAGCTCATCGAAGTTGGAGCGGAGCCCGAGGTTCTCCCGCGCTTCGCACCGCGGGAACTTCCAGCGGTTGGAGTCGTCTCGCTCCTGACCCAGCAACGCGAAGTCGTGTTGTCCCTGCTTGCCAACACAGACCTGGATCTCCCCGTGCCGCCCGTACACGTAGAACTCGACCACGAGCACGACGAGGAGCAGGTACCACCACCGACTTCCGCCGCGCTTGGCCTCGGCAGGCGGCGATTTCGTGTCCGCGTCGGCCGCGGGGACCGCGTCCGCCTCGGGCTTTGCGTCAGAAGGTGCCGCCTCTTCTCCCATAGATGCCGAAATACCAACCCTAGCGCCGTTCGGCCAGCGCGCGCCGACAGGCTGCGCGAACCCGAGCCTGTCCGGTATAGTTCGGCGGACGGGTGCTACTGCCCCCAACGAACGGAACCCAGACGAATGACCGACGAGGCGTGGATCGAACAGTCCCTTGCCCGACTCGAGACTCTCGAGGCGCAAAAGGCCCAACACGAAGCGGCCGGCGGACCCGTTCCGCCGCAAATCCAAGAGGAGATTGCGACGCTGTACGAGGCGCTGGAGTCTGCGGCCGATGACGGCGACGCCCCAGCGGCGGAGGCACCTGTGGCAGCCGCCCCGGCCATGGCGTCAGCGGACCCGTTCGCGGCTCCAATGATGGCCCCTGCCATGGCTGCTCCGGCCACGGCACCGCCCGCGATGGCGCCGATGGAGGAGTACGACGATGACGACTTCAAGCCCAAGGGCAAGGGCGGCATGATCGCCATCGCAGCCGTCGGGCTGCTTGCCCTCGGCGGCGGGGGCTACTGGTACATGACCCAGCAGGCCAAGCCCGCGCCCGCGCCCGAACCTGCCGGTGAGGCCAAGGTCATCGGCGCCAGCTCGGTGCCCGAAGACACGCAAGAGCCTCAGGCAGCCAAGGGCGGCAGCGCAGATCGAACGCCGGGAACCAAGATCCCCGAGGGCACTCCCGCTCCAAAGCGCACCGGGAACAACGGTGGGAAGAGGCGCCCGCGCAACAACGGCAAGAAGAAAGACGACGGCCGCAAGGTCGATGTCAGTGACTCCCGCGATCCCCTCGCAGGGATCTAGCGCAGCGCCGAACGACCGACGAGTTCCAGCTCCGTTGCCATGAGGCACGGGCTGCACAACGCACCTCACCGACGCCGCGAATCTCGCGGCATCCGGGGTGCGTTTTTACTGGTTGGTCACCGGCTGGCAGTCCGCGACGCCCGAGCGACCACGGCCTGGCTGCAGGGCGTCCAAAGACACCTCCGACGTGAGGTGCACGATGCCGCCGATACCGCGCAGCGACACGGTGAGGGCTCTCGTCGACCAATCGACCTCCACGATCCCGAAGTTCTCATCGCCCACCAGCGGCGAGCCTGGCCGTCGAAAACGATTGTCCTCGAGGTTGTGGTTGGGACGATTGAGGGCGCTGGCCGTGAGCTCCAGCAGCGGGTAGCCGATCGCCGGATCGAACGCGCACGAGAGTTCCCCCCGGTGGCGGTCTCCGCTGACGACGACGACCCCGGCGGCTTGGGTCGAGGCGATGAGATCGAGCATCCGACGCCGCTCGGCCGGAAACAATCCCCAGCCCTCGAACGGGTGCTCGTCGACCTCGAGCTGAATACTCGTCACGAGGATACGAAGCTCGGCCGGCACCCTGAGCTGCGCTTCGAGCCATCTCCATTGCGCCTCGCCCAGCACGGTTGGCCCCGACTCATCATGCGGGACGTACCGCTTGCTCACACCGCCCGCGCGCAGAGGGTCGCGGAACCACCGCGTGTCGAGAAGCAGCAACTGAACCCGCTGCCCCTCAGGCCCGACCACGACAGCATCGTAGTTGCCCGGACGCTGCCTTCTCGCCGAGTCGCGCGGCTCTCCGAAGAAGTCCAGCATGATGCGTTTGGACGCCTCTTTGAGCTCGAACTCCTTGCCGACGTCGTTCCGGCCGTAGTCGTGGTCGTCCCACACCGCCAGGATTGGGGCCACCGCACGCATGCGTTGGAATGCCGGACTTCCCCCAAGCCCCGCGTAGGCGCGTTCGAGATCCGCCTCGCTTCCCGCATCGGCGTAGACGTTGTCGCCGAGCATCACAACCAGGTCAGGCTGGGCCGCCACAACATCCCCAAGGATCGGGTGCGGCCGCGACTGGTCGAGACACGATCCGAACGCGATGGTCCCAAGGGCTTGGGTTGGGTCGAGGCGCGGATGGGTGACCGACGGCGTCACCTCCGGGCTCGTAGCGTCCCCGGTCGCGGTGGGCCCCGGCTGCGAGCACGCGCTCAGGAGCGCGAGGCAGGCGAGCAGGCGTTTAAGCATCCTGACCGGCGAGATAGTGACG
>CAJXVA010000449.1 GCA_913061055.1 uncultured Pseudomonadota bacterium
CGAGATGTAGAGAGGTCTCGTGGGCTCGGAGATGTGTATAAGAGACAGTCGTTGAACGCATCGGAGTACGTGTCGATGAGTTCATCCTTGTGCGCTTCATCGACGGCCTCGGCAGCCTCGCCCAACCGGTCGCTCCACGAACGTGCATGCGCGAGGATCTTGATCCGCAACTCCTCGGTGTCCACCTCTCGCAGCGCACCGACGCCGGTGACGTAGTAGTGGATGACCGCGTTGTCATAGCGGTCGATGTAGACGCCATAGTCCGCGTAGGTCCCCGTGAGGTCCTCGAGCAAGATCGACTGAACCTCGCGGCGCAGCTCCTCGCTGAACTGCCACCTCGGCAACGCTACGACGACAAACGCAAACCGAGCTTGCTCCCCGATGCGGATGTGAACGTCCGAGCCCCCCTCCGCCTCTGCCCGCAGAATCTGGTCGGTGAGTTCCCAGATGCTCTCCCGGTCCTGCATGAGCAGGTACTCCAGCGGCAGCGAGTTGAACGCGTTGGTGATGTTCTTCCCGCGGTTGCTGTGCTCGGACACTTTGCCGTCGGTCAGCAGGTCTTGCAGCGAGCGGCGGATGACGGGGATCTGCTCGGGCGGGGTATGCAGCGCCTTGTAGGTGAACAGGCCGTCGATGATGACGCAGCCCCCGGGGGTGCCGTCATCGGCGAAGGTTGTGACCAAGAAGTGCCCGAGCTTGCCCGCGCGGTGCACCGGAGATTCGACGCCAGAGCGCAGATACCGAACGTGGCGCCCTTCTCCTTTGGCCGCAGCGGCGATGAGGTCGGCCTCTCGCTCGGGCTGATGGATCCGGCTGGTGCCCAACGCCTCGGACCGGTTGCCCTGGGCGTCGTACGCCTCGACCGCCAACAACACGAAGCTCTCCTCACAGAGCCAGCGAAGCAGTTCTTCAGCTTCGCGCAACGACGTGGATGTCTCACCGCGAGCCACGGACGCGGCCGCGAAGAAGCCATCGGCCACAGAGGCGATGCGTTCTCCCATCGCGCCAAAGTCCTGCACCATCGCTTGGGCCAGCCGAAGACGCTTTTCGATGCGTTCAACGACGCCCTCGGGAATGGCTTCGTTTCCCTCGTTGCCCGCCGACGCACGCATGCTGACTTCGGCCCGCATGAGGGACTCTGCTTGGCCCGCGCCGATCGAGAGCATTCTTCCGGCGGGATCGCGACGGACACGAATGATCGCGTTGAGGAAGCTCTTGATCTCGTACTGCTCGTTCGCCAACGCGGCGCGAAGCGTGGACACCAAGAACGGCTGGTCGTCGAGACACGACTCGACAACGATGAGGTCGCGTTCGGTGTCGTGCCGAATCTCGACTTTGATCTCGGCGCGCTTGCGGTCCCGCATCAGCGCGAGCATGTCCTCGAGCTCCACGACCAAGGTCTCAGGCGACACACGCTTCAGGTCGCGAACGTCGACCGAAGCCAGCACGTCTCTGGCCAAGGAAGCGAGTTGTTCTCGGTCGGTGCTCTCGCGGCGCGGCGAGAATGCAGACACGGCCTTTTGAACTTCAAGGATGAGCCGACTCGTCAGCTGGCGGGCAGACATGCACCGGGAGCGTCCCGCAGCAGGGTGCGCCGCGCAAGCCGAAGCGCCTGTGAGACTGACCGCGCGCAAACCGTTGCGCGCCCCTTGCGGGCCGTCGCTCACGCCAGCGATAGCACCGCGATTGCACCGAGCAGCGCGGCCCCCAGCGGACCCGCGAGCGGGAGCACGAAGCGAGGCGTATCGCGCAGCACGTAGGGCGAGTCATCGAACGTCATACGGCAGCCATCGACGCCGATGCGCCCCTGCCGTAGGTCGAGTGTGGGCCACAGCGTCCCACGATGGCAGTGCTACTCTGCGCCCCAATGCGTGTGTCTTCGGCCCGCTCTGGCGCTGCCTGTGGTGACCAACCCCGACCCAGTGCCGACGCCTGCGCGCAACGACGCGCCCGCGTCGCGTCGATGCTGGGGCCGGACGAGGCGCTCATCCTCTCGGGCGGTGCCGTCCGCACCCGCTCGAACGACACCGAGTTCCGCTTTCGGCCGGATTCGGACTTCTACTATCTGACGGGCATGGCCGATCCCGGGGCCGTCCTGGTGCTTCGTCCAGGACATGAACCGGAGTTCACCTTGTTCGTCCGGCCCAAGGATCCCGATGCCGAGGTCTGGTCCGGTCGGCGGGTTGGCCCCGAGCTCGCCTTGGAGCGGTTCGGCGCCGATGCTGCGTTCCCGCGCGCGGACCTGGCCAGCGAGCTTCCCGCGCTGCTCGACGGCGTACGAAGAGTCCACCTCCCCCTCGCTGATGCGGCTCTGCAGCGTCGCGTGCTCCAAGCGCGCACCGCCTTGCAGCGTCGCAACCGGACCGGCGCGATGCCGCCCGAGGGCTTCACAGACGCTCGCGTCACCGTCGGAGAGGACCGGATCCACAAAGACGCAGCGAGTCTCGCCTCGCTGCGGCGGGCCATCGACATCACGGTCGCGGGGCATGAAGCCGTACAGCGCAGTGTCCGAGCGGGCATGCACGAGTTCGAGGTCGAAGCCCGGATCGAGTACGAATTCCGGCGGCGCGGGGCGTCGGGTCCAGGCTACGGCAGCATCGTCGGCTCTGGCGCCAACGCGACCATCCTCCACTACGTCGACAACGACGGTCCCCTGCGCGATGGAGAGTTGCTGCTCATCGATGCGGGCGCCGAGTTCGATCTGCACAGTGGCGACCTCACCCGCACCTTCCCCGTGGGCGGCACGTTCAGCGCCGCCCAGCGCGATCTGTACGCCGTCTGCCTCGAGGCCAACGTCGCGGGGATTGCGGGCACGCGCGTTGGGCAGACCATCGAGACCATTCACGAGACCTGCTTGCGAGTCCTGTGTCAGGGTCTGATCGACCTGAAGCTGTGCGAGGGACCCGTCGATGCGTTGCTCGAGTCCGAGGACTACAAGCGCTACTACATGCACCGGACCAGCCATTGGCTGGGCGTCGACGTTCACGACGCCGGTTACTACTCCCTCGAAGGCACCCCGCGCCCACTGCAACCGGGTTTTGTGCTGACCGTCGAGCCCGGCCTGTACGTCTCGGCGGACGACGACCGGGCTCCGCAAGAATTGCGCGGGACGGGGATCCGCATCGAGGATGACGTGCTCGTCACTGACGGAGAGCCCGAGGTGCTCACCGCAGCGTCCCCGAAGACGCCCGATACGATCGAGGAGCTCATGGCGCGCGGTCCGGCAGACTGAGCCGCGGCCTGATCCGCGCGAGCGTCCGCGGACCCACCCCGCGGACCTCGAGCAGAGACTCGGCGTCGGGGTACGGACGCCCCGCGACGATGCGCGTCGCGAGCACGGGTCCGATCCCCGGCAGGCTCTGCAGCTCCTGGGCATCGGCCTCGTTCGGATCGACGGGCACCCCGAGTGCGGCCAGATCCTCGGCGCTCATGCGGCCGACCTCGCACCCAACCGCGGCGTCGCCGGCCCGCAGCGGGCGCGAGGCCCCGCACGCGTCTTGGAAGCTCCGGTCGTCGTCCACGCAGACCAACCGGCCGTCCACCAAAGCGACCGCTTCGCATGCAGCGGACTCGACCCGGTCGCGCTGGACCGGGTCGAGGCTCCACGCCACGCCGAACACGCCCAGAACCGCCAAGGCCCACGGAGCCCATCCCGGTCGAGGCTCGGGCCGAGGCTCAGGTGGGGGCATCGAGCCCGAACGCCGAGTGAAGGCTGCGCAGCGCGAGCTCTCCGTATCGCTCCTGCACCACGACCGACATCTTGAGTTCGGAGTTGCTCACCATCTGGACGTTGATGTTCTCCGTCGCGAGGACGGAGAACACCCGGGCTGCGACCTCGGCATGAGACCGCAGGCCGAGGCCAACGATCGAGATCTTGGCGATGGCGCGGTCGGTCTCGAGGGTGAGCGACTCGCCGCCGGGGCGCAGGCGCCCGAGCACCTCCGTCGCAGCCTCGAGGTCCGCGTTCCCGACCGTGAACGTGATGTCCGTTCGCTGATTGCGACTGGCGTTCTGCAGGATCATGTCGACCGAGACGCCCCCGGACCCCAGGGCTCCAAACACCTCGGCGATGACCCCCGGAACGTCCGGAACGTCCACCAGAGTGACCTTGGCCTCGTCGCGTTGGAGGGCGACGCCGCTGACTTCGATGGCTTCCATGGATGGGGTTCCTCTTTCGCCGCGAATGCGGGCAACCTCTTCGGGAGCGACGATCATCGTCCCTGGGCCGTCGTGAAGACTGGAGCGCACGTGCACCCGCACGCCGTATTTCTTTGCGAACGCGACCGAGCGAATCTGGAGCACCTTGGCCCCGAGCGAGGCCAGCTCGAGCATCTCGTCGTAGCTCATCGCGTGGACTTTCTGGGCACGCGGCACGAGACGCGGATCGGTCGTGTACACGCCATCGACGTCGGTGAGGATCTCGCAGACATCGGCCCGAAGCGCGGCCGCCAACGCCACCGCGGAGGTGTCCGACCCCCCGCGGCCCAGCGTGGTGATGTCTCCGCGGTCATCGATGCCCTGGAATCCAGCACAGACGACGACGCGCCCCTGCGCAAGCTCGGCTCGAATCCGCTGTTCGGAGATGTCGGTGATCTTCGCCCGGGTGAAGCTTCGGTCGGTGTGCATGCCGAGCTGGTGCCCGGCCAACGATACGGCTCGGCCACCACGATCGCCGATCGCCATCGCGAGCAACGCGGCGGAGACCTTCTCGCCCGTCGCCACGAGCTGGTCGAGTTCCCGATCGTGCTCCGCGGAGCGCCGTGCGGCGGTGACGTAGTCCCCCTGGCCCGGGTCACCGCTGGCATCTTCGCTCGCCCCCTGAACGAGTGCGTTGGCCATCGCGATCAGCCGGTTGGTCTCGCCTTTCATCGCCGAGACCACGACGATCAGTCCTCCGTTGGCGTTTGCCGTGGCTACGCATCGGTCGGCGCAGGCACGAATCCGCTCGAGGTCTGCGACCGAGGACCCTCCGTATTTCTGCAGAACGAGCATCGTGAGCGCGAGCAGGCTACCCCGCTTGGGGTCGACCACAGGCCGCGTCTGTTGCAGAAAAACTCATCCGTCTGACCCTGAGCCGAACAACCGCAGCTGGTCGAGCAGTGCGGCAGGCAGCGGCTTGCGTGCACGGGCGCGCAGTCGCTCCTCCAGAAGAACCTCGATGCCCCCACGACAGCTCCCGCAGCCCGTACCGGCTTCGCACCGCTCCCCGATCTCATCGACGGTGAGCGCACCCGCCCGGATGGCCCGCTTGATCTCGGCCTCGGTCACGTTGAGGCACTGGCACAGCACTCGACTCATCGGATGCTCTCCAGGGTAGCGCTATCCGGCGTCCGCGGCCCGTGCCACGGCCTCGCCGCCGCGTCGGGTGAGTTCGGCGACCACCTCGGGATGGTCTGACAGGTCCGGATCTCGCTCCAGAAGCCCGCCTGCGGCCTCCCGGGCGGCCACGAGCAGCTTGGTGCCTTCGCCCGCGAATCCGGTGAACCGCAAGCGCGGCGCCCCCGCCTGACGCGTACCGAACACCTCGCCCGGCCCGCGGAACTCGAGATCGCGCTCCGCGACCGCGAAACCGTCCGCGGTTTCGGTGAGGACGCCGATCCGTTTCGCGGCGTCCGATTGTGGGCCACCGGAGGCGTGCAACAAGCAGAACGACTTGCCCCCTCCCCGTCCGACCCGACCTCGCAGCTGGTGAAGCTGGGCCAATCCGAACCGCTCCGCGTGTTCGATCGCCATCACCGTCGCCGACGGAACATCCACCCCAACCTCAATGACGGTCGTCGCGACCAGGACCCTCGCGTCTCCTTCTCGGAAGCGAGTCATGACCGACTCTTTGTCCTTCGACGACATCCTCCCGTGCACCACCACGATCTCCGCCTCAGGGATCTGGGTGCGAAGCTCGGCGGCGGTGGCCTCGACATCCGTGGCCTCGAGCGCGTCACTCGCTTCGACCAAGGGACAGACCACGAAGACCTGACGGTCCTGCCCGACCGCCTTCGCGACCGCCCGCCGCAGCGCGCCCAGACCTCGCTTGCCGGTGTAGAGCTTGGTGAGGGCCGGCTCTCGGCCCGGCGGCATCTCATCGATCACCGACACGTCCAGCTGCCCGTAGGCACACAGCGCCATGGTGCGGGGAATGGGCGTCGCGGTCATGACGAGCAGATGTGGCTGGTCGCCCTTGCGCCGCAGCACAGCCCGCTGCTCGACGCCAAAGCGGTGCTGCTCGTCCACGACCACGAGGCCGAGGTCCGCGAAGTGCACGTCGTCGGTCAGCAGCGCATGCGTCCCAATCAGAAGGTCGATCTTTCCACTGGCCAACAGCGCCATCTTGCTCGTCCGCTCGGCCCGCGGGGTGGACCCGGTCAGCCGGTCGACCCTCAGCCCGGCGGCCTCGCACCACGGTGTCAACGTTCGAAGGTGCTGGTCGGCCAAGACTTCGGTCGGCGCCATCAGTGCGGTTTGAGACCCACGGGTGGCCGCGGCCATTGCAAGACAGAACGCCACGGCGGTCTTGCCGGATCCGACGTCGCCTTGAAGGAGCCGCATCATCGGCTGGCCAGACGCCATGTCGGCGACCAACTCGTCCAGCACCCTCCACTGCGCCGCGGTCGGCTCGAACGGGAGCGACGCGCGGACCTTCTCGGGGTCGAGTGACCCCTCCAGAAGCGTCAACGATGCCGCGTGGGACCGGTGTTGCGCCCGCTCTCGCAGCAAGGCGAGCTGAAAGAAGAAGAACTCGTCGAATGCGAGTCGGCGGTGCGCCTCAGAGGCGCCCCGGACCAGCGCGTCGACGACCTCCTCATCGGCATCGTCGTCGGGCAAGTGAAGCTGACGCAGGGCTTCGAGTTGGCCCGGCAACCCCGCCGCGGCGGCGATGTCGGCCGGGAGCGCGTCCACGAACCCGGGCACATCGCCCAGCACCTTGACCGCCGCTCGTACGACCTTCGCCAAGGTGCGTGGGGCGACCCCCTCGACGCTCGGGTAACGAACCCCGATCGCCGGCCCCGGATCGCTGGGGTCCCGCAGCTCCGGGTGTGCGAGCGAAAGCTGGCCCTTGTACCAACGCGCCGGACCGACCGCGAGGACCTGGCCCGCCGCCCACTTCTCGAGGCCGCCGATGCGATGAAACCAGCGCGCGAGCACGGTGTGCTCCGTGCCGTCGTCGTCCATGACCCGAATCTCGACCGAGGCCAGGAATCGACCGCGCGCGAACCCTTGGCGGATGCTGCCGACCTCTCCCTCGATGACCGCGACCTCCCCATCCTCGATCGCGTCGACCGGCTTGCGATGGCGACGGTCTTCGTAGCCGGAGGGAAGCACGTACGCGAGGTCGACCACCGATTCCAGACCACGCGCCCCGAGCTTCTTTGCCGTGGCCGGTCCGACGCCGGAAAGCGAATCGATCCCCGGGAACTCCGGCTCCTTGGCAGAGGGCTCGGCAACCTCCGCCGGGCTCGGTTTTGAAGGTGCCCGCTTCTTTCGTCCGCGGGTTCGGGTGACCTTCGCCTCGGGCTCCGAGGTCTTCTGTCGCCGTGGTTTGGGCGTGAGCTCGGGAGGGGGGCGCGATGCGGCGCCAAGCCTCATGCCTCGAGCGACGAGAACCGACCGATCTTGGCGACCGAGTCGCTCGAAGCCGTCGAGGCGCGCTCGCCAGCGCCGGATCTCGGTGGGGATGCTGGGGAGCGTCTCGATCCACGTGTCCGCTTGGGACAGGATGCGCTCCGCCAACCCGGGTTCAGCAATGCCAGCGAATCCGTCCACCATCGCATTGCGAAGCGACGCGTGGAGCGTCGCCCAGGCATCGGCCTGGGACGGGTCTATCGATGTGCCCACGGTGGACGCAGGTTGGCGCACGCTGGGCCCCCTGGCAACGCACTGGGGGACGCGGGCTTCTTCAACGAGGGGGCCTACGATGGCGGAATGAACGAGAAGCGGATCTCGTGGTCACACAGCCGGTACGACGTGCCCTCTTGGATCAAGTGGTTGTCCACGCGCTGACCGTGAAACTCGACCCCGTTCGTGCTCTCGAGGTCCTTGATGTAGTACTGGCCGTTCCGCCGGACGACGGCGCAGTGTCGACGCGAGATGTTCGCGTCCTTTATGGGTAGATCTGAGTACTTCGATCCTCGACCGATCACGAACTGGTCCTGGTCCACTTCGTAAACTTGGCCGTCGTAGTACAGGTACAGCGGTCGCGCGGGCGTCGCGGCGGGGGTGGCCGGTGGCGGCCGACGGGGTGCGGCGGGTCGGCCTCCAGGCGGCGGCAGGCCTGCGGGCGGTCGCGGCCGAGCCC
>CAJXVA010000450.1 GCA_913061055.1 uncultured Pseudomonadota bacterium
GCGTCGTCGCGCTCGTGACGGTCGCCGTCTTCTTCCTCGTCGATGGCCCGGCACGGCTCGCTGAAATGGACGACTGCCAAGAGTTCCACGACGCGATCAGCTATCACCTCGATGTCCCGGAGACCTGGTCGAGGCCCGCTCGGACGTCCGAAGAGGCCAAGGGGCGCGCCCGTCATACCGCCGAGGCATATCGAGGTCTGGCGGATGACCTCGAATCGTTCACTCTCGAAGATTCCGACCTCGACGACCTCCGCATTCGGTTTGCCGAGTTCAGCGCCGATGCCCAAGGCGTATTGCACGGCTACCGCTGCCGGGAAAAGAATGGCTGGTTCGAGTGTGAATACTGGGATTCTTCGGCGGCAAAACAGTTCGACCGCGAGTTGACGGGGTTCTTGGCCGACTACAACTCCGCGTGCACCAAATACAACGTGGACTTCTACCCGCAGATCAGCGGGGGTCGCGAGGTGTGGGAACAGCCTTAGTCCCCGACTCGATCGACACCGCGCATCGGCACCGGGCCCAGGCTGGACGTCGTGACCGCGAGGACACGGAGCGTGCTCAGGTCCTGCGCGAAGACAACGATTTCTGCCTCAGAGGGCTCGACATCTTCCGGGATGTCGAGGGTGAAGGCCGTCTCGTTGACGCGGCTGGAGCGGAACAGCTTCGGGCCCACGAAGTCCCGCACGACCCAGTGCTCGGTGAGCTTCTTCCCCGCATTCTCCCCCCGGGGAACCTCGGTCTCGACGCTGGTCTGGGCAAGCGCTGCGAACAACCCGACCTTGGCGCGGTCGGTGTCGAGCTCTGCACCTTCGGCCAGCTTGCTCACCACCATGACATCCACATCAGTCGCGGCCGCCGCCAGAACGATCTCGATGTCGATCGGCGTCGGGCTCTGGCGGGCTCGCTCGATCTCCGCCGTGGCCACGTCGCGGAGCGAACCGGAGAAGTGCACCTTCCCGTCCACGACCATCTGGGGTGTGTACGGTCCTCGGATCGTCGTCTCGTTGTCGTCGCGTGCGGTCGGGAGTTGCTGGGCGTAGCCGATCTGCCGCTGGTCGAACAGCGCGTCGGCGTAGGGGTCGTGCCACCCAAGGTCGTCCCAGTACGTCACGTGAAACGTCAGCGCGACCACGTCCGCGCGTGCAAAGCCCACCTCGGGAAGCTCTCCGAGAAACGCGTCTGCGGCCGGGCAACTGTTGCAGCCCTGCGAGGAGAACAGCTCGACCAGCACCCGCTTGGGCGGGCCTTCGTAGGCGGGTGGCGCGGGCTCCTCCACGGAGACGGCCGGGGACCGCGACTCCGCGCCACCCGAAGACGTAGACTGACACCCGAGCGCCAAGACAAGCGCAGCGACGAAACGAACACGCATTGATGGCCATGGTAATCCCTCGCCCGTTCGGACGGGAGGCCGAGCAGGAATGCAGCGCCTGCCACAGGCGTACTCGCCGGGTGCGAGTCGCAGAGCAGCAGGGCGTCACGGTGTTGCTGTGGCGCGTCGGGGTCCGCGTGATGCTCGCCCTGTCCGGGGCCTCGTGCACCCCGACCCAGTCGCCTCCTGCGGCCGACGTTCAGGACATGCCGATCCCGCATCTTGAACCGATTCCTGTGGACGGTGACTGCTCCGCCGGTCCGCCGATGGGGAAGCTTGGCGCCTACGCAGCAACGTCGGTGAAGCTGGCCGACACCGACAGCGGATCGGTTCGCGTCCGATCCTGCGCGGTGTGGCCCGCCACGGACCAGCGCAACGTGATCGGATTGCTCGATGCCCGTCTCGTCGTCCCCGCATTCGGGCCGGTGAAACACGCACCGATGAAGTCCGGGATCGGATATGTCGTGCCCTTGGTCGACCGCACCGGGCGAACGTGCCGTGGCTACATCAGTCAGACCGTGATCGACCGAATCGACGCGCGCGCACAGCCTGACGTTCGGCCCTTCCTACCGCTGCCGGACCCCGAAGCAGCTTGGCGCGGCCCCTGCTTTCCGTCCGGGGAAGCGCCCGACTGATTGGCCCCCCTACGAGCGCCCACCCGCTGCTCGTCGATAACAGGTCGGCGATGACCCGCTCGAGCGCGCGGACGAGGCTACTCATCCACGCGACGGCGCAACTGGACGCCCGTCACAATCGCCGTGCTCCGCCCCTGGACGGGTCCGGACCCAGGACTGCAACGCAACCTCGATCTCCTCATCGGAAGCGCCTGGCGAGCGACGTCGGAGGTTCTGTCGCATCATTCGTACCGAGAGATCGGCCAGCTCGAGCGCGGTGCGCATCTTCTGCTTTGCCGAGGGCGACACGGAAGAACAGCTTAGCACGTGCGCCCGGCCTGGCGCCGTGGCCCCAGCACCGCATGTCCCGGTCCACGGATGGGTGCGCCAGAGTTCCGTGCAACCGTCTTCGCCGACGGCCGACCTCACCTCTGCGATGTCCAGCCCGCGGAACCTCTACCCGAACACCACCGTCTTCGCGACCTGCCGCTGCGTCCATCAGAGCTTTCGTCTTGTGCCCAAGCCTGTCGTTCGCCGCATCGTCGACTTCTGCTTCGGCGTCGTCTCCACCCGCTACCGCGAAGAGACCGGCATGGAGTTCTACGAATTTGAGTTTGTCTCCACGCACTACCACCTCGTCGCCAACAACGGCACCGGCTGCATCACCGACTTCCTCCAGAGCCTCAACGCGCTCATCGCTCGCGAGCTCAATGCCCTTCGTGGCACGAGCGGCGCCTTCTTCGACCGCGACCCGGGCATTCAGACTGTCGTCGGTGGCGGGCGGGTGTTTCGACACTGCGTCTACACCTTGGCCAACGCTGTCGCCGCCGGCATCGTCCACAAGACCGCCCACTGGAAGGGCTCCAACTCCTTGCGGATGGAGTACGGCAAGGAATACGTCGTCGCCAAGCCCCGGGCCGGGCTGTGGTCCAAGAAGGTCCAGCACAAGCATCGCAAGAGCTCGCAGGACTCAGGGCGAGCTGCCTTCGCCGACCGCTCCAAGCTCCCGGATACGACCGTCCTCAAGCTCGACCGTCCGCCCATCATGCTCGAGCTCTCTGACATCGAGCTGCGCGCCAAGATTCGCGAAGCGCTCACTGAGAAGGAGGCGGAACACGTCCAGAAGCGGTGTGGAAAGCCCGTCCTCGGCATGAAGGCTGCGTTGAAGATTCACTGGCGTACCGTTCCCAACGATGGCGAAGAGCTGTTCGGCCGCCACCCCAACTTCTCCACGGAGACCGTGGCCCAGCGCATCGCCATGAAGAGGATTCGCGAGACCTTCCCTCGCCAACACGCGGACGCGCTCGCCCGATGGAACGCTGGCGAGCGCGATGTCGTCTTCCCTGCAGGCACCGTTCGGATGCGGCTACGGCACAACGTCGCCACCGAGCCCATCCCAGACTTCCTCCGGGCTTCGTAGCTCCGGGGGTACAACCAGGGGATTGCAGCAGGCGAGCTTAGGCTCGTCCTCTTGTGCTGGTTCTTCGCCGCCAGTCGCGCTCAGACCCTGGCCGCCAGGGCCAGGTGCTCACGCCCGCGACGGACAGGTCGGCCCAGCCGCCCCATGCTCCCTTGAGCTATGAGCGACCGGACCCTCTTTCACTGACACTCGCGTCAGCACACTACTTCCAGACTGGTGATCGTCAGCACACTACTTCCAGACTGGTGATCGCCAGGCTGGTGATCGCACCGCCGCCTCAGAAACGCTGGCGCAGCCTCTCCTTCACATCCGTGGGGATCCTGCGAGACCGCTCCAGAGAGCGAAATACGTCCTGCAGGTCATCCTCGACATCGTCGAAGACCCGCAGTGACCACCACCGGTCGAATTCCTCTTCACTCGCCTCAAGTTCGAGAGGGACCCGTCCAGACATTTTTGCTTGCTCCTCGGCCACCTGCACACAGAACAGTACTTTCACGTCTCTGAGCAGCTCGCTGGTGTCCTTGTCGTCAGCTACCATGCAACTCCACAGGACATCGTCGACCGTCCACTGGCCCGCCCGGTCCCAGGAGGGCCGCGTTTTCGGACAGATTGCAAATATCACACGTCGTTTCATCACTCATTACTCCCAAAGGCCACTGTACTTAGAACTGGTTTCCAACTTGATCCGGATTGACGATGGCACATAGTCGGAGATCTGCTGCTCAAGAAAGTCCATATACCCTCGAGAAAACCCAGACCGTCGTGGGTGACGGGCGCGTGTTCCGGCACTGCGTCTACGCCTTGGCCAACGCTGTCGCCGCCGGCATCGTCCACAAGACGGCCCACTGGAAGGGCTCGAACTCCCTGCGGATGGAGTATGGCAAGGAGTACGTCGTCTCCAAGCCGCGCGTCGGTCTGTGGTCCAAGAAGGCTGCGCTCGAGATTCACTGGCGTACCGTTCCCAACGACGGCGAAGCGGCTTCGCAAGCGCTTCCCTCGCGAACACGCAGACGCGGCGCTCGCCCGATGGAACGCCGGCGAGCGCGATGTCGTCTTCCCTGCCGGGACAGTCCGGATGCGCCTGCGGCACGACGTCGCCACGGAGCCCATCCCAGACTTCCTCCGCCCCTCTTAGCTCCGGCCGTACAGCCGGGAGAACGCAGCAGGCGAGCCCAGGCTCGTCCGCTTGCGCTGGTTCTTCACCGCCAGTTGGACTGGGACCCTGGCCGTCTGGGCCAGGCACCCACGTCCTCGAGGGACAGACAGGCCCGGCCGGCCGACGCGCTTCGAAGCTTCAACCGGCCGATCCCATCTTCACTGACGCTTCCGTCAGCACACTACTTCCAGACTGGTGATCGCCCTGCTCTTGCGCGTTTCGATGCCCGCGGCCGCCCGTTGCCGAAGCCGCTCCCAGTCGCTCTCCGCCACTGGCCGCGCTTCCCCGCTGGCCAACCCTTCCTCGAGAAGGTCCTCAAGGTCTTCCTGGGTCGAAACCGGTTTGGCCGGGTCCCGCTTCGTGTCTGCCGTGGCCATCGAGAGATCAGACTAGCGCCGAACTTCCCATCGTGCGACTGCGCAAAGCCTGTGGGGACAGGGCCCAGCGGATCCCGCGGGTTTTGCTGATCGAGAAGTCACTCGGACGCGGGGCGCACCGTACGCGGGCCACTCCTGGGGCCCGACACCGCCCGACGGGCAGGCCCGTGGCCCTCAGCTCAGCGCCATGTTCGTGCAACGACCTTCGCCGACGGCCGACCTTACAGCGGCGATGTCCAGCCCGCGGAACCTGTACCCCAACACCACCGTCTTCGTGACCTGCCGCTGCGTCCACCAGAGCTTTCGTCTTGTGCCCAAGCCCATCGTTCGCCGCATCGTCGACTTCTGCTTCGGCGTCGTCTCCAGCCACTATCGCGAAGAGACCGGCATGCAGTTCTACGAGTTCGAGTTCATCTCTACGCACTACCACCTCGTCGCCAACAACGGGACTGGGTGCATCACCGACTTCCTCCAAGACCTCAACGCCCTCATCGCTCGTGAGCTGAATGCTCTTCGTGGCACGAGCGGCGCTTTCTTCGACCGCGGCCCCGGCATTCAGACCGTCGTCGGTGGCGGGCGGGTCTTCCGGCACTGCGTCTACACCTTGGCCAACGCTGTCGCCGCTGGCATCGTCCACAAGACCGCCCACTGGAAGGGGTCGAACTCGCTGCGGATGGAGTACGGCAAGGAATACGTCGTCTCGAAGCCGCGGGTTGGGCTGTGGTCCAAGAAGGTCCAGCACAAGCATCGGAGGAGTTCTCAGGACTCGGGACGGGCTGCGTTCGCCGACCGCTCCAAGCTCGCCGACACCGCCGTCCTCACGCTCGACCGTCCGCCCATCATGCCCGAGCTCTCTGACGTCGAGCTCCGCGCCAAGATTCGCGAAGCCCTCGCAAAGAACGAGGCCGAGCTCGCCCACAAGCGCGCCGGGAAGCCCGTCCTCGGCATCAAGGCTGCGCTCAAGATTCACTGGCGTACCGTTCCCAAAGACGGCGAAGAACTCTTCGGCCGCCAGCCGAACTTCTCCACCGAGACCGTTGCCCAGCACATCGAGATGAAGCGCATTCGCAGGCGCTTCCCTTCCCGATACGCGGATGCGCTCGCCCGATGGAACGCTGGCGAGCGCGATGTCGTCTTCCCTGCGGGCACGGTTCGGATGCGCCTGCGCCACAACGTCGCCACCGAGCCCATTCCAGACTTCCTCCGGGCCTCCTAGCTCCGGGGATACAGCCAGGACAACGCAGCAGGCGAGCCCAGACTCGTCCGCTTGCGCTGGTTCTCCGCCGTGAGCGGGACTGGCACCCTGACCGTCAGGGCCAGGCACCCACATCCTCGAAGGACAGGTAGGGCCGGCCGCACGACGCTCTTCGATGCGTCATGCGGTCGACCCCATCTGCACTGACACCTCCGTCAGCACACTACTTCCAGACTGGTGCTCGCCCAGCGCATCGCCATGAAGCGGCTTCGCAAGAGCTTCCCTTCCCGATACGCATACGCGCTCGCCCGATGGAACGCTGGCGAGCGCGATGTCGTCTTCCCTGCAGGCACCGTTCGGATGCGGCTACGGCACAACGTCGCCACCGAGCCCATCCCAGACTTCCTCCGGGCTTCGTAGCTCCGGGGGTACAACCAGGGGATTGCAGCAGGCGAGCTTAGGCTCGTCCTCTTGTGCTGGTTCTTCGCCGCCAGTCGGGCTGGGACCATGACCGTCAGGGCCAGGCACCCACATCCTCGAAGGACAGGTCGACCCGGCCGCTCCGTGCTCCCTTGAGCGACGAGCGACCGGCTCCTTCTTCGCTGACACGAGTGTCAGCACACTACTTCCAGACTGGTGATCGCTCGGCCTAAGGATCTAAGGCTTTCCCCTTGTGGAATTCGGATTGCGGGAGAACAGGAGAGCAGACCCCTTCGAGTACGAGCGTCTTCTCCGAACAGTGCGCTTCGTCAATCTTGTTCAAGAACCACTCGTAGACATCGTCTTCTGTCGCCTCTGCGTCGAGGTACTCAGTAAGCATGAGGAACGCTTTCCGAAAGTGATCGTCAGGAGAGGGGGGATTATCCGCAAAGTACGGGAAAGTCCCAGGAACGTCATCGTCACGAAGCTCCAACCTGAAACGATGGCCTCCTGGACAGGGGTCTCTCTGATGCAGACCACTGACGCGCGCGATTGCCACCGGAACACCATCTATCGAAATTGTCAGTTTACTCATTGGCTACTCCTCCTAAACAAAGTCTCGAATACCGCATCGTCAGGGAAACCGCTGGCCTTCTTGAAGGCCTCGGCGGATCTCGGAAAGGAGCTCTCCACGGGGACTTTCGCTGCCTTCTCAAACTTCGAGAGAGCTTCCTCAATCTTGAAACCGCCAAGGAGTTTGACCTGCTTGTCGGCGCGCGCAGCAGGGCTCAGTACGATGAGCAGGTCGAGATCCGACTCTGGTCCCGGGCCACGGCCACGGTGACGACTCCCAGCGCGGCTACCGAACGCTTGAATCTCGTCAACTAGCGGAACCCCGTCCTGTGTCAGCTCCGAAAGTTCTTTGATGAAGTTGTTCGTTAGCTCATCGCTAATTCCAATGAGCTTCGCGCCTTGCTTTGCTGCGAGGCCTCCGACGATCTTCTCTCGCCGAGCTTGCCTCGTAGACACGCCGGCCGCCTTCAGCTCCTGGATCGCCTTTCGCATTGCTGCGATACGCTTCGCTGCCGCCGCTCCGCGAACTGCAGTCGTCCCGGCGCTCGCCCCCAGAGCGCCTTGGCCGCCGCCGCGGTACGCGAGGGCCGCCTCGAGCACAACAAACTCTCCTGCCAGCCGTGCTTCCTCAAAAAGCTCGTCGCCCAGTGCGTCCGCTCCAAGCGCATAGGCGTCGACCGCGTCGACCCCCGCTTCTCGCCCGTCACGGACGAGGGAGATGGGGAGGGCCTCGTAGATGAAGTTTGTGCCGGCCTCTCCCCTCAACGCGCGGATCGGTCGCTCCGCTCGGACCAACTGCCGCTGCCTAATGCCGAGTAGCTGTCGATTTTTCGCGAGGTCTGCTGCGCGATTCGCCTGTTCGTGCTTTTTCTGGACGAACGCCTTGTTTCGCTCCGCAGCGGCGAGCGAAGAATCGAGTTCCTCCTCTGTTTCGAAGAAAGTGTACGTCCCGTCCGGGTTGGGCACGCCGAACACGCCCGCATCTTCCGGCAACGGCGGACCACTTCCCTCTTCGACGGCCCCCTCAGGAGTCTGGTACGGAGCGCTGAACGGCTCCCCCGCGTACCCACTCGGGTCGCTCAAAGAAATCGGCCGCCCGGACACATACGCATACCGGTTCACCCCATCCCCAAGCCCAATCGGGTCACTCGCCGTCCACCGCCC
>CAJXVA010000451.1 GCA_913061055.1 uncultured Pseudomonadota bacterium
CAACAGGACGAGGCGAACGAAGCGCCCGCCCCACTCGGACCCGGGGGCACCGAGCCGCAGACCCCAGTCCCCTCCGGCACAGACCCATCCACGCACGCACCGATCCCTCCAGGTCCCAACTCGGAGCTCGACGCCGCAACCTTCGAAGTCCGCGTCGTCGACGAACTCGGCGAGCCGATCGAAGGCGTCCCCCTGACGTTCGTCATCGGCGGCACGGACCACCGGGCGACCACCGACTCCGGCGGCACCGCGCGCATCGAAGCCAACCCCGGCGCCGGCACGGTCACGTTCGACGACGACGCGGGCCTGCTCGAACTCCTTCGCCCGCGGTGGGAGCAGATCCGCGATGCACCATGGGTCGACGAGCAGACGCACCACGTCTACCTCTCCCCGACGGCGCTCCCCGTGGTTCAGGTCCAATCCGCGCAAGCCCACACGCTGGTGCTTCAACCCAAGGTGTTGCTGGCGCGCATCCGCGGGATGCTGTTCGCCACCAACCGCGCGTTCCTGCTGCCCTCCGCCCTCGAGCACCTGCCGCGACTCACCGCCCTGTACGACGACCACCCGGGTTGCACGCTGCTGGTCGCCGGTCACACCGACACCACGGGCGAGCCCGAGTTCAACGACCCGCTCTCCCTCGAGCGGGCCGAGTCGGTCGCCGCGTTTCTCAGCGACGATGCCCCGGCGTGGCTTCGCTGGTACGAATCCGACGTCCCCGTCGCGAAACGCTGGGGGCCCCATGAAGACGCCACGATGCTCACCGCTGTGTTCGAGCGAACCGGCGAGGACGTGCAGGGCTCTCCCCTGGTGCACTTCCAACGCTCGCGCGGGCTCGAGCCCGACGCCATCGCCGGTCCGGTCACGCGCGAGTTGTTGATCGACGAATACATGACGCTCGATGGCACCACCCTCCCCGGCGGCGTCGCCATCGAGCTGTTCGGATGCGGGGAGCGCTTCGGGCTGGGCGACGACGCCGAAGCCAACCGGCGCGTCGAACTGTTCTTCTTCGAGCGCGACCTCGGAGTCCTCCCCCCCGCCCCCGGCGACCTCTGCCCCGACGACGACCAGACCTACCTGCAGTGGCGCCAGCGCGCCTCGGAGACCATCGACCTCGACGCGGGCACCCACGTGCATTCGATCATCCTCGATGACCCGATCTTCGGCGTCGCGGCTGAGGTCGCCGTAGAGGCGGAGTACGAGGGCGGTACGCAAGAAAGCCTGCAGACCGACGCAGAGGGTGGCCTGCCCATCGAGCCAAGCCGCGGCGAGCACGTCGACCTCCGCTACACCTGGCACGGCCGCGACCTGGTGCGACGGGTCTTCACGGCGCTCGATGACGTCGCCTCACCGAAGGGGGCTTGGCAGCGGCTCGTGCACCTGGGGTACACGCAGGCGCCGGAGCCCGAGCGCGAAGCTCCGGACGCTGAGGCGCTCGAGGATGCGATCATGCTGTTCCAGCTGGAT
The DNA here is from genome assembly GCA_913061055.1 of uncultured Pseudomonadota bacterium. Lineage (GTDB taxonomy): Bacteria > Myxococcota_A > Polyangia > Nannocystales > Nannocystaceae > CAJXVA01. The sequence goes on from CAJXVA010000451.1 coordinate 1,465, forward strand.
CACTCCGTCGAGTCGACCGCCGCCTTGGACGACGACACGGTGGAGGCGCTGCTGCGCGCGCACGACCAGGATCTTCGCCCCTGGCGTGAACGCGACTGGGAACTGCCCGTCGATCCTCCCCCGGACGCTGCCAAGCCGAAACAGGAGGTGTCGTAGTCATGCGATCGATCTCCCGCACGCTCACCATGGCCTGGGTCGAGTATCAGGAATCTGGTGACGGAGCTGCGTTCACACACGTCTGCACCTCGCGTCTGGGCTTCAAGAACGCGTTCGCCCTGCTCCCCCGCGCGAAGGGGTCCAGCACGACCCGCGTGGCCGCCAACGCAGGGAGTTCGAAGTTCGTCGTGCGTGCCTTTCGGGACCCCGGCAAGAAACCACTTCGCGGACTCATCGCGATCCCGGGGAAAGGAGATGAGGCCCTCTTCGAGCGATGGGTGACCAGTCCAGCAATTTCGGGAGACGAGCTGTCCGCTGCTCCCGGTGCGCCAGAGCCTATCGATCTCCTCGTGCTGAGCGGCCACGGGGGCGGCGGCGACGTCTGGGGAGATGCTTCCGGAGAAGATACGCAGGTAAGCCCAGCCTTCGCGTTTCTACAGTACGAGCAACAGACGCGGTCCGGCCGGCTCAAGTGCATCATCAGTCCGGCTTGCAGCAACGTCAACATTCACGCCGCCGGCTTTTGGCTCTCAGCATTTAGACACCCGCAACCGGTTCATCTCATCCTGGGCTACGAGGGTGGCTACAGCGGCGGAGCAATCGGCGCGCGAGCCCTCGCGAAGTTCGCGGAAACGATCGCAAAGAACCGCAGCATGCCGCTCATCGAGGCGTGGAAGGTCGCCAACGAGAGCGTCCGAGCCCGACAACCGTGGGCCGCACTCGCAGCGATGGGCGGTGAGGGACTCACCATCGAAGACTGGCTAAAGAACGACCTGCCTCCTCTGAGCAACATCGAAGACCTTCTGCACTTCAACGAAGACCACCCCCAGGGACAGGACGTCGAGCTCGTTGACAAGGACTACCAAGTTAGCTGGGTCACCGGAGGTCCCGCTGAAACCGTGGTTCAGATGGGCAACAACAACCCTGCCAGAACCGACGTGGGGTTGGTCGCGGGCAAGCCTGGAAAGATCCGAATCAGGTCAAAGAGGGCGAGCATGAACCTGAAGAAGGGCCAGGAGGTCTACCTGTTCATCTACCAATACCGCCCAGACCGCGAGTTCGACATCAATGACCTGCTGACCTTTGACGCGGATCTCCTTGGCCCTCATCCCAGCACCGGGGTTCCGGTGGTCAACCCAGAGAAGGGCCGAGTCCTCCGGGATGGGCCTCCATCGACGGACGCGCTGCGCATCGTCGTCCCGTTCGACACCGACCTCCTCGAGCTAGGCTTCGAGGTCAATGCGTCGGCCACCGACGTTCTCAAGCCGGATGGGCCAGGGCAGACCCATGGACGTTACCTTCTCGACTTCGTCCATCTGCACGCGACCATGTTCTTTCAGGGCCGTCACCTTGTGGTCCAACAGTTCGGCGGACGGACCTTCCCCGCGACCGATGGAGCATTGTTGAGGCGGTGAGACAGCACTCCGAACGCATGCATCGGCGACAGTGGTCCGCCTCCGTCGCCATGCTGGTGGCCGTGCAAGCGTGTGGCGCTCCCTCGCCACCTCCAGAGCAGGTCGCGACACCCAGCCCAGACGAAGGCTTACGCCACTCTCGCCCCGCAGAGGCCCCGCCGCAGCAACAGCCGGCACCACCGCCGCCTCCACCTCCCAACGCCAAAACACCACCACCCGAAGCGGCAGCATCCCCGGCTCGGCCGGAGGTCCTCGAGGTCAAGGAGCACCCGGATCGTTTCGTGCTCAGCGCGTCACACTCTGTGGGGGGCCTTGCCCTCATTCCCGGCGGCGTTGCGCTGGTGCACAGCGGAACCCTCTGGCTGGCGTCGTCGCAAACCGGGGAGTTCACAAAGGTCGAGACGAGCACGGATCCGCACGCACTGGTGTCAGACGGAAAGTGGCTCTACTGGCTCGGCCACGAGAAGAACGAAAAGCTCAACCTTCGCACCCACGAAAAATCCCATGTAGCCAGGTTCGCTCCGGCCGCCCGACAGCGGGGCCTTGCGGTCGGAGACGCCTTGTACGGGTTCGCGGAGGAGGCACAGGTTTCCAGGATCGGCAAGCGTCATGTGAACCTCGCCCACCGTGCGAACCCGTATTGGGCTTCGCCAGGTCACCTCGAAGCGGGCGAGGGCATCCTCGCTTTCGCCGTGATCGATCGGACGGACATGAGTTCGTTCCTTTGGCGAACAGAGGTCCGAAAGAAGGGGGTACGCGTTGATGCCGACCTTCAACAGACCCACGCCTGGTCGCTACACAACGACGGCCGGCTCATCTTCTTCCGCGACGGGCACGTCATGTCATTGGGACGGAAGTCCAAGACCCCCCGGCCCCTATTCGGCCAGGGCGACCTCACCGACCTGTGTTGGTGCGGACGAGATGTCTGCGGCATCTCCGAGACGGTCGGCGAAGCCCGCGTTCATCACCGTGGAAAGCCGGAGTCCACCGTGGTCGCCGACGCGGTCGGGAAGCCCGGGTTCCTGCGCTGCAGCGACCAACACATCGCGTGGACGACCGCCGGAGAATCGAAGTCTACCGAGGTCCATCTCGCCCCACTGAAGCCGGGCAAGCTCCTACCTGTTCGGGATCCCGACTGACCGCGGAGCACCCCTCTGCGGCGGTGCCGCGGGGCCCTCCCAGCGCCAGAGGCCTCCCACGACACCCGAGCCTCACTCGCTCTGCCCGCCCCGCCTCACCACGGAAAGTGAAACATATGGTGTGACACCGCCAGCCCCACGGTGACCAACAGCGCCACCATCCCCACCGCCAACGTCGTCCGTGCAAACACCCCGCACTGCCCGATCAACGCCAGCAACGCGGCGCTGTAAAACAGGAAGAAGCACATCGGGCTGGCGCCGATCCAGGCGATCCATCCATGGTTGGCGAAGTTGTCGCAGATGCAATGCGGCACGAGCATCGCAACGGAGAGGATCAAGGCGTCGGTGCGAAACCGCGGGCGCTTGTGAGCGAGCGCCAGCGCGGTGATGACCAGCGGCGCCACGCTGCAGCGCAGCATGCCGCACCGCTCGCAGCACCCACGCGCAAAGCCTCCGCCGCACATGAGGCAGCTGGCGACGAAGGCGGCGATGACAAAGACGACCAGGGCGATGCCGACGCCGTTGCTCGGTGGGGTGAGGCCGCCCTTGCGGACGGCTCGGGTGAAGAAGAACGCGGCGGCACCGAGTCCGAGCCCAACGACGGCAAAGAGGCTCAACGCGGGCACGTTGGTGTGGCTGGCAGAGGCCAACATGATGACCTCGCCGACCAGGATGACGACGCCGACCGCAAGGCCGACGGGAAGGAGTCCATCGGGGGTCGGCGCGGTGTCCTCTCGCGTGGCCCACACGCCGAAGAACAAGGCCATCAGGACGCTCAGCGCGGCGGCGACCCAGGCGGCGACGCCCCAGTTGGTCTTGGTGTGCTCGTCGTGTTCATGGAGCCGGACGGTCTGGGTCCGAAAACCGACGACCCACGGATACTCGAAGGCACCGACGAGGACGGAGTACTCGCCGAGCTCCAAGCCTTGGATGCGCCAAAGGGCGTCGCTGGATGCGAGCGCGGTGCCGGCGACTTCGGTGCGTGACATGGGCTCCAACCGCTGCACATCGATCTGCAACGCGAGCGCCGCCTGCTGACGAGCGCCCTCGGCCCAGCCTTCAGCGTGCACACCGCGGGTGTGACCGGTGCCAGCGCGGATCTGATGGTCGGCCGCGACAACACGACCTTGGCGGTCGACGACGACGTGCACGACCTCCTTTTCTTGGGCGTAGTTGAACGGACGAAAGTAGGCAACGCTCCAAGACACCAGCGGCGCGCCCGCCTCGGAGAACGCTTCGATCTCCTCGGGGCTGTGCTCGGCGGCGAGCGCCTTGAGAACATCCCGATGGACCCGGGTGGTGACGCTCTGCATGGAGGTCTCGGGGTCGAGCTCTCCCCCCAGGGGCCAATGCAAACCGTCGGACGCGCGCAGGTGAGCATCGGCGGCCGCGACGATCTCGGCGTGGTCGACCTCGAACAACGCCTCGTGTCCGGTGAAGTCGAAGTGCCCGTCGTGTTGGTGACTGCCCCGGTCGCGACTCGACAGCACGGCCATCACGAGACCCAGCATGATCAGCAAGGTCGGGAGATGACGGCGGTAGGCTCTCAACGAGGTCACGCTCGCGCGAGCATACTCCTGCGAACCCGAGGCGTCGGAGGTGGGCACATCGAGCTTGCCAGGCCGAGGCCGCGGAGATTGAAACATCAATGCCTCGTTCGCGACGAACCGCCGCGCAATGACACGGGCACCGCCCACTCCGCCAGACGCAGCCGCTCATCGGGCGACGCTCGAAAACGCGCAAGATGCGACAACATGTCGTATTTGAAGATGCGACAATTCAAGTCGCATCGGCGTGCTTCGAGCGTCACGACTCGCTGAGACTCACTCGGCGCGCGACCCAAACGTGGCCTCGATCTCCGCCTCGATCGCGCCGATCAACACCCGCAGCCGCGGGTCATCGCGCTGTGTTGCCGAGTACACGGCGTGCACCGGCATTGTCGTCAACGCCTCATCGTCCAACCGAATCAACTCCCCCCGCCGCCGCGCCGGCTCCCCGAGAAACGCAGGGAGCACGCCTGCGCCGGCGCCTCGAATGACCGCATCCGCGACGGCGGACCGGTCGTCGACAACCAGCACAGGTCGCTGAAGCTCGGGCCTGCGTTTGCGCAACAACGCTTCGTCCCCGGGCGCTCCGACGATCGAAAGCTCGGCGGGTGCCCGGCGATGCTCGGGGCTCGCGTAGAGCCACATGGAGACGGCCGCCAATCGCCGGGCGAGGAGCTCGGAGTCCGGCAGGGGGCCACCGCGAATGGCGAGGTCGAAGCCGTCGCGTACCAAGTCGACGCGCCCGTTCTGCAAGGCAACCTCGAGCCGCACTCGGGGGAGCGCACGATGAAACTCGGCGAGCACAGCCCCGCCCACCAGGCGCCCGAGCGGCACGGGCACGGAGACGCGCACGGTCCCGGTCGGCTCGGTGGAGGCGGCGGCGGCCTGGGCCTGCCGCACGGCGGCCAGGACATCTCGCACCCGCCCCAGGAACGCCTCGCCTCGCTCGGTCAGCGCGACGTGCCGAGTGGTCCGCCGCACGAGCGACTGGCCGACCCGCTCCTCGAGCACGGCAAGCCAACGACTCGCGGTGGGCTTGGGCACGCCCAGCTCCCGCGCGGTGGCGGTGATCGACCCCAGGGCGGCGAGACGCTCGAAGAAGACGAGGTCCCGGACGCGAATCTGCTCGAAAGGGTCGTCCATGCCTCGCCAAGCACTGTCTCATAAAATGAGACACAGAGTCCGCACAGCGGGACTTCTGTCTTACTCATCGAGACCGCAGTCTAGGGCTCGAGACCCGCTATGGACCTGTCCCAGATCGCGAAACACATCGACCTGTTTGCCTCGGCGACCGTCCTGGGAGCGACGGTGTGGTTCTTCTTCGTGCAGTCGCCGGTGATGCTCAAGCGCAGCGGCCGGGAGAGCTTCGTGCCGATGCAGATGAAGCTGACGGTGGTCCTGTTCAAGACGCTGCAGACGCTTCTGCTGGTGGCTGCTGCTGCGGCTGCGATCCACAGTCCGTTGCGCTCCTCGGTGGTGATCACGGCTGGTGTCGGGCTGCTCAGCGGACTCTTCAACCGACACGTCATCGTTCCGCGCGCGCTGAAGGCCGGCGGCCGCGCTCGCAAGGACATCAAGGGCAGAGACGACGAGGGCTCGACGGCGAACTTTGCTTCGCAAGGCGCAGGCGCAAAGACGAAGACCTTGCATCGCCTGGTGGTGTTGTTCGTGGCGGTGATGCTGGGCGGTATCGGTGCCCACCTGGTGACTCTGGTCTCCACCTGAACCCGAACTGTGAAAGAACCGACAGCGACGATGCGACTTCAACTCCCCACTCCCGAACAAGCGCTTCCGATCCTCCGCGCGTTCAAAGCCGTGGTCAACGTCACCTCGGTGGTCCACGAACGGCAGGACGCGATGATCTCCGCGGCGCGGACGGTGCTCGGATCCGAGGTCGAGGTGGACTCGCTGGAACCGATCACGCCGGCGGGGCTGGCCGAGGCGCTGGACGACCCGGCGATCCGGGCCCAAGCGGTGCAGGGCATGGTGGTGCTCAGCCTGCTCGACGAGGAGGTCGAACAAGAGGAGCTCACGCTGATCGAAGCGTTTGCGATCGCGCTCGAGGTCGCGCCGGATGAGCTGAGGAACATGCGGCAGCTGGCGGAAAAACAGACGCTGGCGCTGCGCTTCGACGTGGGCCGCCGGGTGTGGTTCATGGACCGTCTGAAGGCGGCGTGGAAAGACGGGGGCTTTCGCTGGCTGGCGCGGACGATCGCAACCCTCAAGCTGAGCAACGATGAGCCGCTGGCCGAGAAGTACCGAGCCCTGGGCGACTGTCCTCCAGGGTCACTGGGCCGCCTGTACTACGACCGAATGCGCGAGGAGGGGTTCCCGCTCCCGGGCGAGAAAGGCAGCCAGGTGGAGCCGGTGTTCATTCACGACCTCACCCACCTGCTGTGCGGCTACGGCACGGACTCCCGCGGTGAGATTCTCACCGCGGCCTTCAGCGCTGGCAACCGCTCCGAGGACCCGTTCACGTACATCTTCTTCTGTCTCTTATACACATCTGACGCTGCCGACGAGCGATCTAGTGTAG
>CAJXVA010000452.1 GCA_913061055.1 uncultured Pseudomonadota bacterium
CGAGATGTAGAGAGGTCTCGTGGGCTCGGAGATGTGTATAAGAGACAGCTGCGAACCGCGTCCACCCGAACCCACGGACCGGAGAGGCTCGCCTCGATCGCCAACGGATCGAGGGCGAGCGGATCGGGCGCGCGTCCCAGCAGGGCCGCGATTCGGACGATGGCGGTCTCGGCCGGCAGGACAACCCCCTCGAGCCGGACCGTCAGTCGACCGGCAAGGCTGGGGAGGATGCTGGGTGGCGTGAGGCCTGAGCCCTTGATCTCCGCCGTGAACGAGAGCCTCCCGGCGATCTGGCCCTCGGGGGACTGCGGCACTCCGGCCGCCCCCGGAAACGCAGCGACCACGATGGGCAGAAGTTCATCGCGGAGGGCGACATCTTGGGCCTCGACCCGGGCGGTCCATGTGGACGCTGTATCGAACCTCAGATGAGCATCGGCGATGAGGCTCCCCTCACCGAAGCGAGCTTCGACCTGTTCGAGGTTGGCGCCTTGTGCATCCAGACCCAACGCGACGGAGACGTCGAACACCGAGATGCCGTGGGCGGTGACCGCCTCGGCACGCGCGTCCAGCCCGACAAGCGGCTGGGCGTCGGCGCGCCCGACCCGACCCACCAGCGCGACCCCTTCGAGCGAGACGGTCTCGCGACGGTCCTCATCGTGAAGCTGCACGTCTCCGCCCGCCAGCACCAGCATGATGTCGAGAGGACGCTTTCCTGAGCTCGGGCGTCGAATCCCATGGAAGTTGGTCTCGGCGCCACGCTTGCGGACTCGAAGCGAGAACTGCTCGGCGCTCAAGGTGCCGGCGAGCCCGCCATCCCACAGCGCCGACCAGCGAACCTCGAACTCTCCGCGCACGACACGAAGAGCGGGGTCCTCGGACCACGGATCGGACAGCGTGAGCTCGTGCAGGGTGAGCCGGTCCCAGCCCACATCGAGCCCTTCCACGCGGACCTCGCGGTCCAATGCTTGTGACGCGATCGCCTCAAATCGATGCCGCGCATCGTCGGATTGCCCCCAGAGCCCGAGCGCCCCCACGATCACCGCGAAAAGCGCGGTGATGACCAGAGCAACCCTGACGGCATGACGTCGCACGAAGTGGGGCAACCCCGCGCCCCCCCAAACCCTTCCCATCAAAATTCAGGTGTCACATCCGGGAGGACCCGCGTCCACCAGACATGACCGACTTGATTGCACCCCGCCTGTGCTTGCTCCTCGCTGCCAGCGCCCTCACGGGATGTTTCGACCCGGCTCCGGAGGTGGACGATGACGACGATAGCGTCGGCAGCACCCAGGGCGCCGACCCCACCGTTGGGATGACCGCCGGGGAGACGACCGGTGCGGCCACGACGGGACCCTCCGGAACAACGTCGGGGGACTCGGCATCCGGGACCACCTCGGGAGAGACGAGCGACGGGACGTCCGGCGGCGAGGTCACCACCGGGGACGACGAGACGGGGACAACAGACGACGAGACTTCGATGGGTGAGGACGACACGAGCACTGGGGCGCTGGACGACGAGTCCCCAAGCATCGAGTCGATGATGCCGGGCGACGGCGCGACAGGAGTCCGCGCCGACGCCACGGTCCTCTTTTCGTTCAGCGAGCCGATGGACGCGGTCTCGGTCGAGGCGGCCCTGGATACCGGGACGCTGGGCGCGGTGACCCTGAGCTGGAATGACGACGACACCGAGCTGACGATCACGCCGGACACCGACATCCCCTACGCGGTCGGCTCCAGCCCCTTGAGCGTCGAGGCCTTGGACTTCACCGTGAGCCTCTCGCAGGAGGCCACCGACCTCGCGGGCAACACCCTCGACGCAGCCTGGACGGCAACGTTCTCCTCCGCACGGCGTCTGAGCGTCTCGCTATCCCACGACCCCGGCTACACCGGAGGCGTGGTCAGCAACGGAGTTCTGCAAACAGGCTCGGGCGACGACGCGATCGTCGGCGACCACAGCGACAACCTCGCCCGTCGCGGCTTCTTCGGATTCTCGATCGCGCCCCTGCCCGCGGGGATTCTGGAGTTCGAGCAGGCCGAGCTGCGGGCCGCCCAGATCTTGGTCCTGGGCAACCCCATTCCGGGGCTGGGGAGCTCCGTCGCGATCGACCACATCGCACCCGAGCAGCTTCCCGGCGGAACCTACAACTCCGCTGCCATTGCGGCGTTGGGCGCGTTCAGTTCCGACGAGGTCGACAACCCGCCGGGCAACCTCAAGACCATGGATGTGACCTCCAACGTGGAGTTCGACTACACCAACGCCGAGAGCCACACCCAGTACCGGCTCTCGCTCGGCACCCCGACCAACTTCAACAGCACGACGGATCGGCTTCGCTACAACAACGAAGTTCTCGAAGTGACCTACTTGCTCCCGTAGCCGCCCCGAACGGAGCGCCTTAGAGGATGCAACAGCCGGCCGCCGTGACGATCGCGAACGAGCCCGCAAACGCGACGTCGCGCCGGCTGAGTCCGGCCAGGTCCGACCGGGTCTTGCCGGTGGCCTGCCGAAGTACGCCGACCGCCCCGAGGATCAGCCCAAACAGCGCACCCGCGGTGAGGCCGTAGGGGAGCGAAAACGCGCTGGCGCCAAGCGCGAGACCCAGCGAGGTAGCGGAGGCGACCGCGAGAACAGACCAGAGGAGTGCGGCGGACAACGAGCGGGATCGAGCAGACATGCGGGCGCCTCGGGAGTAGGACGGCGACGGTTGTCGCCGGTTGCACGTCCCGAACGCATGACGACCCGATCCGATTTCACCCACGGAGCCGGTTTTGTTCTCAACCGCGCTCGCGGTAGGCCCGGTAGCCCTGCATCAGCGCCAGGTAGATCATGTGCCCCATGACCTTCTGCCCCTCTTCGCTGAGGTGGGCGAGGTCGGCGGACATCAGATTTCGCTGACGCCAGAGCGCGATCGCACCCGGTCCCCCCATGGCCGCCTGCGTGTCGAAGAACGCGCAGCCCTCCTCGAGCGCGACCTTGCGCTGTAGCTCGGTCACCGGCGCCATGGCATCGACCGAGACGATGCGTCCGGCCTTTCGCTCGCCGTGGTCCACCGGAGAGATCACCAGGCACGCCCGCGGCGAGTCGGTCCCGCGATACAGCCGAAGCAGATCACGGGTCTGCCGCTCGAGCAGGCCGTACTTGCTGGCCTTCATGATGAGGTCGTTGCCGCCGAACTGAAACACCAGCAGGTGGGGGTCGCGGCGGTCGATTTGCGCCAGCATGTGCTCCGGATCGGCCTTGAGCATTCGGCCGGTGAACGCACCGAGGTTGGACAGCCCGTCCCAGACCACGCCGGGCCCATCCCGCTCCAGGACGACGCCGTACAGACGGCCCCGACCCTGGTTCACACGAACGGTCAGATCGTGAGGTCCGTCGGGAACCTCGAAGACCTCGTAGCGGTCGGTCAACTCCTCCGCACGTCCATCGAGGGTCTGGGTCTCGCCACCGTCGATACTGACCTTCAGCGGTCCCCCTCGGGGCTCCGCGGCGTACCAGAGCTCGAAGCGAGAAACCTTGCGACCCAACGCTCCCTTGCGCGCAGTCCCCAAGGTGACCTTCGAGCCGCCCTTCGAGGTGAACACCGTGCCGCCGTACCCGTAGTGCCCGTCCTTGCGGCAGCTGTTGATGATGTAGCAGTTGGCCCAGTCGCCCTTCTTGAACCGAACGCCGCGATGGCGGTAGCTCAACGTCGGCGTGCTGATGAGGTGCCAGCCGTGCCCGGCGTCGCCAAATCGACGCTGCATCCGGGTCCGCAGCGCGGAAGTCACGTGGTCCCCTGCGATGACCGAGTCTCCCCAGTGACTCACCCGCGTCACGGCGCCATCGAAGCCAGCCTGGGTCTCGGCGAGTTGTGCGTAGAACCCATCGAGCGCCTCGGGACTGGGCAGCTCGAGCGCCCGCGGCACGTCCTCATCATCGTCCGGATGGGCTTCGTACGGAGGCAGTCCCCCGGCGGTCGGAACGTCGACCGCCATACGATCGGGAAGCGCCTCCGCCACATCATCGTCTTCAACCTGGGTCGCGATTTCGGTGATCGCGTCCATCGCCGCGAGCTGCTCCTCCTGCGCCTTCACCTCGGCGTCGCCGCCCATCAACTCGCGCCCGATCAGGTTCCAGAACAAGACCGGGTCTTCGGAGGTCCAAGGCCGGGTCCACTCCGCGGCCGGCACGACATACGAGACCACGATCATCGCCAGCAAGGTGGCGATGCCGGTCCCGACTTTCTTGAACGTCCCCGGGGCGACGGCCGTGCCATCGTCAGATCCGACCAACGCAACATGCTCCGCGTCAGGCTCCTCGATATCGAGCAGTCCTGGCGCGTGTGCGTCCGGGGTTGGTTCGGGGGGAGTCATGCCGCTAGAAGTCGAAGTAGATGAATGCGCGAGGTCCGCCCGCGGCGATCTTCATGATGCCCAGGGCCAGCAGCCCCATCGCCAGGCCCAGCACGGGCCCCGGCAGCCTTCGGAACAACCCGAACGCCGACTCGTCCACCCAGCGCTTGGGCGTGAAGTGATACGCGGTCCCGCCGACGAGCGCAGCGACGAGCCACGGCGTCATCAGCCCCGGGCGAACGAGGTGCGCGGGATCGAAGGACAGCAGCGCCACGATCATCGTCTTCGCGCTGTCGAACGTCTCCGCGCGGAAGAAGACTCGGGTGAGCACTGTGAAGTGGAACGTCAGCACGATGTGGGCGACGTTGTTCAGCGTCGTTCCCGTGACCGGTAGCCAGGCGACAAAGACGAATCCGCCAAAGGCGAGTGCTGCGAGGAACTGGGCGTGGGTCGGCTGGAGGTCGAGACCGAACCGGCCCAGCGCGTACATGGCTGCGCCCGTCGACGCCGCCAACCCCAATGTCTTCACCCAACGACTCCCGGCCGGGCCGTCCCGGTCTCGGATCCGGTTCCAGCGGTTGAACAGAATCGCCCCCGCCTGAAGGTTGGCGTAGATCACGAAGTTCCAGCTCGTGCCCGCCTTGTAGTGCCACATGCCGACCAAGAACATGGTCAACCACAGGTTGAAGTAGGTGCGGCCCGCCGAGCCCCGGGAGCCTCCCAGCGGGAAGAACAGGTAGTCGCGCAGCCACGTCGACAGGGTCATGTGCCAACGCCTCCAGAACTCTCCAACGTCGAGAGCCTGGTGTGGGCGGTCGAAGTTCTCTGGGATCTCGTATCCCATCAGACGCGCCACGCCGATCGCGATGTCCGAGTAGCCCGAGAAGTCCGCATACAGCTGCAGCGTGAAGGCGTACAGCGCGATGAGGACCTCCGCCGACGTGTACATGTCGGGGCTGGCGAAGATGGGGTCGGTGAACTGGCTGGCGATCCAGTCGCCGAGCAGCACCTTCTTGGCCAGGCCCTTGAAGATGCGAAACAAGCCCTCCTCGATGCCCAGCGCTGTGATGCGAGGTCCGCGGTGCAGTTGCGGGAGGAACTCGCTGGCCCGAACGATGGGGCCGGCCACCAACTGAGGGAAGAACGACACGAACAACGCGAACCGCAGGAAGGACGGCTCGGGATCGAGTCGCTCTCGCCACACGTCAATCGAGTAGCTCAGGCTCTGAAACGTGTAGAAAGAAATGCCGACGGGAAGCAGCGTGTGCATCACCGGCGCCGCGAACGGCAGGCCGAACGCCTCGCTGAAGTCGGTCGCGATCGAGAAGAAGAAGTCGGTGTACTTGAAGTACGCGAGCAGGCCGAGGTTGCCGACGAGGCTGAGCCCGAGCGCGGCGTTTCGAGCTCGGCGGGCAGGGTCGGCGACGGCCGGGTCCGAAGACCGCGCGGCCGCGGCGTGACGGTGCATCGCATGACCGCATGCGAAGTCGAGCACAGTCGAAAACAGCAGGAGCCCGGCGTAGTACCAAGGCGTCCCGGGCGGGTCGAGCCGAGGGCCCGCCATGTAGAAGAAGTAGCTGGCCCCCAGGAGGAACAGCGCACGCACGACCGGTCGCCCCGATGCTGCCCAGAAGACGAGCAACACCGGAATGATGAAGACGAGAAAGTCGAACGAGGGGAACAGCATCGCGGGCTGCAGGGGCTGCCGAGGGACTCGAAAATCGCCGTAGCGTACCTGCGGCGGATCTCGGCGTCCAAGGCCCGACGCGCCGGGAGCCGCAGGTGTTCCAAGCGCCCGAGAATCGCGGAATTACGCGCTACGGGGCCGCGGGGCGCTCCGCGAGGATGCGGGTCTGTAGCGCTCGGGCGCGCTCGAGTACGTCGTCTCGGCGGCCCGCCTCCAGCTCAAAGACGCGCTCGAGCTGCGCCAAGGCCACGTCGTACTCGCCGAGCGCTGCGCGGGTGCGCGCCAACTCGAGCTCGACGTCGACCACCCGCGGAGCGAACGCCCCATCGGACTCGGTCCGCATCACCAAAGCGCGCTCGAACCGCGGCAGGGCCTCGCGAGGCCGGCCCAACTCCCGCAGTGCCCACCCGGCGATCATGGCCGCGACATCCTCTTCGCGGCCGCCGCTACGCCCCACGATCTCGAGCGACGCGACGGCGTGGACGAGGGCTGCGGCGGGATGTTCCCGATTTCGCTCGAGCTCGCCGAGGTTGTTGAGCGATGCCGCGACCGTGGGGTGCTGCGCCCCAAACAGTCGCTTGCGGATCTCCAAGGACTGCCGACACGACGCCTCCGATTCGTCGAACCGCTTCAACTCCATCAGCGCGTTGCCGATGTGGTTGTGGGTCGTGGCCACGCGCGGGTCGTCCGGCCCGAGGAGTTCGGTCTGCCGAGCGAGGGCGAGACGGTACTCGGCCAACGCCCCTTCGTAGTCCCGACGGGTGTACAGGACGCCGCCCACGTTGTGTCGAAGCTGAGCGTCCAGCACCGCACCGCCACCCACACGATCGAGAGCCGCCTCCGCAAACTCCTCCCACAACGCAGCGCGCTCGGGGTCGAAACGCTCCACACCCGTGACCCAGACCAACCGAACCCAGGCCTCGGCTTCCAAGAAACGATGCCCGGCTCGCTGCGCCGCCCAGATCGCTTCGAGGTAGCTGCGCTCGGCCTGGGCAAACTCGCTGCGTCGCTGAAGGATCGACCCCATGCGCAGTCGAGCCTCGGCAACGATGTCGTCGGCACCCAGCGACTCCGCATCGCGTAAGACTCCAAGCACGATCGCCTGCGCTTGCGGGTACCGGGCCGAACTCTCCTTGGCCCGGGCGTCCACGAGCGCTTCGTGCAGGGGGACCGTATCGCGGGCGTCGAGTTCTTCGTGCAGCCTCGGCGCGGCCTGCAACCGCGCAAGCTCGCTGCATTCCACGAGTCGAGGGAGCGCATTGACGGCTTCGACCGAGTTCTCGACCACCGAGGTATCAGCATCCGAGAACTCTCGAACGAGAGCGGCGACGGCCTGCTGGCGCCCCCTCAAGCACGACATGCGCAGCTCGAGGGTCTCGTGGCTTTGCTCGTGGTGCACATGGGTGGCCTCGCACGCGTCGAGGTACACCCCGGACCAGGCCTCGGTGTAGCGGCCCAAGGTCTGCTCGACGGTGTCCCACGAGGGCTCCGCGAACTTCGCCCCGCTGGCGACGAACGCCGTCTGGAGACGCTCGCGCACGCTGTCATCCCAGACGTCGCGCCAGCGCTCGGCGGGATCACTGCACGGTGTCGTCCCCGCATCGCCCTCGGCGGCCCATCCCATCATTCCCATGCCCAGTCCGGCAACGGCGACCGCACCACCCCACGCCCAGCGCGGCACCCGGCGCCGGGGAGCACGAGCCAGCGCAGCGAGCAGACTGTTCATGTCCACGAACCGGAGGTCGGGATCGAGCGACAGTCCCCGCTCCAGAACCCGGCGCACGGCGATCGGCACGTCCGAATCCCGCGGCTCGAGGATCTCCCCCTTGAGCACGGAATACCGCGCCTCTCGAGACGTGGACCCAGCGAACGGTCGAGCGCCGTACAGCGATTCCCAGGTCACCACACAAAACGAGAACTGGTCGGTGCGGGCATCGGTCGGCGAAGAAAGGTGCTGCTCCGGGGCCATGTAGGCAGGCGTGCCCAGCTTGGCCCCGGTGCGCGTGAGATCCGGCTCTGCCTCCAAAGAAGGCCGGATCGAGGTGCCGTCGTCGGTGGTGACGCGCGGGATGTCCTCTTGCGATGAGGTCCGACGCGCCAATCCGAAGTCGAGCACGACCGCCCGGCCGCCATCCTCGATCAGGACGTTGTCTGGTTTGAAGTCGCGATGAATGAGGTCTGTCTCTTATACACATCTCCGGAGCCCACGAGACCTCTCTACATCTCGTATGC
>CAJXVA010000453.1 GCA_913061055.1 uncultured Pseudomonadota bacterium
CGGCAGCGTCAGATGTGTATAAGAGACAGATCACAGCCCGGGTGCGAATCGTGCGTGCCGCGTGCACGCCCGAAGGGACGTCGACCTCGAGGTCGAACTGCGGGTATTCGGTGACCGGCACGTTCACGGGTCGGTGTGGTGGGTCGTCGGGAGCGCTCACCGCCAACCAGCCAAGCTCTTCCCGCCCATAGCCAGTGCGAAGCGCAGTCGCGACTTCGAGCGCTCGACTGCGTGCCCACGCAGCGGCATTCGTTCGCGCTTCATCCGTCAACGCCGGTCGCAGCCCGGCCAACCGCTCCGCGACCGCGGCAATCGAGGGAACCTCCGCACGGAATCGTGCGAAGGCTGCGGATCCGGTCACGACCAAGTCGTTGAGTGCCCGCGCCAGATCGATGTCGTCGACCGAGGCCGCGGCCGCGGCCGCAAGCGCCTGCACCGAGTCTTCGCGGGCGACGACGGCCGCATCGCGAAGCTCTGCAATGAGCTCACCGTCGTCAAACGCCGAGAGGACTCCCGCCCACTGGTCCTCTACCGGGGTCGTTCGCTCCCGACACCGCTCCGCGACAGTGACGCCCGGTTCACCATCGAGCTCCTCTGTCTCCGGGTCGCACCCGTCGTCGGGGTTGCAGCCGAAGCTCAGTTGGCACTGCAGCTGGAGGTCTTCCCAGTACTCCGGCGGCCGGCGTTTGAGGAATCGGGCGGGAGCGCGGAGGAAACCATCGGGGAACAGCCCGGTCGTGACGCAACCGACATCCGGAACGGGGGAGACGAGACGAGTGATGCGCATGGGAGCAACGGGGTAGTACCGAGCGCCCCCAAACCGTTCCACCCGCTGATCCCGCGTTCGACCGTCCAGCCCGCCGGTCGGCAACCGTCCATCCCGCTGCCGCTTTGGGGAAGGGGGAGGCGCAGGTCGACCGTCGTGGTCTGACGGCCAGTCGTCCCTCGGACGGGGAACCCCGCGGCGTGGCAAGCTCCGCGACTAGGACGTTGACGAATGCCGCGACACACTCTTCTCGCCCTCGCACTCTTGGCCGGCTGCGCCACGAAGACCGACCCCGGCAGGGCATCGACACCACCGGTCAACTCTCCTGATTCGGGGCTAGCCGCTCCTCTATCCGACTCGAATTCCGAGCCGGAGGTCCCCAACGCCCCTCCGCCCATCGGCGGTGAACCGCTCGTAGGCGTCGAGCTCCCATGCGCCGAGCCGACGGCATGCCAGACCCGGGCGCGCTTCGGCGAAGCCGTGACCCTATTGTCCCCCTCGGGTGCCGTCGTCATCACTGGTGCTTCGATGCAAACGAACACCACCTCCCCCTTCGCCACCGGCTCTCCCGTCTTCGGACCACCACGCGTGCTTGGCTCGACTGACCAGCCCACGCCCGGAGAACCCGTCGCAGTCGTCTGTGCATCCTCGGTCCTGTCGATCCAGGTTCAGGTGGAGTACGACGGTCTGCTCCCTGTTGCGACCGAGTTCGTACTCGCCAAGCCGAAGCCCAGCGCCAAAGGCGATGCCGGCATCTCTCTGGCCCCGGGTTCCACTGTCGAGTTGGGCAGGAAGAAGAACGGTCACCAAGAGGTCTTCGTGCGCGGGCCCATCGAAGCCCGAGGCTGGGTCCCAGAGTCCTCCCTGGGCCGTACGTACCTCGCCGCAGCGTCCGACCCCCGCGTTCTCCCCGACGAACTGACTCTCATTCGCGCGGAGAAGTCCGTTTCTGTGCGGAGCCGAGCTGGAGGGCCCGAGTTCGGGGAGGTCTCAGGGTTTGCAAACGTTCATCGAATGTCGAGTGTCTCGCGCGGACAGGTGAAAGTCGCGATCACCGATCTCTTCGCCCCCGACGGCATTCACCTCGTTGGTTGGATGTCGGACGAACAGATCGATTCCAACGCCACGGGGATCCTTGGGGGCATTGTTTCCCCCACCGAGCCCTCATCGGACGTCCTCGTTCCGCGGGGCGCACGGCTCGAAACGATGGCGGGCGAGGAGGTCGCCATCGCAACCGACGACGTCGCCCTTCACTGCATCTCGGATTGCAGTGCCGAAACCCCGACTGTGCAGCTGGCCTGCGTCGCAGAGTTCCCGGTACGAGTCCGCAAGGCCGCTGAGCTCTAGGGCATCCTCAATCTTCGTTTCGTAGTCGCCGTAGATCTCTGTGCGGTCCGGATTCGGCCGATTCAACCGTCGGCTCCACCATCGACGTCATCAACTGCCCCTGTGCATCTACGGCGAACTGGAGCGCGACGGATTGAGCGCCTGGCTTCTGCGGCGGGGCGAGCGAGATCAAGTACATGCTCTCGACCAAGCAGCGCGTCCACGCCCCAGACGTTTCGCCCTCGGCGAGTTGGGCCGTCACGTTTTCGATCACGGTCCCCACGTCGGGCTCGCCGAGGAAGTCCACCTCGACGACCCGGGTTGTGCCTGGCGCCGGGGCGGCCTCTTCTTTGCAGCTCTCGGCCAACTCCGCCCCGCTGCCCATCATCATCATGGACTCGATGTCCGAGAGGAATTTTTCGTTCTCTGAGGCTTCCTCCACGGTGCTCGTATCCAGCCCTTCTGCTCGCAGCCGCTCGAGCCGGGCCTGCTTGACCTTCGCGAGCCGCTCAGCACGCGCCGCTGCGGCCGGAGGATGCGCCTCCTCGTCCTTTGCGAGCGGCGCTGCGAGAGCCGCAGACGAAACGGACGGCAGCACTGCAGACGTCGGCGCTGTGTTCTGTGGTTCTGGCGTCACATCGGCGATCGGTCGCGCTCGAGATGCGCTCGCCGCCGCTGTGCCGACCTCAGCGTTCGGCCCGGTGGTGTGGAGCGCCACCGCTGCAAGGCCAGGAGCCAGCGCGAGCCCGACGACCACACCGAGCACCAGCGTTCCAGAGGCCACCGCAGGGGTCGCGACCGCGACCGGAGCCACCGCGGCGGCCCACAGCGAACGTTTCCCGCCATGCGCCTCGTCGAGGTCTGCGCGCAAACGCTGGAGGGCCGTCCGAAGTCTCGTGCGCACGGTTGCCGCAGGACAGTCTTCGTCTCGCGCGATGTCGGCGAGTGCACACCCTTCGTAGTAGTGCAGCAGCACGGTGCGGCGAAACGGCTCGTCGAGCTCCGCGACGGCGCGGGCAAGCACCCCCATGACCTCGGCGTGGGCTGCCAACGTTTCCGCCGAGGGGAGCGGGGCCGGGCCCGCGTCCTTCGCCTCTCGGGCCTGACGCCGAATCGTTCCCCGAGACCGCATCCGATGCGCGTTCCGCAACACGGTGCTCAGCCATCCGCGGGGCGAGTCCTGATGTCGAGGAGGGTCCGTCACCAGCCGCTCGTACGCGGCCTGCACGAGATCGTCCGCCTCTGCCGGGGACGCCAGGGTTCGAGCCAGTCCGCGAAGCCAGGGGGCTTCCGCCAGGAACATCTCGAGGTTCACTGATGCCGTTGCATTCATCTCACTCGGCCCAATGCCGCCCGCGGGCCAACCGTTTGCAGAAAAGTACCGCAATGCCGACACCTGGGGGCGGTTATGCGCGGTCTCTGCTGTGGAGCTCTCGCTTTCGACTCGCAACGGATTTCACGAGGCGCAGGACGGAGGCAGCCTCAGCGTCACGTGCCATCGCGGCCGAGCTGTGCGGGCCGGCGCACGTCGAGTGACATCCGGCACGGTAGCGTCGATCTACGAGTCCCAGGCTGAGATGCTCCGCTGACACCCCGTGGCGATTGAGCGTCGGAACCGATGAAAAAAAGAGAGGACAATCGTGCATGACGACCCCGGCGTGACGGACGGCCCAAACATCGCTGACAAGTGTACGTACACCGGACGCATGTCGGAGCATGTCCTCGGGGTACAGGACCCCAAGTGCGCCGATGAGTGTGGCATCGGGTCCCCACGACATACGCATGCGCAACGCCTACGATAGGAAATGCTCCGTTTTCGCCTCATCCTCCTTTGTGCGCTCGCCTTGACCGCGTGCGAATCCGGAATCGATAGCGGTGGTGGCGGGGGAACGGGGGGTGACGAGACGGATACAGGCGGCGACCAGGACGGTTCCGCGGACGGTGGTGGCACGAACGACAACAGCAGCACCGAGGGCGGCAATAGCACCGAAGCCAGCAACAGCTCGGACGGCGGTGAGGACAGCGGCGATGAGGGAGGAGGGTCGGAGACCCCGGCAAGCTGCGACGAGCTCGAGCTGGCATCCCTCGACGACGACCCGGACCAGGGCTACATCGACGTGACCGACTTCTGCCTGGAGCTGATCAACGAGTACCGGGCAATGGAGGGACTCGAGCCCTATACGGCGCACGCAGATGGCGTGTGTTGCTCCGCCCAGGAGGCTCACCAGGCGTGGCTCGACGACACGCACCACAACGGCGACTACTGTGACTGGTCGGCGCAGGGTGCCGCCGGCGGTGGCCGCAACCCCAATGGCACCGCGCGAGCGTCGATGGAGTGGGTCCCGAGGCTCTTCTACCAGGAGATGGGCGACACCTTTGAAGAGTCGGGCGGCCACTACCAGGCGATGATGCGGCCAGAGCCACGCCCGATCGCGTGTGGCTGGTACGGAGCCGATCGCGACAACCACCGCGTGGTCGTCAACTACTGGTAGAAAAGCCGTACGGAGCGGCGGGGTACGGATGTCCCCGCATCAACCGACGATCGGACGGGGAATCCGGCAGCTCTACGGCAGGGTTCGCTGTTCGATCGCAGTCCCCGACGGTCCGCGAAGGAGCATCACGACCCGGTCCTCGGGTCCGAAGACGATGCTGCTCACCTCGTCGTAGAACGCCTCTTCACCCCAGGTCATCAGCAGCTCGGTGCTCGGCGAAGCCCCGAGCGTCAGCCGTGCGAGACCCCAACGGATCCCTGCGTCCCCCCACGGCTCTCGCAGCGCCCCCCGGATGAAGAGTGCGTCGTCCGGACCCACGGAGAGTGCGTGAACGCGCGCGATGTCTGTCGTGTCCAACGTGTACACGGAGAGGCCGTCGGGCCCGGCGGTGTGAACGTGGTTGAAGTCGTCCTCGGCCGAGACACCCGGCCGCAGCGACGACGGTCCCATCGGCACGGAACTCGGCGGGTAAGCAGGCTTCGAGGTGCGTGCCGAGTGTGAAGTCGGTGCGTTGGATGTAAACCCCGGTCTCGGGGTCGACCTCTCGCCAGTCCACGTCGTCTCGTTTTGGAAGGTGCCCAAATGAACATCGAGGCGTCGCTCGGGCTAGAGCGCCGCGCCGCGGTACTCGGCCAGACCGGCCACAAACCGCGCCAGCTCCGGCCACCCCTGCACCAACACCTTGGCCTCGGCCACGATGTCCGGACCCGCTGCGTCCAAGCGGCGGCGCGCATCCACGGTGCGGCCTGACTGATGCAGCGCGAACGCCCACAGCAGCTGTAGTTGTCGGAGCTGTCGGGCTCCGAGCAGCGCGTCTGCGTTCGACCACTGCGCCTGCAGGAGCGGGTCGACCTCCGCGAAGTGCCCGGCCCGGAGCAGCAGCATGCAACGCGGAAGCAAGAGCCCCGCCCTGTGGGCCTCTGCTGCAACCGCACCGTCCTGGTCGAGCAAGCGTCGAGCGGCGTCGAGATCCGGCTCCGGTAGGAGCAGCTCCGCCGTGACGCAGACGGAGATGAACACCCCCCACTGCTGCTTGAGGTGGCGGGAGACATCACTGTGACCGCGAAGCTCGCGACAAAGCGCGACCGCTTCACGTGTCCGGCCGAGACGACTCAACGCCGCGGCGCGGTTCGAGGCGAACAACAGCTCCAGTTGGCGAAACCTGCCCTCCACGGCCGAGGCTTCACACGCCTCGAACGCCTGCAGTGCCTCGAGAGCCTTCCCCTGGTGGAGCTTCGCGAGGGCGTCTTGATTTGCGGTGACCAACGCCTGCATTTGACGGAACTTTCGAGCCAGGACAACCCCAAAAAACACGACGAGCGATCCGAAGACAACCAGCACCACCAACGGCGCATCGAGACCCAACCGACTGGACGCGTACACGAGCAAGGCGGCCAAGACGCCAAGCACTACGACCAGCATCGCGACGAGCGACCGCGCTGGCAGACGCGACAAACCGGCGGATAGACGCGACACACCGGCACACTACCGTATCGCCGAATGCCGCGGCGGCCTCGCGCCGAGCGAGGCGCCGCTCCCCGTCCGTGTCCGTGAAGACCAAGTGCAAATGGTTCGGCACCATGCGCCCAAGGAGAATTCCAGTCTGGAGGTGTTATGCGGCGCGTACGGTGACGGAGATCGCATCTGCATCCTGGTCGCGTTGAAGCTCGCTCACCACCGTGCTCGAGTCCGACCTTCCCACGCCAACGTCCACGGCTTTGCCGAGTATCGCGGACAACTCTGGGTCGCGACCGAAGGCCGGCTCGCGGTCTACGACACCGGCCGATCGATCGGCGCCGGGCTACGGCACCGTACCGAGGGAGTAGAACAGGTCGTTGGGTGGTGGCGACACCCACGACGCCTCGTCGACCTCCCACACGCCAAACACCTGGTCGGTCACCGGGCTAAAGCCACCAACCACGTTGTCGACGGGCCGCGGATGCACGGATGTCGACAACGACGATGGTGCGAACGCTCCCGTCCGCGTGAACCATTGCCCCTTCGTCCAGTGCATCGAGGCGTAGAGTACCGGGTGAGTGACGAAGGCCTTGCCGTAGCCCTCGGCCACGATGACTTCTGGAGTGCCGCCGCGGAGGTCGAAGAAGCTGGCGTCGTCGAGCATCGTGTACGGGGCCCACCCGTTGAGATTGGCGTCCGGTCGGGCCACGTACACCCGACTCTCGTCACGCCAGGCGACGTAGTACGTCTGGCCAACCTCGTCGTATGCAATGTCGACGCCGCCTGGGAACTTTTGGCCATACCGAGGCCATGGGGCAGCGTCGGTTTGTGTGAGCAGCTTCGGAGCGCCCATTGAGCTACCGACCGGCTGTACCGTTCGAGCCCAGATCTCCCCCGCGGGTCCGTTGCGGCCAAGTTGGTACGCCACCACGAACTCGTCGTTGGGTAGCCTGCCGTAGGCGATGCGCGGACTGAAGGCGTGCGAGGAAGTCTCACCACCGTCTTGGTAGATCGTCACCCGAGCACCGCTGGGTGTGCCGTCGCTGCGGTACTGCTGCCCGTAGATGGTGCCGAACAGGCTCTTCCAGGTGACCAACGTACAGCAGCCCGGGTCGGGGAACGTATCCGCGAGAACGTCCGGTGCCTCCTGCGTGGTCTCCCCAAGCATCTTCGGCACCGTCGCCCCCCACATCACGGAGCCGTCTGGATCGAGGCTCACAACGTTGACGTCGACGACGGGAATGTCGGTCGGTCCAGGAGGGAACGTCGCGGTAGGATACGCCTCGGAGACGAACACGACGACGTACTGGTCCGAGGCCTCGCGGTACGTGACTCGTGGCTCCCGCAGCGTCGTCGACAATCCCCCGCGTGGCACGATCCCGACGATGGTGTCGACGTGGGTCCCGTCGCCATCCCGCAGCTGGCCGTTGATGCCGCCTTCTGCTTCATAGACCACGAGGTACTGGTCTGCGGTGCTGTTGTACGCAACGGCCGCACTCGATGTGTCGTTGCCGGGACTGCTTTCAAGTAGCGTATCGGCCGCGGCGGTGGCGGGGAAACCGAGCAACACCCCTGCCAGCAGGCAGGACGAGAACGAGCAAACCTTCATCGCCCTGGTCGTACCGTTCGAGCCAAAAGTGTTCCGAAGATTCTCCGCCTGTTTTTCGCTTGGGCGCGACGGTGCGCCAATGCTCAAGCGCAGGGGCTAGAGCGCGTAGCGAGACAGGTCTACGGCTCGTGCGCCGGTTCCGTTCTCGATGCACACCGACAGCACCAGCAACGCGCCCTGGTGCATCTTTGATTGCACACCCCAAGCGCAGTCCTCCTGGCGCGCGGACCAGTCCACATCGCCCTCCTCGGAGAGGTGCTGAATGACGAGCGCATCGGGGCACGGGTACCAGGGAGTCATGCAACCCTGGCCCTCGGGTTGGTCGTGCATGTTGATCAAGGACACGACCCCGTCCGGAGTTGCGACGAGCTGCCCACCGATCGTCTCGTCCTCGTCGCGCCAGCTCAGGCGGAGTTCACCTTGGGCGTCGAGGTAGTGGATCTCGGCCAGCCCGGAGGACGAGGCGATGATGGCGCTGTCGCCGTGCAGGTTGAGGGTGTAGCCGCTTTCCGGAGTCCATCTGTCGTCAGAAACGGTGGAGCTGAGCAAGACACCGTCTTCGTCAAGCCGAGCGACCCACCAACGGCCAAGGAC
>CAJXVA010000454.1 GCA_913061055.1 uncultured Pseudomonadota bacterium
GGTCCGGCCGCGGTGTTGAAGCGCGCCCGAGACACGCCGCCACAAGTCGGGCTCCCGGCGAAGCTGCGGCGGCACAACGTCGCGCACGCGTTCGCGCTCCAGCCCCACCAGAAGCTCCCCCTTCGCGGTCGCCGCGTCTTGTTGTTCGACGACGTGGTGACCACCGGGGCGACGCTTCAGGCCGCCGCGGCACCGCTTTCGGACGCCGGAGCGCAGGTGTCCTTCCTTGCCCTCCTCCAAGCCGTCGCGTAGCTTGAGCGGCCCGGTGGCCAAGAAGAACAAGAAGAAGAGCTTGGCGGCCGCGGGCACGATCCTCGCGCAGAACCGCAAAGCGCTGCACGAGTACGAGGTGCTCGAGCGGTATGAGGCGGCGCTTGCGCTGTTGGGCTCCGAGGTCAAGGCGGTCAAAGACGGCAAGATCAGCCTCGGCGAGGCCTTTGCCTCCTTCGACAAACACGAGCTGTGGCTCAACCGCGCCCACATCTCGGAGTACGTGCAGGCGCACAAGCGCAACCACGAGCCCCTGCGACGCCGAAAGCTGCTGATGCACCGGCGCGAACTCGACAAGCTCGAGCGCGAGGTCGGGCCCGGAGGACTCACGCTGATCCCGCTGGCGGTCTACCTCAAGGGCAGCTACGTGAAAGTCGAACTGGGCCTTTGTCGGGGCAAGCAAATGCACGACAAACGAGCGACCATCAAGGAGCGCGACACCAAGCGAGAACTCGCGCGCGCCATTCGAGATCGCAGCCGATGACCGACCCCCGCGCCGAAGCTCTTCAGTCTCTCGAAGGCCTGCTCGCCCGCGCCGATCGAGAGCCGCTCGATGCCCACGCGTGCGCCCGCATGGTCGAGCTCACCGGTCTTGTTCCCGGATGGATCAAACGCGTAGCCCATGCGCTGTCCGCCCAACGATCCGCCGCCGCGGTCGATGCGTTGCGACGGATGCAGCCAGGCGTGCCGGGCGTGGTCGAGGGGCTGTATCAAGCCTTCGCCCATGGCGTTGTGCGGTCGCGCCCGGGCGAAGCGGACTCGCCGGTTCTGTTGGCGCTCGACTTCCGCCGCTCTCGCTCCCGCGGGTTCGAAGATCTGCTCGACCGCGCCCACGCCGTGTTCGGGGACGGCTTCGAGCCGCTGCGGGTGGGCGGCAAGCTCCACTACCGGATCGCGCTGTTCGGCGGACGTGGGACGCTGGCCGGTCGGGCTGCGGCCATCTCCAACGACCTCGTTTGGCTGCACGCCAAGCTGGCCCGTCTCAAAGGGACCCGCCTGTGGCTCAACGGTTGGAGCTTCGCGTCCGACGGGCCCTTCAAGGCTCCGGTCCAGGCGCACCTCGTCGGCGGCTGGCTGTCCTGGGCGGCCACCCAGACCCAGACCGTCAGCGCTGCGCGATGACCCTCGCCGCTGAGATCGTACGGGCGATCGAGGCCGGGACCCGCCTCATCGTCTTGCAAACCAGCGAGGAAGCCCGCGCAGTCGAGCTGCTCGAAGACGTCGCGGCCCGAGCCCAGACCCAACTGCACACGTGGAGCCTCGCCTCGGGGGTCGACGCCGCAGGCTCACCGCGTGCCCTCGGCTCCGTGCTCGATACGTCCGGCACGGGATTGTGGGCGCTGCTGGACCCTGCCCCGGCCTTGGCGGATCCCACGGTGGCTCGGGCGCTCCGAGAGGCCGCATCGAGAGTTCAGGGACCCACGTGGATCGTCGTCGAGCCCGCGAGCACGGCCCCGTGGAGCGTTCCTCCTGAGGCGTGGAGGGTCGTCCTGCCGACGCCCGATCGCGGCGCATTCGAGGCCGCTTTGGCCGAGATCGGTCAGGCGCTGGACGCCCGGTTTCCCGGTGCTCACGACATGTTCGAGGACGAAGGCCCCGCAATCTCCCGCGCGCTGCTGGGGCTGGGGATGCCCAGCGCGGAACGTCTCGTCGCCGAGGCCGTGCTCGCCGAGGGCATCGACCCGACGCGCCTGATCGACTTCATCACCCGGCACAAGCCGGCCCTCGTTCCCACCGACGGCCTGCTCGAGCCGGCACACGCCCTGTCGACGGACACGCTGGGGGGCTACGCCGGGTTCAAGGCGTGGATGACGACCCGGGCGCTGGCCCTGCTGCCCGAGGCCGAGGCCGCTGGCATTCTCCCGCCCCGCGGCGTCCTCCTGCTCGGGGTTCAAGGCTGCGGCAAGAGCCTCGCGGCACGAACCTGCGCGGACACGCTCGGCCTTCCCCTGTTTCGACTCGATCCCGGTCGCCTGTTCGGCGGCACCGTCGGTCGAAGCGAGGCCAACCTCCGGCAGGTACTCGCCTCACTCGATGCCATGGCCCCGGTCGTGCTCTGGATCGATGAGATCGACAAGGGATTCTCGGGGGCCAGTGGGGGCCGCTCCGATGCGGGGACCTCTGCCCGGGTGATGGGGGGCCTGTTGACCTGGCTGGCCGAGCGCGCCCGTCCGGTGTTCGTCGTCGCGACCGCAAACGACGTGCAGGGCCTGCCCCCAGAGCTGTTGCGGCGGGGTCGACTCGACGAGATCTTCTTCTTCGACCTACCCGGAGCCTCGGCCCGCGAGGACATTCTTCGGATTCACCTCGAAGACGAGCCGCGGCAGCGTCTGGGCAGCATTCCCCCGATGACCGAGCCCTGGCCCGCGTTTGCGTCGATTGCCGCGGCCGCGGAGGGATTCTCCGGCGCCGAGATCCAAGCCTCGGTCACCGAGGCCCGACTCCACGCGTTCGCGGCCAAACGACCGCTGAGCCCGGACGATCTCCGCCAAGCCGTCGCCGACACCGTGCCACTGAGCGTCACGCGGGCCGAGTCGATTCAGGCATTGCGCGCGTGGGCGGTGCATCGAACCCGTCCCGCGGCCGTGTGACCTCGCGGGGCAGGTTGGGGCATACTCCGGGCGTGCTCCCTATCTCGTATGCAGCCAACGTTCGCGCCTTGGGGCGCGGGCTCAAGCACCTCGTGATCGTCGCGCCCGCTAGCACGTTCAAGCGCAAGGCCTCCAAGGCCGCGCTGGCCAAGGCGCTGGGCAAGCGCATGGCGGACTATGCGGGAGCCCTCGCCAGCGAGGCATCCCCGGGCCGACGTGGCGCGACCGCATCCAGCCTGTTCAAGCCGCCCGGATCCAAGTCCGACGGCCCCACGCGACTGACCGTCGGCGTCCTTCCCGACACGCTCTCTCGCTACAACAGCCCCTCGCGTGCGGACAGCATCCGCCACGTTGTGAGCCAGGTCGCGCTCGGCAGCACCGGGAAGGTTGGCGTGCTGCTCGTCCTCGATGACGCCGCACACCTGCTGGCGGCCACGAACGCGGTGGGCCGCGCCCTGCCCCAGTTCAGCCGCAAGGCGAAGCCCACGCGCGCCAAGGTCCAGGTGGCCGCGATCACCACGACCGGGACCGAGCTCGTCGTCGAAGACGCGGTCAAGACCACCGTGGACTGCGCGCGCGACAGCGCCGAGCTCGTCGACACGCCTCCCTCGGACCTCAACCCCGCCACCTACGCGGTGCGAATCAAAGAGATGCTCAAGGAGATCTCCGGGGTCAAGGTCACCGAGATCAAGGGCGCGAAGCTGCTGGAGAACGGGCTCGGAGGCATTCATGCGGTCGGCCGCGGTGCCAGCACCGAGCCCCGCATGATCGTCGCGGAGTGGAACCCCACCGCCGAAGGCACCCACGTCGCGCTCGTCGGCAAGGGGGTCACGTTCGACACCGGCGGCCTGCACCTCAAGCCGCGCGGCGGTATCGAGGGGATGAAGGGCGACATGGGCGGCTCCGCTGCGGTCCTCGGCGCGTTCCGGGTGCTCACGCAGTCCGACTACGCCGGACGCCTCTCCCTCATCATGTGCATCGCCGAGAACGCGGTCGACGAGCGCAGCTACAAGCCCGATGACGTCCTCGTCGCGCACTCGGGCAAGACCGTCGAGATCAACAACACGGACGCCGAAGGCCGCCTGTTGTTGATGGACGGACTGAGCTGGGCAGCGCGTGAACTCCAGGCGGACGTCATCTTCGACGCCGCAACGCTCACCGGCGCGCAGCTGATCGCAACGGGCATGATTCACGCGGCCATCGTGACGAACGACGCCGACATGGAGTGCGCCATGGTCAGCGCGGGCAAGATCACCGGCGACCTCGTCCACCCGCTGCTGTTTGCCCCCGAGCTCCTGCAGCAAGAGTTCAGCAGCAAGATCGCCGACATGAAGAACTCGGTCGCGAACCGGATGAACGCGCAGACGTCCGCGGCAGCCCAGTTCCTCTACGGCCACATCGAAGACGCTCCAGGGGCCAAGAACCGCCGCTGGTGTCATATTGACCTCGCGGGTCCCTCGTTCCTCAAGGGACGCGGCACCGGTTTCGGCGTGGCACTCATCGACCACGCGGTCCGCAACCTCCCCAAGGGCTAGGCCCAGCCAAGCCCGGCCGCAGTCGCTTCGGCGAGTGCGCGAACGAAGTCACCCGGCCCGCCTCGATGCGGCGCCGGGTGATTTGCGATCCGGGTCCCTCCAAGCGAGCCAGCGACGGCTCGCGGAGGACCTCGTACCTCAGGCTTTTTCGATGAGCTTCGCGACGAGGCCGTGGGTGCGCAGCCCGGGGTGGGAGCGCGTCAGGGTGTTGCGACCCTTCTGCGCCTCGTGCCGGATCTGAATCTCGCGCAGCACTTCGCGGGCGCCGTGGCTGAGGTCGAGGAACTCGACGCCCATGCCTCGGGGCTCTTCGGTGTGGCGCACCACGGTGCCCTTGCCCTCGAACAGCACCGGCTCCTCGGGAAACACCGTGAAGCGGATGTCGATGACGGAGCCGATGGGCAGCTGCTCATCGGTGTGCACAAACACCCCGGTTTGGGAGAGATCGCTGACCGGCGTCGTCGTACGCGGGTCTGCCTCGGAAAAGGCGACGCTCAGGGGCACGCGTTGCGCTCTGCGTCGATTCTTGTTCGTGGAGTCGTCCGTCACGCGGATCGAGCCGGGTTGGGCCGGCTACCTTTCGCGACACAAAGTTTCGCCGAAGACCGCTGCCGGAGGCAAGCGTGGCGTATGGTCGGGCCGTCATGGCGTCCCGCAAGGACCGATTCGGCGACTTGGGCGGCACGGGCGATCACGCGCCCGGGCCCGGCCGAACCGCCGATCTGTTCGAGCACTATGGCATTGCGGTCGATCCTGCCACTGATACGGCCACGACGGCCGCCATCGAGGCCCGAGCCTGCCGGCGCTGTGGGTGGTTCTTGGCCCTGCGCCGCGACATCGCCGCATGCCCCCTGTGCGCGGAAGCGGATCCCCACCGAGACCCCCCGGCCAAGACCTCGGCCAAGACCTCGGGCAAGACCTCTACGGCGCGATGAGTCGATACGTCCACATCGAGCTGCGGGCAATCTCGCTCGACGCGGTCGAGGCTGCGCTGTCGGGGCTGAGCCTGCCTTACGTCCGTCCCCGCCGCCGCGTTCGCCTGGAGGGGAGCCTGGAATGCACCGGAGATCCGGTGGATATCCGACTCGAAGCGGGGGTCTGTGACACCGTCGAAGACTTCGGCTTCGTGGTTGTGGACGGCGCGCTCCAACTGGTTTGCGGAGAACTCGACCAAGCCCAGCTGGAAGGGACGTTGTTGCCCAAGCTACGTCAGGCAACCGCCGTCGAAACCATCGAACGCGCGGCGCTGGGGCGAGGGATCCAGGTGCACGAAGCGACGACCGACGCCGATGGCACGCGACGGCTCATCCTCGAGCTCGACGACTGAGCGCCGACCCCCCGTCGGCGGTCACTTCTCGAAGCGAACGTGGAAGTGGTTCTTGTGGCTTCGCCAGTGGCGAATGATGCCGTGGGAGCGTCCGCGTCCGCGGGGGTACTGGAACAGCTCATCGAGGTCGTCCTGGGACGCGCCGGCCGACTTGGCGTGCTCGTACAGCGTCTTCTGCAGCGCGTAGTCCATGAAGATGTAGCGGACCTCGTCCGTGTCCAAGAACGCCTTCACCAGCGCCCAGGTGCGCTTGGGGTCGAGGGTGTTCTGATTGACACCGCGAAACCGAGTGCTCGAGAGCGTCTCGCCCTTGAGCACGTAACCCACGTCGATATCGACGCCGTGGCGATGCGAGAGGTGGGGCTCGAGCTTGCCCCCACCCTCCTTCGACAGGTTGCCGATCAACACCTTGGGACCCTTGGCGTGCCTGCGCTTGTACTGGCCGACCGCACGCTCGATGAGCCCCACCGTCTTGGCGGTCCCGAACGCCAAGCGCGGACGCTTGATGTGCATGTACTTGCCGCCGAGCAGTTGGACCGAGACCTTGGAGCGCTTGTGCTTGCCCTTGCCGCCGCGCTTCTTGGTCTTCTTTGCGACCTTCTTCGGTAGCGGGGGCAGGAACGCCTCGACGATTCCGTCATCGACCAGGAACGAGAACGACTGTCCGACCCGAACGCGGTTGAGGTTGGGCAGCTCGCTGCCACTGCGCTCGAGGAGTTCCGCGATACTCAGCGAGTAGCGTTCGGCGATCTCCGTCATGGTCTCGCCAGATGCGACGACGTGGGTGACGAGCTTCTGCTTGCGGGGAGCGATCTCCGGGCAAACCGCGAGCGACTGGCCGGTCCGGATCAGGTTCGGATTCTCGATGCCGTTGAGTTCGACGAGCTCGGCCCGCCGGACGCCGTAGCGCCCAGCGATGAGTCCCAGGTGCTCCCCCGGCTGCACTTCATGGAGCCATTGCGGGACGCCGTTGGTGCAATCGGGGTGCGGGGCGCCTCGGGTGCCGCGAAGCGACAGCGGCGCGGCCTCCAGCTCAGCCGCGGTCGGCGGTCTGTGCTGTACATCCGAATCTTCCGAAGCCGCCGCAGGCGGCGCCCAGAGCCCAATGACCAGGGTGAGCGTAGCGATGGCACGAAGCGATTTCATGGCGTCCTCGCGGAAGATGTAGGCACACGTGCGACCTGCAGACAAGAAATCGACTTGAACACCGGGGGGCAGGCGCACGTCTGAAGTGGCCCGAACCTCTCGACGCTGGCATCGCGGACTCGTATTTTTGCGGGCATCACTTCCGGCATCTGCGGACGAAGAAACCATGGCCTCGATCACTAAATTCTCTGCGCTCGCCCCTCTCGCCGTCGCCGCTGCTTTGCTCGGCTCGGCTGGCTGCAACAACGACCCGGGCTCCGGCACGGTGACCATCAACTATCAGTTCGGCATCGGGTCGAGCTCGTGCACGACCGAAGGCGTGGGCACGATCCGCGTTTCGTTCGGCGACGAAGAGCGCACCGAAATCTGCACCGACGCCGGCGAGATCGTGCTCTCGGGGGTCGAGGCCCGCAACTACAACGACTTCGTCATGGAGGGCATCGACGGAGAGGACATCACGATCCGCGACAACCTCGATGCGCCGAACGACGACGAGTCGCTCGAGGTGATCGATGGCGCTTCGACCAGCATCGACGTCACGCTCACCCCCACCCCGGCGCAGATCGAGGTCACCTTCATCCTGCTCGATGCGAACGGCGTCCCGTACGTGCCCAGCGCTGACGTGCCGATCGACACGTTCAAGGTCGAGGCCGCCGAGGGTTCGTCCTCGCTGCTGCTCGAGCACGA
This sequence comes from uncultured Pseudomonadota bacterium, assembly GCA_913061055.1. Taxonomy (GTDB): domain Bacteria; phylum Myxococcota_A; class Polyangia; order Nannocystales; family Nannocystaceae; genus CAJXVA01. Next base: position 7,557 of record CAJXVA010000454.1, read on the forward strand.
GTACACCGTCTCCAACCTCCAGTCGGCCACCAACATCGTGCCCGACGAAGAACGCGACCTCGACGGCGAGCGTGTCGACACCGTCGTCGTATCCTACGACGACGTGCAGGTCGACGCCGACCCGGCCACCGCCGGCCTCGAGGCCTTCACGTTCGACCCCCCCGGCGATGGCCGACTCATCCAGATCCGCGTCACCTGCAATGGCGACATGTGCAGCGGCGAGCTGATCGACACCGACCAAGGTGGAACGATCCCCGGCGGCGGCTCGGATACGGACGGCGACACCGACAGCGGCACCGGCGGCTGAGCCCGCTGTGGGCGCCACCCCGGACGACGGCGGTTCCCGGCTCTGGGACCGCCGTTTTTTTGTGCCCCGAACGTCGGTTCTCGAACCTCCGTGCTCGGGCGTTGATCCGCCGGTATCGGATCCGATAGCGTGTAGAGCAACGGGTCCGGGGGTGAGGAGCGAGGATGCGCCACCCCTTCAGACTCCGGGCTCGCAGGAGTGTCAGCTGTGGGTCAGATTGTGGACTCCACGTGTCACAGTGAATCCGAACTCGCTCTGGCCTCCCCCCACCCCGCGAACGAACGATCCCCTTGCCGAAACCCTGTCTCTTATACACATCTGACGCTGCCGACGAG
>CAJXVA010000455.1 GCA_913061055.1 uncultured Pseudomonadota bacterium
CAGCAGCGGAGAAGGCAGCAGCGGAGAAGGCAGCAGCGGAGAAGGCAGCAGCGGACAAAGATGCTGCGGAGAAGAAAGCTGCGGCGAAAGCTGCGGCGGACAAGGCGGCCGAGGAGCGTGAGGCTCGGGCGAAAGTGGTGGCGGCAACCCTGGCCCGGTCCGCCGAAGAGGACGATTCGGCCTCTCAGGAGAGGGCCAAGGCGGAGGCTGAGTCCGCTGCGCGGGCGGCAGCGAAGCGCGCTCGCGACAAAGCCGAAGCCAAGGCGAAAGAGGGCGCTGCGCCCGAGAAACCGCTGTTTGGGTCGGACTCTCAGCCCCTGTTTGTGCCACCGCCCGTCCCGGCGTTTGGCAGTGAAACGGGTCCTCGCAACGGCGTGGGTCCAGCAAAGAAACCCGTCGCTCCGAAGCTGCCTGCGCCCCCAAAAGTTACGGCGCCCAAAGTTGCGGCGCCCCCGATCGTTGACTCGGCTGCGAAGAAGCCCGCGATCGACACAGACGGTTGGGACGATCTCTTCGGCGACGACTGAGGCGAGCTGCTTCGCCGCGGCTGCTAGCGCCGCAGCTTGACGCCGCGCTCGGCACAGTCGCTGATGAGCGCGGCGCGACGCCTCTCAGGGACATGTCGCAGCAGCTTCTTGGCGGACTTCTTCTGCTTGAGCTCACAGTGCGCCAACACCATCAACTCGAGCGCCGCGTGGTTGCGCTCGGTGCGATTGCTCTGCTTGGCGAGCGCGAGGGCGTCGGCAGCTCGACCATCCTCGAGAGCCGCCCGTGCCTGGTTGGCGATCTCGGGTCCGGTGTACCCCTCGACCTTCGACGTGACGTCGATGCCGGCCTCGCGACACTTCACGACGGCCTTGCTTCGCATCTTGCCGCCGATCAGTTTGTGAAACGCGGTCCGTGCGTCCGGGCCGAGGCCCAGCGTGCACGCAGTGAGCGTGAGCTCGAGGAGACCGGGGTTGGTGGGGTCGGTCTCGTACCGAGCGAGCGCGGCGGCGTACGTTTGTTTGACGTCGCCCGTCGCGGGAGGCGGGATATCATCGGGGCTCGGGTCGATGACATCAGCCGTCGCGGGCTCCGGAACGTCTGGTTTCGGAGTCACAGCCGCGTCTGGCTGGCTGTCCGCAGTCGTTGGGGGTGGGGCAAGGGCTGCCTGGGAAGGCTCCGATGGGGCCTCGGCGGAGTCCCCGAGGGGTGCCTCATCCTTGGTGTCGCCGCCGGTCATCATGACGACGACGCCCACGGCAAGAAGTCCAACGATGACGGCACCACCGATGACCCACGTCATCGAGCTTCTTCGTTCCTCGCGCGGTGATGGCGACCGAAGCTGGGGCGAGATGGTGGGGTATGCCCCCGTGAGCCGAGCGCCTTGGGCGTGTTGCGGAGTCACGACCACGCCGGAGTCGGTGCTGATCGATGCCGCGCCCTCGCCGTCGTCGTCGACGTCTCCGAGCTGAACCGGGTAGTCGTCGGCGGAGATCGGGATGTCGACCGACGGCGGACCCAACACGCTGGCCGACAGAGGGCCCGATATCGGAACGGTCACGGCCTCGTGGGTCCGAGGTTCGACGATGTCAGGGGCCTCGTGGTCCTCGTCGAAGTCTGTGTTGATCTCGACCTCGGGTTCGACCTGGTAGTGCGGACCCGAAGGAATCTGCGCGGGGGAACCCGACGCTCGATCGAGGGCCTCGGCCTTCGGAGCGTCCTCGCTCGGAGCCCAGACTGGTGGCGCTGGCAGCTCCCCTTCGTCGCCCTTGCCACCCATCGCAACCATCGAGGTTGCGGCGAAGGCTCCTGTCATCAGCTCGGACAACGCGTCGTCGCGGAACTCAGGGTCCTTCGTTGTGCCCACCTCGCCATCGGCAGGGGGCTGGCCAGAAGCGTCACTCACGGGAGGCCGAATCCTGACGCGCGATGGGGCAAAAATCAACGCGCGACCGTCTGGTCCCGCCGATCAGCAGATCTCGACGGAACGTGGCTTTGACGGCGACGATCCACTGCCGGGCACCGCTGACATCCAGCACGCCCGTACGCTCGGCAGCGTACGGCGTCGTGTTCTCGAGAGCCCACATGCCTCCAGTATGCCGGCCCTGGTGGATCTCGCGGAGGCGAGAACCAACGAAAAAGCCGCCCGTTGTCGGGGGCGGCTCGGCTCGTAGCGACAGGGAGTGTCAGCTGCCTTTTCGGAGCTCTTGCAGGACTTGCTTCGCGAGCGCCTTGAGCGTGTCGAACACGCCCTGGCCGGTGGTCGCGATCGCCTCGTACTCGGGCACCTTCGTCGGGTTGAGCAGCTCGGACAGCTCCTCGACCGGGACGGCACTGGGCAGGTCTCGCTTGTTGTACTGGACGCAGTACGGAAGCTTGTCGAGCTCGTAGCCCTGCTCGGTGAGGTTCTCCCGCAGGTTTTCGAGACTCTCGATGTTGGCTTCCATCCGCTCCAGCTGGGAGTCGGCGACAAAACAAACGCCGTCGACACCCTTGAGGATGAGCTTCCGGCTGGCGTCGTAGAACACCTGGCCGGGGACCGTGTAGAGGTGGAAGCGCGTCCGGAATCCCCGAATCTCGCCCAGCGACAGCGGCAAGAAATCGAAGAACAAGGTCCGCTCGGTCTCGGTGGCAAGAGAGATCATCTTGCCTTTCGCGTCCTCGCGGGTCTTGTTGTAGATGTACTGAAGGTTGGTCGTCTTCCCGCAGAGACCAGGCCCGTAGTACACGAGCTTGCAGTTGATCTCTCGCGAGCTGTAGTTGATGAACGACATTCGGCTCGAACCCCCCTGGTTCTAGTCGTTGAAGAGGTTGTCGATGTCTGCGTCGGTAATTTCCGAGAAGACGTCGTTCTTTGAGCTGGCGGCTTTTTTGTCGACCTCGAGGAGAATCGACTCGAGCTCGACCGAGGCCTTCTTCACACGCAACTTCACCAAGCCCTGCGTCGTGGACTTGTCGAAGAGGACGGCGAGGATCATCTTGCGACCCACGATCGTCATGTGGACGCTCTTCCCCTTGCCCTCGTGGAACTGACCGGTGAACTCTTCCTCTTCGATCAGCTGGGCAATGCCACCGGTCGCGGCGACGTTGCCGGCCACGAGCGAGCTGAGCGAAGTGGTGTCCAGTTCGCTGGCAGAACCGGACGCCGCGATGAGTTGTCCGTTCTTGTCGACAACGAGGATCGCTTGGGACCGGGAGTCCTGCTGCAAGCGGTCGGCGACATTCTGGATCTGCCGGACCTCTTCCTCGTACATCACGAGCTGCGGCGTGAGCATGTTGTGTTGTGGCTCCTACTCGAGAATCGCATCGAGGGCGCTACCCTCGGGCGTAAGTTCTGTGGGGCGAAAGAGGGCCATAGCAGCGCCATGGCCCGACGTTGCAGGACGCTAACAGAACCACTGGGGCAAGTCGACCGGGTTCGAGCGTCCAGCGGCATCTTTCCGCTGCCAAGGTCCCCTGCACCTACAGTCGGCGGCGGTCTTCGAGGGCCCGGTGCAGGGTCGTGACGTCGGCATATTCCAGCTCCCCGCCTACGGCCACGCCAGAGGCGATCCGGCTGACCTTGACCCCTAAGGGTCCGATCAGCTTGCTGAGGTAGAGCGCGGTGGCATCTCCCTCGACGTTGGGGCTGGTGGCGACGATGAGCTCCTCGACGCTGGGACCGTCGCTGGACTCGAGCCTGCGGAGCAGCGGCTCAATCTTGAGGTCCGAAGGCCCAATGCCTCCCAGAGGGTCGAGCACGCCGTGGAGCACGTGATAGAGGCCACGGAACACCCCGGACCGCTCGATCGCCATGCGGTCTTGGGGTTGTGCGACGACGCAGATGATGGTGCGGTCGCGCTTGGCATCTGAGCAGCGCTCACACACGGGATCGGGGGTGAGGTCGCAGCACTCGCCGCACAGCTGAAGCGTGTGGTGGACCGTGCCCAGGGCTTCGGACAGCGCCCGAACGTATTCCGGGTCCGACTTGATGATCGCGAGCGCGAGTCGGAGGGCTGTCTTGTCGCCAATGCCGGGCAGTCGACCCAGCAAGGCGCACAGGCGCTGCAGAGGATCTGCAGGTGGGTCGTGGCGATTCACGGAGCGGCTAGCCGAGGCCGGGGAAGCCGGGGGGAGGCGTCATGCCGGGGGGCAGGAGCGAGGACGCCTTGCTGGCAGCGGCTTCTTTGGCCTTGTCCAGGGCGCTGTTGACCGCTGCGGTGATCAAGTCCTGCAGCATGTCCTTGTCTTCGCCCATGACCGCCGGGTCGATCTCGATGCCGAGGATCTTCTGTGCCGCGGTGGCCCGGACCTTGACCATGCCGCCACCTGCAGCTCCGGTGACCTCGACCGTCTCGAGGTTCTTCTGCATTTCCGCCATCTGCTGCTGCATGGCTTGGGCCTGCTGCATCAGCGCGTTGAGGTCGAAGTCCGACATGCGGCGGAGCATAGCAACCCCGGACGCAGTCGGCGATACGAAGTGGGGTCGGCCGAGCCTAGGCTACGAGCGCCGCCGACGGGCCAGCAGCAACCCGAACAGACCCAGGCCCCACCACGCGCCGGAGTCCGGGCTGGTCCGGCAGCCGCAGCCGTCGTCTTCACCGGTCTGTGGTGGCAGCGCCCACGTGCCGCCATCATCCGAGCTCGAGCCGTCCGGGGACACGGCGCCGGTCGTACCGCCCCCGGTGCCGCCGGGTTCGGTGGGGTCGGGGTTGCCGCTCGAGCTCCCGTCACCGCCGGTGCTGGTGCCGTCGGCTCCTTGGACGCCTCGCACGGTCAGCGTCACGGCGTCGTCGGTAGGGCCTCCTCCCCAGGGGGCGTCGGCAAACCAGGTGGTGCCCTCGTGCACGAGTCCGAACGACTGGGTGAACGTGCCTTCGGATGCGACCGAAACGCCCATCGCGAAGCGTCCGACCTCGCCGGGCTGGACCGCGGCATCCACCGTCGCGGCTCGGTTCTCGGATGACCAAGAGGGGTCGTACAGCGGGGACTCGGTGTCGCGAGGCTCGGTCGGGGCCAGGAATGTCTCGCCGGGGAGCCACGGAAGGCCGCCGGTGTTCTCCAGCTCGATCCACAGTTCGGTCGAGGCGCCCACGGCAACCTCGACCTCGACCTCGGCATCCCACGACCGCTCGACTTCAGCGGCGGCAAACCAGCTGAGGTCCGCCCGGAACTCTCCGAGTCGAGGGTGCAGCCGCGCACCCGGACATGCGGTCGAGTTGCCGGGCCAGTCCCGGTGGCCTCGAATGTTGTCGTCGGCGGTGGAGATGTCGAACAGCCGAACGAGCGTCTGCACGAGCAGCTGGCCGCGAGCCATCATTTCGTCGGTGGGTTGGTGCCCCACGCCGCCGACACACTCGGCTTCGGGCTCGTGGTAGCAGCCGATGAAGCACACCGCGAGGTTGCCGGGGTTGTTGCCGCCGCCAGTCGCTCCGCTTTGCAGCTCGAGCGCCCGGCCTTCGTAGAGCGTTCCGTCAAAGCCAACGAGCATTTGGTACGGGATGTCGCAGTAGCCCCCGCTGTCCATCCCGTAGGCCTGGGTGCCACGGAGTTGTTCTTCGACGCTTCCGCCGGCCGTTTGCGGCCCTGCGGTGTGGTGAATCGCCATGCGGTACCAGTCATCCTCCGGAGCGCTGCATTGGGTGGCTCTTGCACCCCATTCCTCGCGGGTGATGACACCGATGGTTTCGAGCTCGGGCGCGACCGCGTGCAGGGTGGGGGACGCCGCGGCGAGATCCCGGGACGCTTGGCCTGCGTCGGGGTAGCGCGGCTCGACGAGTTCCCATTGAAGGTTGCCGACGACTCCGGCGTCCGCGGTCGGGATTCGGATCTGCGCGCAGCCGTACTCGTGCTCGAGGTCGACGACGGCAACCCGCAACTCGGCGCCGGTGAAGGTCTCGTCCATCGCGGTCCAGGGTCCGGAGTCCCGGCCGGGCGCACAGGCCCCAGCAGCGTCCGTGGCCACGCCGCGGGCTTGCAAGGAAACGCTTCGGGAATCGTGCAGCGAGAGCAGGGCCGCAACGCGGGTGCCATCGGCCTCGGCGCGGACCGGGGGGGACTGCTGCCAGTCGCCTGCGGTTGACCATGTCTGCTCCCGCGTGGCCCGGTCGTCATTGCGTTCAGGCAAGACGTGCTCACGCGCGGTGCCAGGGCTCGTGGCGGTCGTGCCTGCAGCCAAGACCATCATCATTCCGATCGCTCCCATCGATGCGCCACCCATCCGGGGCCGAGTATAGAGCGCTTGCGACGGGCCGGCCTGAGCCGGAGTCGCCGTTGTCGATTGGGCAGTACAGAGCACGCTCGATACCAGGATCGGCCGCTTTCGCCGGTTCTGACACCCTGTGACGCGAACGCTGGGTCCGATGGCCGGTGGCGGTGTCGAAACGATCCGGGCCCCAGCGGTACTGCCACCGTATGCAGCACAGCAATGAGGCACTCCGGTTCGAGAGACTCCGGGCCCAAGATGGCCAGCCGATGTTGCCACCGCCGAACCTCCGCTCCCTCGCCGGCGGTGGTGGGCTGGATCCGAATCAGCGCGGGCAAGCGGAGGCGATGTGGCAATCGGCGCTGGCCGAGACCGCATCCGCCCCGTCCTTCTCGGCGGAGGAGCGGCTGTTCTGGACCACGTTCATGCTGGCGAACCACCATGCCGAACAAGGTCGCCGGGAGGTTTCCGCGGCGCTGCTCGAGCAGGCGCAGCCACGGCTCACCCAACCTCGCTTCTCCCAGGTGGTCGCCGGAATGTTCGCACGGAGCCTCGCGGCCCAAGGCAACCTGGACCGAGCGCGGCAGGTCCTCGCGCACCTCGATCCCCAGTCCGACGACCTGCAAGTCGACACGAACTACCGGTTCTCGACGGCCTACGTTGCGTTGCTCGCCGGCGATGCTCAGACGGCACTGACCGCATTGGGGAACGCGATCGACGATGTGCCCATCTCGGACGCCTACGATCGGGTTTGCGGCCTGTACCGCGCGCATGCCTACGAGGCGCTGGGCAATGTCGAGGCTGCGGTGCAGCAGCTCCAGCAACTCGCACCAACACCTGCGGAGATCGGGCAGCTCGAGTCGATGGTTCGCATGACGCCGCAGATCCCTCTGGTGGCGGTGAGTCTTCCTCGCGCCAAGGTGGCCGTGACGCGCTTGCAGCAGGAGACGATCACGACGGGCTCCAAGCTCAACGTCGGCCGGATGGTCGGCTCGATGTTCCTCGTCGTCCCGCTGGTGCTCGGTGGGGCGTTTCTCTCCGAGACGTTCGTCCCGGCCGAACTTCAGCCGATCTTCATCGGAGCTCTGGTCGTTCTCACCACTGGGTTCTCGCTCGTGATGGTGTTCGGCACCTTGTTCAAGGGGGCCGCGCGTCGAAAAGCGCTACTCAGTCAGGGCGTGGACGGCTCTGCCAAGCTGATGGTCGTCGAGCAGACCGGGACACGCGTCAACGACCAGCCGATGCTGCAGCTTCGAATGATGGTGGAAGTTCCAGGTGGGTCGCCCTACTCGGTCTTGCACCGGGAGGTCGTGCCCCAGATCCGACTGGCTCAGCTGCAGCCGGGCATTCACCTGCCCGTAAAGGTGGATCCGCGAGACCCTCGCAACATGGCGATCGCTTGGGGCTGAGGGTCTAGGACGGGCAGCAGTACTCGGCGCATGGCTGGAGTCAGCGAGGGGCAGAGGTCTGGCGGGACCCGTGTCCACGCGGGTTTCACGCTCCGGGGACGCCAACGCGGGCTAGTCGAGCGGCTTGGTTGCCATCAGCGTGGCGTTGAAGGTGCTGAGCACATTCTGAATCGCGCCGTGGCCGAGGGCTTGAGCCTCGACTTCTGCCTGCTTCTGCTCCTTGCGATAGGCGTTGACCAGCACGATGCTGGGGTGTCCCTCGAGGTCAGGCTCTTCGTCGACCAGCTTGAGCGTGAAAGGTTTGCCGAGGTGATCGCGTGCGGCCTGCTCGAGCGTGGAGCGGATGGCGGCGCTGGAGGTGAGCTCGATGTGAGGGAAACTGCCCTTTTGGGCGCAGACTTCGACGCAGCCGCCCTCGAAAGAGACGAGACCAACCTGGGAGAGCACGGCGGACACGAACTCCTCGCGCTCACGCACGCGGCTCACGAGCTCTTCCCAGGCCGCGAAGGCGGGGGTGAGCTCGAGGTCGATGGCGTTGGGGTTGGGCGGAGGCTGTCTCTTATACACATCTGACGCTGCCGACGAGCGATCTAGTGTAGAT
>CAJXVA010000456.1 GCA_913061055.1 uncultured Pseudomonadota bacterium
TCCGTCCCGCCCGACTCGACGCGGGCTGCGGTCGTCCAGACGTGACCGCTGTCGGGGGCCAGTTCCGTCGCGCGGTCCGCGAGACGCTTGGCCTTCCGGGCATCCCCCTCGGCCAGCGCGATCGTGGCCTGCCCCGCGAGCGCATGACCGCGCCGGATCCGACTCTCGCGCCGACGTCGGCCCTCGACCTGCTTCTCGTGCCGCTCCCACGTGGCAGCGGCGAACTCCCACGCCCCCGCCTGCTCGAGTGCCTGGGCCAGCGACTCGAGCGTAGCGACCGAGGCCCGCGCCAAGGAGGCTGCTCGCATGAGTGCGCCGACAGCCGCCCGCTCGCTGCCCTGCGCGAGTAGATCTCGCCCCAAGCCCACGAGCGCGGCAACCCGCTGGTCCGCGGGAAGGTCGGCCGAGGCCAAGACTGTGCGGTGAATCGCCTTGGCGCGTTCAACCCGGCCGCGTCGGCGATCGAGTGCTGCCAGGGCGAGGAACGCCGTGCTGTCCGCGGGTTCGGCTTCGGCCAGCGCCTCGAGTTCTGTCGCGACGTTTTCGAGGTCTCCCTCGGCCAGCTCATAGAGGACTCGTGAGCGTCGCGCGAGCGCCTCGACCACCTGCCGACGCGGCGCGACATACCACCAGCCTCCGCCAAACCCCGCGGCGAGGCACAGCAGCGCCACGAACAGCGTCGTCATCGCGCGCCTCCGCGCCCGGACCGAGGGGCCGGGGCGTCATCGCGCATGAACTTCTCGGTCATCACCTTCTTGGTGCCGTCTTCGAGCTGGGCTTCCGCCGCAAGCAGGTCGTCTTCCTCCTGCTGGCGCAGGGGTAGACGCCGCAGGTCCAGGACCTCGCGCTCGAGTTCTTTCACCCGCCTGCGGGTGCGCGCGACGGTGCGAATTCGAAACGGAGCCCGAATCGCGGCGAACGTGATGAGCGATGCCGCGACCAACCACCCCGCCATCAGCGCAGCGAGGTTCACGTGATAGCGGACGTTCGACAGCGGGGCGAGCAGGTTCGCCCTCGGAACCGAGACCACAACCTCCACCCAAGCCGAATTCGACTGCAGGGTGGTGCTCGCCCACAGCACTCCGAGCACCACCAACGTGAGCGAAACACCGAGATAGACCTTGCCCAGAGCGGTCACAGAATGCGCGCACGATATCAGCCGGTGTATCTTCCCGCTATGGTCGCCCGACCCGACGCCTCCTCGGCCGCTCCTCGACTGCTGTCCATCTCCGTCCTGGGAGCTGTGCTCGCCGGCATGGTCGGTGGGGCCTGCGCGACGTCCGACCAGATGCTGGAGAAGCAGCGTCGCAACGACGAACTCGAAGAGGGACCCTCCTGCTACAGCGGTGTCTCCGAGGATTGCTACACCGGAGCCGACGGAACGGCGGGCCGTGGCGCATGCCGTCTCGGACAGCGAACCTGCGAAAACGGGGCGTGGGGCGAGTGCAGCGGCCAGGTCGTGCCCTCCCAGGATCTCTGCAACAACATCGATGACGACTGCGATGGCGTCGTCGACAACGGCTTTGAGCGCGAGGGAGCGCTGTGTTTCCGGCAAGGCGCCGAGGGGGTCTGCCGCACCCAAGGCCGGTGGCGCTGCTCCGACGACGCCAGCAGCAGCACATGTGACGCCCCGATCGTCGAGCCCACCGCAGAAACCTGCAACGGCCTCGACGATGACTGTGACGGCCAGACGGACGAGGATGCAGTCTCGGCAGACCGGATCACCTGCACCACAGGGAAAGCAGGGGTATGTCTCGCCGGCACCAACAAATGTGTTCAGGGCAAGGTCCGCTGCATCCAGGACGTCCAGCCGGGTGCCGAGATCTGCAACGGCCTGGATGACGACTGCGACAACGAGATCGACGAAGAGTGTGCCGCGCCACCCTCTTGACCCACACCCACCTACGCTGAACGTCTTCTTGTCAAAGCCGTCCGGTGACCGTTGACCGACGTCGCTCTGGGTCCGTACGATCAAGGGCGCGCGCCGATGATCGACTCGAAGAACGACACGCTCGTCGAAGACGAGTCCAACGACGGCGGTGGGGCGGAGAGAGCCTGGCTGATCTCGATCGGATCTCCCGAAGACGGCTTCGCCCACGCCGGCCGGATCTTCGAGCTCGCTGTCACCCAGCATGTGAAGTTCGGCCGCGACGACAGCTCCGATGAGCTTCGTTTCTTCGAGGCGGAGATCGAGAACGAGGTAGGTATCCCCTATGGCTGGGTCAGCGGCGAGCACGCCGAGCTCGAGGTCATGCCGCGCGGAGCTGGGCTCGGATTCACCCTGCGCGACCTCGGCAGTCGAAACGGCACGCTGGTCAACGGCGAGCGGATCTCCGGTTCGGTCAAGCTTCGCCCGGGCGACGTCTTCGAAGTGGGGCGCTCCTTCTGGACCGTGCGGGCCATCCGCGGAAACACCCAGCCCCCCAAGGCGGCCGAGTTCGATCCCGCCGGCACCTGCAGCCCGCATCTGCACCAGCTGCAGCGCACGCTCAAGCGGCTCGCGCCGAGCACCGTCCCGCTGCTGCTTCGCGGCGAAACCGGCACGGGCAAGGAGTACTTGGCCCGCGCGATTCACCGAGTCAGCGGACGCCCGGGCCCATTCGTCGTTGCCAACCTGGCCGCGATGTCCGAGAACCGGGTGGAGGCGGTGTTGTTCGGCGACGGGGAACGTCCGGGGCTGTTCGAACAGGCCGACGGCGGCACGCTGATGCTCGACGAACTCGGAGAGCTGTCCGGGGCCGTGCAGTCGAAGCTGCTGTCGGTCCTGACGGACTCCCGTGCGACCACCGGGCCTGGACGCGGGGCACTCGACGTGCGCCTCATCGCCTCAACGCTTCAAGATCTCTCGCAGCGAGTCGAAGCCGGAGACTTTCGGCCCGACCTCTACTCGCGGTTGGCCGGGTTCGTCGCCGAACTCCCGCCCGTCCGGGCACGTCGTGAGGACCTCGGGCTGTTGTGCCGCGCGTTCATCCAGAACCTGCAGCGAGACGGCCGCCCCACCCGGCTCACGTCCAACGCGTTTCGTCGCATCCTCGGGCGCGCCTGGCCCTTCAATGTCCGCCAGCTCACCCAGACGATGACGACCGCCAGCCTGCTCGCAAGCGGCGACGGGACAATCACCGCCGACGCCCTCGCCGAGATTCTCGAGCAGGACGATGGCCTGCCGCAGAGCCCGGACGAAGTCCGCCGGATTCGCGCCGACCTCGTCCGCCACCTGGCCAAGTTCAACGGCGACTGCGACGCCATCGCAAGCGCGATGGGCCGAGACCCGTACCAGATCCAGCGCTGGCTCGAACGCTTCGAGATGCAGCCCGAAACGTACAAGTCGTAGGCGACCCCGACCCGCACCGCGACCGAGGCTGCCGACCCCAACGAAAAAGGGCCCCCGAGGGGACCCTTTCGACCAGCGCCCGGGGGCGCTACTCGTCGAGCGCCGCGAGCTGTCCGGTGAGTTCGGGGTGCTCCGTGTCCTCCTCGAGACCGCGACGCAGCATGGCGCGGGCCTTGGGCTTCTCGTCCAACGCGACATGGGCCCGGGCCAGGTTGACGTAGATGTCACCGCGGCGGAGAAGACCCGACTGGTCTGCGTTCTGCAGGAGCATCGTCCGGTAGATCTTCAGAGCATCACGCCAATCGGATTCCTGCTCATGCACGGACCCGAGGACCATCAGCGTCTCGACGTTGGTGGTGTCGATCCGGTACGCCTCGAGCAACTGGTCCTTCGCCCCGTCGGGCTCTGACCCGGCCAAGGTGATCCGAGCCAGCCGCGTCAGGTCGTGGGCCAATGCCTTGTTCCGTTTGGCGCCTCGTCCGACCTGAACCAGCCAACCGTACATGTTGGAGGCGTCATCGAGTCGGTCGGCCGCGTACAGAGCATCCGCGATGCGCCGGTTGATACCGACATCATCCTGCGTCTCCTTGTACAGGGTATGCAGCACTCGGAGCGCCCCTTCGGCGTCCCCCATGTGGTGCAGCATCACGTCGACCCGCTCGAGGATCAATCCCTGGCGAGCCATCGCATCTTCGGTCCGGCCCGCGACCAACTCCAGCGCGTAGGCGAGCTTGTCCCACTGCTCGTGGTCTCGGTACAGATCGAGCAGCGCCTTGCCGGCTTCGAGGTTGGCTGGGTCGAGCTGCAGCGCACGCTCCAGATGCCCCTGCCGCACGTCGGGGTCCCTCTCCAAGGATGCGAGCCGTAGATGCAACGCGGCGCCCTCGGGTCCTTGCGGGTCGAGGTCCGCTGCGCGGCGCAGCGTCAGCTGCATCGCACCGTCCTCGCCCATCGCCTCGTACACCGCCGCTTTGCCGAGCAGCGCCGGCACGTAGCTGGGGTCGTCCTCCAGCAGGGCGTCGAGCAACTCTTTGGCCCGCTCCGGATGGCTGAGTTCGGACGCGAGGAGTGTGGCGAGCCGAGACGTCACCGCCCGATAGCCCTCCTGGTCGCCCTGATCCTGGCACCGATGCATCCGGTCCTCCAGCGCCTCCGAAAGCTCGACCCAACGCTCTTCGGCGGTGAGCAGTCGCTCCAAGGCCTGCTGCGCGGGCCCGTACCCAGGACGCTCGACCAGGATCTGCTGGTACCGCTCAACCGCGTCAGAGGTGTCCTCGAGACGATGCTCGGCGATCTGTGCCAAGTCCTCGAGAACCGCGACGCGGTCTTCGCCCTCGGCGACCTCGAGCTTCCGCTCCAGCACGTCGCGCACGTCTTCCCACTGCTCGAGACGACGAAGCAACACCTCGAGTTCGGCGAGCGCCCCGGCGTCGTCGGGACGATCGGAGAGCATGTCTTGGTAGACCGTGACCGCGTCTTCGGTGCGTTCGAGCTTGTCGACGAGCAGGTTGGCCAGGCGATACCGGAGCTCCCGCCGCTCGTCGGCGTCGGGCGTAATGCCGGCTCGCCGCCCGAGCGCATCGGCCAGGGCCTCCGGCTCCGCGGCGGCCCCCCGTAGGGACAGAAGGGTCTGCCAAGCCCGAGTGTCATTCTCATCCACGGAGATGAGTTGCTCGAGATCCTCGATCGCGAGTTCCGGGTTGGCCAGCGCGCTCTGAGCCACCGTGGCGGCTTCATTCCACAGCTCGACCGCGACCACCGGATCGCTTTGCAGGCCCGCGCTTCGGCACAGCGCATCATGCAGGGTCGAGGCTTCTCCGCCTGCCCTCGACGCAGCGATGAGCAGGTCGAGGGCCTCCGGCATGTCCGGCTGTTCCTCGAGCACCACCCCGATCGTCGTCATCGCAGCGGCGGGATCCCGCATCGACTCCAGCTGAAGTCGCGCTGTCCTCACGCAGACGTTCACCGGCACATGTTGGCGCGCACCGGCGGCCTCGATCGCTTCGAGCATCTTGTCGACCGCGGGGCGGACCAACGAAGAGTCGGATTCGGCGAGGCCCAGTACCCGCTCCAGCACGGAGGACGCGTCGGGATCGTGAACCAGAAGCTGGCCCCACGCCTCGAGGGCTTCCTCCTGAGAGCCGCCGCCCTCTTCGCGCAAGGTTGCCAGCTGCTCGAGCAGTCTCGGCTGGTCCCCCTCGTCGGCCGTCTTGAGCCGAAGCGCGGTGACCTGCGATTGGCCTCGCCGGTCGCCAGCGGCCTGGTATGCCTGCTCGAGAGCATCGAGCAGAGCGGTCGCCGGTGCTTCATCCCCGGACTCGAGCAGGGCTTCCATACCCCGGACGGCTGCGGAGGCACCGTCGATGTCGAACGCCTCGCGATACGCATCGAGTGCGGTGTCGCTCTCGCCAGACTCTCGGCGTACGTCCCCCAGTCGGACAAATAGTTCCGACTGCTGCGAGGGCTCCGGCGCCAGACGTGCCCCTTCGACCAGCGCGGCGCTGACCGCCTGAGGATTGGAGGCTGCCTGACCGAGCCGCTCGACCCGGAGACACACGTCGAGTGTCGCCAGTCCAGAGGACACCAGCGGTGAGAGCAGGCCAAGCGCACGCTCGGGATCTCCGAGCACCTCCTCCGCCAAGTTCGCGGCGTACATCGCCGTCGCGACCCGGGCATCGGGTGCATGGTCCTCGTCGTCGACCCGGGCAGCCAACAGATCGAGGTGCTCGCCTCCCTGCCCCAGCTGAACCGCCAGCCGTCCGCCCTGGTCCAGCGCGTCGGCCAGTCCTTCTTCGCCGTCCACGACGTCGAGCAGGGCGTTGGAGGCCGCGAGGGCTCCCGGAAGGTCATCGAGACGCTCCACCCGCAGGCGAGAGAGTTTCTGAAGCGCTTCGACTTGCTCGCTCGGGTCCCCGCTGAGCTCCGCGCGGGCCTCGAGGACCTCCGCCAGCTCGGCCAAACGACCCGCTTGTTCGAGGGGCTCCAAGACCAGGGTGCCGGCGGTCTCGAACGAGTCGGGGTGCTTCGCAAGCGCGACCAGATCGGAGAGCGCACCGTCCTGGTTGGGCATGATCGCCAGCACCTGCTCGTACCGCTCCAGTGCCCCGGGGCCATCCTCCAGCGGACCGGCGTAGATCCGGGCGACGTCGAGCATCAACGAGGCTCTGCGCTCGTCGTTGGGCGTCAGCGTGGCCCGTTCGGCCACCACATCAGCAGCTTCGGCGTGTCGCCCTTCAGCCTCGAGCGCCCGGGCCAACGCCGCCATCGCGTCGTCGTCGCTGGGCGCGTCAGCCAGCAGTGACCGAAGCACGTCGATCTCCGCTGCGCGGTCCTTCACCGTCTCTCGCTGAAGGCTCGCAAGCTGCATCCGCAGGTCGCGACGTTCCTGCTCGTCCACCGAGTTCTCGACTTGGCGCTCGAGCACATCCATCAGCTCGCGCGTGGATCCGGAGGCTTCATAGACCCGGCTCAGCCGGGACAGCGCCTCTTTGTCGCCGGGCTCGATGTCGAGCAGACCTCGCCACGCCGTTTCGGCGGCCTCCGGTCGCACGAGGACTTCCTCGTAGAGACTCGCGAGGCGGCGCAGAAGTTCGACCCGGTCGCTGTCGTCGTCGGCAACGCTGGCGCGTTTGTCCAGAACGCCGGCGAGTTCCTCGTGGTAGCCCAACGCGGTGAGGGCTTCGTCGAGGCGCGCGAGGGCCTCAGGATGCTCTTCACGCAGGACCAGGGCGCCGCGGAGCGTATCCACAGCCCGCTCGACCGCACCGTGCTCGCCCAAAATCGCAGCACCGCGGACCATCAACGACAACCGGCGGTCCTCGTCCGACTGCAGTTTCTCCGCGTCCGCCGCCGCGACGAGGGCCTCCGCGAGGGCACCGCGAAGGTCGAGCGTCCCAGCCATGCGTTCGACCTCGAGGTCGAGGTCTTCCAATGTGTCGACCGGGCCCGGCTCCGCCAGGGCACGACACAACGTGCGGAACGCCGCCTCGGCCGTGTCGGGTGCGTTGACCAGCAGCGTCGCCATGCCGCGATACAGCTCGTGGCGCGCAACGGGATCCTCGGTCTGGGTCAGCCGCCACTCGTCGACCTCGACCATTCGCCGGATGTTCCCCGCCCGCTCGTAGATCGGGCGCAAGGTCTCGAGGATACGGGCTCGGAGCTCGCGACGACGCTGGGCGATCTGCTCGAGCAGCAGAACGGCCTCCGGCTCGTCGGTCTGATCGGCGAGCAGCATCTCGACCGTGTCCACGGCAGCATCGGGTTCCTCGAGTGCGCCGTCCTGGATCGTCGCGATCCGCAGCCCCACTTCGGAGCGCACGTGCGGGTCCTGGGTCTGGTCCAACCGCTCGCGCAGAAGATCGAGAAGGTCGCGATGCCGGTCATTGTCGGCGTAGATCTGCTCCAAACGGGATCGAGCCAGGTCATACGAGGGACGGACATCGAGCATCCGCCGGTAGGCTTTCGCGGCCTCATCGGGATCCTCGAGCATCTCTTGGGCGAGGGTCGCCACCTTTCGCAGCACCTCGATCTGACGGTCCTCTTCGAGGGCGCTGTCGACCTCGGACCAGTACAGCGAGCCGAGTTCCGGCCACATCTCCGCGTGGGTGAGCGTGGACTCCAGCGCCGAGAACACCTGACGGTCGTCCGGGTTCGCCGATCGAATCCGCTGGAGCAACGGCACCGCACGGCTCGGTTGGCGCAAGATACCCGCCCACAGATCGGACGCCTCGCGCACCACGGCGAGCATCTCGTCCGTGTTGTCGTCCGCGCCTTCGGTCTGGACGTAGTCGGTCAGAAGCTGTCTCTTATACACATCTCCGAGCCCACGAGACCTCTCTACATCTCG
>CAJXVA010000457.1 GCA_913061055.1 uncultured Pseudomonadota bacterium
TCTACACTAGATCGCTCGTCGGCAGCGTCAGATGTGTATAAGAGACAGCTCCAGAGGCCGCGGAGTCGTAGATGAGATGCAAGTGGCCAGCTGCACCCTGGCCTGCTAGCGTCCGCGGCTCGAATGGGCGTCAATCTCGGAGTTCTGCTGTCGGACAACAACGCCCGACGCCAACGTAAGCCTCTGCCACAGGTCGACATCGTGCTCCTCGAGCGCACGTTGTTCGAGCCACCTCGGGCAAGCGCCGCCGCACGATGGGCCGACCAGGTCCGTCGCCTGTTCCCCAACGCCGAGGTCATCCCCTTCGCGTGGCACCTGTTGAGTCATGGTCCCGACGACGGTCTTCGCGGCCTCAGTTCGCGATCGCTCGAGGGCGAGCCGCGGAACTTCGGAGGCCTGCAAGACACCGACGAAGTCAGCCGAGCTTGGGAAGCCGTCCGTCCCTGCTATGAGGCGCTGGGTGCAAAGCGGATCGCTTTGCGAACTCCGGCAAGCCTCACCCCCGGGGCCGTCGGTCGCAAACGACTTCAGACGTTCGTCGAGCGCCGCAACGCGGATGGCTACGGGATGGTGTGGGAGCCGGAAGGCTTGTGGTCCGCACCCGAAGCGGCGGCACTCGCCGCAAGTCTGGGCATCACCGCGATGGGGCCGGCGTTCGTCGCAGGTCGTCCCAACATCGAGGGAAGCAACCCGGAGGTGCTCTACCACCCCGCTGCGTGGCAGCGGATCGACGCGATGGGCCGACGGCCCCGCCTCTCCGCCGACCAGCTCGATGCCCTCGTTGACCACGCCGACGTGGTGCCCGGAAGCACGTTCGTCTTTGCCGGGCCCAAGGCGCTGGCAAACCTGGACGCCACCGCCGACGCACTCAGCTAGCGGCGCTTGGGTCTTGTGTCCGCCCGTGTTCACGCAGCGCGCGGCCGGACGCTGCGTTGCCGTGCCGCTTAAATGACGACGCCGCCGACCGGAAGACCGGTGGCGGCGGCGAAGAAGCTATCCCGAAGGACTACTTCTTGGTGCGGCGCTTGGCGGCCTTCTTGGCGACCTTTTTCTTGGCGACCTTTTTCTTGGCGGCCTTCTTCTTGGTGGCCTTCTTCTTGGTGGCCTTCTTCTTGGCGACCTTCTTCTTCGCTACCTTCTTCTTGGTAGCTTTCTTCTTGGTCGCCTTTTTCTTGGTCGCCTTTTTCTTAGCGACCTTTTTCTTGGTCGCTTTTTTCTTGGCGGCGGGCTTCTTTTTGGCTGCTGCGGACATGAAAATCTGACCCTCCTTCAAAGGGGCAACGGTACGCTCGGAACTTACGGTCGTGATCAGCGCATGTCAATAATAATTAGCCCTCTTTGCCATCCAATTAGGCGAAGGTAATGGATCGTGGTGGCTAGTTGAGTGATCGTGATAGGGAGTTATAGGTCTGTGATGTCTCACCAGCGCCCACATGCCCGGGTACCGCGCAAGATTCCGTAGATTCAGGGTTTTTTCCGCTTGACGCGCGTTTCGCACGCGCTCAATGTGCCGGTTCGAACGGCCAAACCGCGACATCCGCGCACGGTCGAACCCCCGATCTAGAACGAGAAATATACATGCTCGAAATCCAGTGGACCTCCGACCAACCGCAGTCCGCGACGGGGCAGATGCTCGCGATCCCCGTGCGAGCGGAGTTCGAACCCGACGCAATCGAGGCCCGTTTCGGCCCAGGTGTGCGCGCCGCAGTCGAAGCCGCGTCGTTCAAAGGCAAGTCTTCCACCACCTTCGACTTCACCCAGATGCAGGGCGATGTGCTCGAGCGCGTGGTGCTGCTTGGCGTGGGTGATGGGCTCGTCGACGCCGAAGCGCTTCGCCAACTCGGCCACGATGCCGCACGCGAAGCGGAGAAGGTTGGGGCCGCGCGAATCGTCCTCGACCTCCAGGCAAGCACCGCTGCGTGGACCGTCGGCGACGATCCTGCGCAAGCAGGACGACTCCTCGCGCAAGGCCTCGAGCTTGGCACCTACGCCTACGACCGCTTCCTCTCGGAAGACAACCGCAAGCCGAGCTCGGTCGAAGCCGCCACGATCTGGGCCGATACCACCGCGCCCAGCGAAGGGACCGCCTCGGGACAAATCATCGCCGCTTCGGTCGCGCGCGCCCGAGACCTCGCCAACGGACCTGCAGAGCTCGTCACGCCGACGTTCCTCGCCGAGACCGCAAAAGAGATCGTCGAGGCGGCTGGAGACGCGAACGTGTCGCTCACCGTGCTCGACCGAGCGCAGTGCATCGCGTTGAACATGGGCTGTTACATGGGCGTGGCCAAAGGCAGCCCGGAAGAGCCTCGCTTCATCCACCTCACCTACAAACCGAAGAGCGCCAGCAAAGGCCGCGTCGTGCTGGTCGGCAAGGGCGTCACGTTCGACTCGGGCGGCTACTCGATCAAACCCTCCGACGGCATGATGGACATGAAGCTGGACATGTCCGGGTCGGCCGCGGTGATCGGCGCGTTTGAGGGCCTGGTCAAGCTGACCGTGCCGTACGAGGTCCATGTGCTGGTCGCAGCCACCGAGAACATGGTCAGCGGCAACGCCTACCGCCTCGGAGACATCCTCACGGCCTCCAACGGCAAGACGGTCGAGGTGAACAACACCGACGCCGAGGGCCGCCTCACCATGGCGGACGCCCTGGTCTATGGCTCCAAGCTCGATCCCGATCTGATGATCGACTTCGCCACGCTCACCGGCGCGTGCATGGTCGCGCTCGGGCCATACACCGCGGGCGTCATGACCGAGGACGAGCGGCTCGCCACGGACTGGATGTGTGCGGCCGAGAAGAGCGGCGAGCTCATGTGGCGGCTGCCGCTTCAGGCCAGGCTCAAGGAACAGCTCCGCAGCAAGATCGCCGACATGAGGAACACGGGCGAACGCTTCGGTGGCGCGCTGACGGCCGGCCTGTTCCTCAGCGAGTTCATCGAAGGCAAGCGCTGGATGCACGTGGACATCGCCGGCCCCGCGATGGCCAGCAAGGCGCACGGCGTGACGACGGCCGGAGGCAGTGGCTTCCCCGTGCCCACGATCCTCGAGTTGCTGATGGGTGACATCCAGCTCGGTTAGTGGGGAAACCTCTCGGTTTCCCCGCCTTCCAAGTTCGGGTCGAGAGAATCGCGCCCTCGCGATTCGCGGAACCCGTAGTGATTCGCGCAGCGAACTGCGGAGGGCTGCGCCCTCGCCTGAGGAGACGAAGAAAAGGCGCGGTGTCCATGGAGGACATCGCGCCTTTTTTCAGTTGGGTTGCCTGCTAGGCGAACAGCTCGTCGAGCTCTTTGGCGATGTCCGCCTCTTCTTGACCCTTGACCAGCGCCAGCTCCTGAACGAGGAGCGAGCGGGCGGTGTCCAGCATCTTGCGCTCGCCGAACGACAGTTCTTTGTCCGAGCGAAGCAGACACAGGTCGCGAAGCACGGTGGCGATCTCGACCAGCGAACCGGTCTTGATCTTCTCCATGTACTCGCGGTACCGGCGGTTCCAGGTGGCCGTGGAGATCTTGTCGCCGCGGTGCTTGAGCACCTCGTAGACCTGCGCAACTTCGGGCGCCTCCACAAGGCGACGCAAACCGACGGCCGCGGCCTTCGGCTTGGGCACCCGGACGGTCATGTTGTTCTCGAGAACGCGTAGAACGTAGAACACGAGCGCGTGTCCTGAGATCTCTTGTTCTTCGAGGCCGACCAGCTCGGCCACACCGTGACCGGGGTAAACCGTCTTTTCGCCTACATTGAACGAGTTTTCGGCCATGTCGAATCGCTTCCTTGGCGCAATGCCCTCACCGCTTTGAGGCCGCTGTGCCCTAGCCAGGGCCTCAGATTGGAGCGCGAGGATTCGCGCACTTCACGCCGAACGATCGGCAACGTAGGCGGCGTAAAATTAGCAGCACCCGCAATCTCCGTCAATCCCCGGCTCGCGACCTTTGCGAGCGAGAACTCGGCGACCCAGCCGGCGGATCGCAAACGCAGAGTCGTACGCGCAGCCAAATGCACAGCGGGGGCGAAACGGGGAAACATGCGCGGGCAGACGCCACAGGGCGTCCCCTCATTGTAGCGTGCCCAGCCCCCCATGCGAGCCCACAAATCCGCCGGGGTCGCGGGCGTGGCGTGCATCACGCGTTTACCCAAGAATGGGGCAGAATTCGCCACAATCGCGGGCTTTTCCGCCCGCCGTGTTAGGCTCCGCCGCAATGCGATTCGGCAGCGTTTTCGAACAGTTGGGCCGGCTTCGAGCGCCGCTGGCCGGCGCCTTGATGGGCGCCCTGATCGCGAGCGCCTGCGCGATGACGCCGGAGCGCTTGCCCAACCTCGACCGTCGGTTCTACGAGGTCATGCCCACTCCCGAGCAGCAGAAAGGCTTTCTGCAGGTCGAAGAGGAGGCCCGCCAGGACTACCTCGAGAAGCAGGGACTGTGGGAGCAATGGTCCGCGCTGAGCCCTGAAGAGCGCAAGGCCGCCGAGCGGGGCGAGGTCAGCGTTGGCCACCACGAGTTCGCACTGTTCATGGCGTGGGGTCCGCCGGCCGACACGCTCACGCGCGATCGAGATGGCCGCAACGCCATCGTGCACACGTACATCCGCTGCTCCTCGGGCCCCAAACGGGGCAAATACGTTCGCAACAACCTCGACTGCGACGGCACGTCCGACGAGACCCAGGTCGCGATCGACAACGACCTCGTCGTCGAGATCAAGTACGCGACCTGACGTCTTCGCCCGTTTGCACCAACGTCGGGTGAAGATGAGGCGTCGGTTGACGTCTGACTTGCTGGGCGGGAATCTCTCCCCTAGCGTCGCCATGCTTCGTCTCGCCAAACAGTTCGCCATTGCCCTCGCACTCGGGGGCCTGTTCGCGATTCCGCCGGCGCCCGCCGAGGCACACTTGGCGAAGTGGGGCAGCTGGGAGATCACGCACCGCAACTTGATGAAGCTGTTCCCGGAAGCGGACCCGAACGGCTGGAAGATCAAGCGCTACCAGTATGGCGACGAAGAGGTGAAGTTCCTCGAGAAGCAGCTCGGCTTCGACCTGTACCCTGAGGACAAGGCGCCCGAGTTCTTCCTCGCGCACGATGCCGAGGGCAAGTTCCTCGGCGTGGCGATCTTCATCGACCCACGGACCAAGCCCAAGGTGCTCAACGGCGGCATCCTCACCCTCGAGGTTGGCATCGGCGTCAACACCAAGGGCGAGATCAGCCGCGTCCGCGTCTACGACTATCGCGGCAACCTCGAGCTCACCAAGGACAAGTTCCTGGACCAGCTCAAGGGACGGACGCTCGACTCGAACTACGAGATGGGCAAAGGCGGGCTCAAGCCCGTCGAGGGCGAAGTCGAAGAGAGCCAGCTCGTCGCCAACGCTGGACACGAAGCCCTGCTCTTGATGAAGACCGCTCTGGGTCGGCGGTAGCGGACACCGCCTAGCGCTCTTGGAGCCAGGCCCCGACCGCAGCTGCGTCTGCCTCGTAGTTCTCTCCCAAGGCTGCGTAGGTCGCCCTCGCCTGCGCTGCGAGTGACTGCGCTTCGCCCTCTCGGCCCAGGGCCCGCAGAGCCTTGGCCTTCCCCCAGCGCACACTGGGTTCGACGTCGACCGCGTCTGGCGGGCGCGTCTTCCAACACACGATCGCCGCGTCGTACTCCTCCAACGCTTCCGCAGCGCGGCCACGGGCCAGCTGCGCTCGCGCAACGATCTCGGTGGTCGACATCAGCAGCTGGCTGCACGGTGTCGACTGTTCCCCGGCAGAATCCCTCGCTGCGGCCACCCGCTCGAAGGCTTCGTCCGCGTCTCCTTCGAGCAACAGGACGCTCGCCAAGTTGATCGTCGCCGCGAGTCGGTGAGGATGATCGGCGGGAAGGTGTGCGGCCAGCTGGCGGTCCGCCTGAAGCAGGATGTCTTTGGCCTGAGTGTTGAGCCCCTGCGAGAGGTAGGCCGTGGCCTTCTGCAGCAGGAACACCCCCAACCTTGGATGGTCGGGACCAACGGTCTCGGTGAACAGAGCGATCGCGCGATCGAAATCCGGCAACGCATCCTTGGGCCGACCCATGTTGACCAGCAGCTGACCTCGGTTGCCATACGTGGCGGCCTTGGGGATCTGCAGCGACTCGCGAAGCTCGATCGCCTCGTTGAACAACGCCAGCGCCCGCTCGGTGTCCGGCACATCCATGTAGTCCACCGCGTGGTTGGCGAGCAATGTAGCGACGGTGGGATGCCGCTCCCCCAACGTGGTCTTGGCGAGCGCGACCGCCTCGTCCCGAATCGCGATGGCGGCCTCGGGTTTGCCCTGCGCCCCGACAACACCCGCCAGTTGATGAAGCGCCGTGATGCGGACTGTGGCCGCGATCTCGGGGTTCGCGTCGAGAATACGAACCGCCTCTTCGAGATTCTCCCGGGCGCCAACATAGTCCCCAGCGACCTCGCGCGCCCGACCGAGTGTTGCGAGGAAGCGAACTTCGAGCGCCGGTGGGTTGCCGAGCCGCCGAACCGTCGACTCCGCCCTCCGTCGGAGCTCGTCGAGCGGTTCGGGCCGGGACTGGAAGTCCGCGACATTGGAGAGCAACTCGATCCACGCCTCGGCCAGCACCCGGTCAGCGCGGCTGCCTTCGGCCAGATCGATCGCCTGTCGCAGATGAGCCTCTCCTTCCGTGAGCCGGCCTTCTTCCTGGTCCGTCTTCCCCATCGCGACGAGGACCTCGGCCCGAACCGGCCCCCAGCCGGATTCTTCAGCGACTTCATGCGCTCGGGCTGCCACCTCGCTCGCCTCCGACATTCGACCAGCCGCGATTGAAGCACGAGCTTCGGCGAGTCGCGCACGTGCGGTCCGCACTCGAGGGTCGTCAGGCACGCCTCCAACAGCCCGAAGCCGCTCCACTTCTTCGCACGCGGCGAGATCAGGAAGGTTTGGGACGAGCCGCTCAGCCCGGCTCACCAAGGCGACGTCCGCGTCGCCGAGCAACTCCACCACCGCCGCCAACTCGACGCGCGCTGTCTCCAAGCACGCCATCCTCAGGTCGTGCGCCTCACCGGATTGCCGGCCCGCATGAAACGTCTGCGAGCACGAGTGCTTCGCCCCCGCGACCCAAGCCGCCGCATAGTCGTCCAGGCTCGACGCCGTCCTCTCCCAAGCGTCGGCCGCAAACACTCTGTCCGTGGACACGAAGGCAGACTGACCAAGGGCACGGGCCTGCTCGCTCCACACCTCGCCGATCGCGGTTTCGAACGCCTCGCACGGATCCACCCGCTCGGCATTGCCGCCAGAGGCCCACACCCCGGCCGCAAGCACACCGACGAGGCCGACCCCCAGCGCAGGCAACCGCCAACTCGTAGGCTGGCGCCCCCGTTCGATCGCAGCGAGCAGCTCGGGCATCGACGGATATCGACTCGCGGGGTCTTCGGACAGACCCCGTGTGAGAACCCGTGCGAGCCACCCCGGCATCACCTCGGGGGCCCGAGGACCCTCAGAGATCGCCTCGCGAAGCGCGAAAAACGTGGGCGCCGAAAACGGAAAGCGTCCCTCGAGCACTCGGTAGGCAGTGACGCAAAACGCGAACTGATCGGACCGGGCATCGACGGGTGCTCCATCGATTTGCTCGGGGGCCATGAACGCCGGCGTCCCCACCCGTGCGCCGGTCTCGGTCTGCAACACGCAAGCGTTTTCGAGGTGGGCCGCCAGCCCTGGCTCGACCGGCATCTCTCCCGATTCGTCGAGCGTCGACTCGATGGGCTCGGTGCGCTCGCGGAGGGTCGCCAGGCCAAAATCCGAAACCTTCGCCCGGCCGTCCTCTGTCACGAGGATGTTGGCTGGCTTCACGTCCCGATGCACCAGCCCGCGGTCGTGCGCAGCAGCAAGTCCGACCCCCGCCTGCACGAGTCGCTCGAGCCGAGTCGCAAAGTCTGCGTCGTTGGACTCCGCGAGGCTCCCTCCACCGACGTACTCGAGCGCGATGAAGACCCTCCCCTCCACGGTGCCCACTTCGTGAATCGAAACCACGTTGGGGTGGGAGAGCTTCGCGAGCGTTTGTGCCTCTCGCAGCAGCCGCGCCTGTCCGTCGCCCTCATCGTCTCCGGGGCCGCCGCGCAAGACCTTCAGCGCCACCTTGCGGTCGAGATGAGGATCGTACGCCTGTCTCTTATACACATCTGACGCTGCCGACGAGCG
>CAJXVA010000458.1 GCA_913061055.1 uncultured Pseudomonadota bacterium
CGACGTACGAGACAAGGCGCGAGACGAGACCCAGCCCCACAAGCTGGTCGCGTCCCGCGCCTTGCCTGATCCGGCGGGATGGCCCAGTCTTGTTCGGTCATGGCTGACCCCGACGATAGCCCGGCGCCACGCAGCCCCCTGTGGCGGTACCTCGGGGGCCGGCTCGACGGTCTGACCAGCGCGGTGCTCGTCTTCCCGCTGTTCTTGGTCTACCAGATCGGAATCCTCAGCGGCCGGGGACAGAACGGGGTCGACTTCCTCACGCGTGCGCTCATTGAGCTCGGCCACAAGGACGTCACGAACTACCTCATCGCGATGTCAGTCCTGCTCGCCGTGTATGCGGCGGTACTGGTGCTGCTGAGAAGGCGGGGTTCGTTCTCTCCGCAGGCGTTTGGTCCGATGCTGCTCGAGTCCAGCATCTACGCCCTGATCATGGGCTCCATCATCCTCTTCGTGATGCGCAGCTTCCTGGGCGTCCTGCCGGGATTGTTCATCGGCGTCAAAAACCCGATCGACGTCATCGTCATCTCGGCCGGTGCTGGCTTCCACGAGGAGCTCATCTTCCGCGTCATGCTGATGGGGGGCCTTGCATGGCTTCTCACCGGGCTCATGGGAAAGAGACGGGCCTGGCTGATCGCCTTGGCGGTGTCCTCGGTCCTGTTCTCGATCGCCCACCACATCGGGCCCTCGGGCGAAGCGTTCACCTTCGCAGCGTTCGTCTACCGGGCACTCGCGGGGGTCTTCTTCGCGCTCGTCTACCAGATGCGAGGCTTCGCGGTGGCAGCCTGGACCCACGCGCTGTACGACGTCTACGTTCTCAGCCTGGCCTGACGACGACTCCGGCTTCTCGCCCGGCGTCTCACCTCGGCACGGGCGACTGCGCGGACCTGCAGTGTCGCGAGAAGGCCTCGGCGGACCCCGAGCATGTGCGTGTTCGTGATACCGTGAGGGCGAACGCGAACCGGGGGCGTGGTCGCTCTCTGGCGTGAGATCGTCGATGTCGGACGTTGCAGCGCAGCACCCCCCAGCTGGCCATGGGGACACCGTCCCGCCGCCAGCCGTCTCCCTTCCGAGCGCGCTTCCGGTGCGTTATCCGACGGAGCCTGCGGAGCTCTCCGAGTTTCGTACCGCTCCGACAGAACCGGCGTTCGTATCGTTGCGCCGTGAGTATCGCGACGCGGAGGATTGGCGCGCGCTCGCGACCGTATTGGTCGTCTACGCAGCAGAAATCCAAGACACACCTACGGAGCGCCACAAAGCGGCGGAACTCTGCCTGCAATCGTATGAGCTCTGGCTCGAGCGCGTCAAAGATCGGGAGACGGCCGCGGCCGTCCTCGCCCGCGCCGTTCAACTCAAGCCCGAGGATGTCCGTGCGCAGGCCCGGCTGCGAAAGCTCTACGAGACACTCGGCGCCTACCGAGAGCTCGTCACGCTGCTGCGCTGGCGACTTGCCAGCACGCCCACCTCCCGTGAGGCCGCCGGACACCATCTCGAACTGGCCGAGCTGCTGGAGAAGCAGTTCCTCGCCGTAGGCGAAGCCGTCCAGCACTACGAACAGGCGCTGCTGCTCGACCGGACCAACATGGCCGCCAGCGAGCGGCTCATCACGCTGTATCGCCAATCGGGTGCGTGGCAACGCTGCACCGAGTTGATGCTCAGCGTCGTCGAACGGCTCGACATCACCCGCGACCGACACCGCATCGCCGAGTACCACCGGCGCCTCGCAACGATCGAGTTCGAACACAACAGCGACGTCGCTGGCGCAGCGCGACACCTGCAAGCCGCACTCAAGGCCGTCCCGGACGACGTCGAGGCTCTGCAAGCGTTTGGCACGCTGTACCTCTCCTCGGGCAAGTCCGACGACGACGGCGTCACGAAGGCCGCCGACATCTTCTACAAGGCTGCCGAAATCGCCCGCCGCCGCGGCGCGAAAGACCGCGCGCTCAAGCTTCTTCGTCGGTGCCTGACGCTGATGCCGGAGCACCGCCAGGCGTCCGCCGCCCTCGAGAACACGCTCATCGATGCCGAGGACTGGCTCGCGCTCGACGAACTCTACCGAGAGTGGCTGTATCACTTCGACGGCGAAGAGTCGGTCCCCCTTCTGCTCCGCCGGGCAGAGCTGCTCGAGGAGCGATTGCATCGGCGAGAAGAAGCGCGCCAGCTCTACGAAGAGGCGAGCCGCTATCAGGCCCCGGAGGCGGAGTCTTGGCACCGGCTCCGCGACATCTACGAGTCGTCGAAGGATTTTCACGCCCTCGCGACGCTGTTCGACGCCCAGCTCGATCACGCGCCGGACGAGATCCCCACCGAGACGCTGCAGCGTGCGGCCACCGTCTACCGAGACGAGCTCGGCCTCGATGAGCGAGCGGCGGTCTACTACTACAAGGTCCTCGAGCGGGAGCCGTTCAACGGCGTCGCATTCGAAGGCTACAAAGAGCACTGGCGCCGCAAACACAACTGGTCCCACCTGCGCGACCTCATCCTCTACCAGATCGAGCAGGCCGGAGAGTACGAGGACGAGCACTCCCCGCTTGCCGATCCAGCGTTCGCCGAGGAGTTCGTCGAGCTCGCCGACATCTGCGAGCGACGGCTCGGCGACATCGACGGCGCCCTCGATGCGTGGGGTCGGATGAGCGCGGAGTACCCCAGCGATCCTCGCCCGCAGAAGCACATCGCCCGCATCGAGAAGCGGGCTCGCATGTGGGACAACATGGTGCGAGTTCAAGAAGCGGAGCTCGAGCGCGCGGTCGACCCCCGCAAGCGGCTCGACATCCTCAAGCGGCTCACGCAGGTGTATCGAGATCGGCAGGTCAACCCCGACCGCGCCATCGAGCTCTACAACGAGATTCTCGAGCTCTCGCCCAACGACGTCCAAGCCACGCGAGCGCTCACCGCACTGTACGACCGAGCCGGCGACTTCGAGCAGGTCGTCGAGATGCTTCGCGACCAGTACGAGCGTTCACGCAGCAACACCGAGCGCATCTCGCTGCTGCGTCGACTCGCGGAGCTTTGGCATCACGAGCTCGAGTCCCCCGACGAAGCGATCTGGGCCTGCGAAGAGATTCTGCATCAGACGCCGGGCGATCGCGAAGCCATGGCCCGCCTGCAGCAGGTCCTCGAGGAACAAGACCAACACGAGACGCTCTACGAGGTCCTCGAGCGCGAGCTCGAGCAGACCGGCTCGGCCGAAGCACGGCTGAAGATCATGCGCCGGATGGCCCGGCTCGCCGAGCACGCCCTGGGTGATGACGATCGGGCCGCACGGTTGTGGACCGACATCGGGGACGCCCAGCCGGGGCTCGAGGTCCTCGACAAACGCATCTTCCTGTATGAGCGATCCGGTCGCTACGAGGAGCTGGGCACCCTGCTGCAAAAGGGTGCGAACGGCACCTCGACCCCCCTCCCCCGCCAGATCGACTACCTGCTTCGGCTCGGACTCCTGGCCGAGAGCCACCTCGACGATCCCGAGCTGGCCCGTTCCAGCTTCGAAGCGGTGCTCCGCTCTCGCCCCGACCATCGAGGCGCCCTCGAAGCGCTCGTCCGTCTGTACCGCCGCGATGAGACCTGGCAGTCCCTCGTTGCCGTCCTCGGCAAACTCCAAGAGCTCGCAGAGACCGAGGAGGACGAGTTCCGCGTCGCCTGGGAGCGCACGGAGCTCCTCTCGGAGCAACTCGACGATGCGGAAGCAGCTGCCGCCCTGCTCGAGTCCCTGGACGACGGACCTGCCGTGGGCAACCGTGAGGTCTCGGGCACGATGCTCGAGCTCTTCGAGCGCTCCGCCCAATGGAACAAGGTCGTGCAGCAGGCCGAAGTCCTGTTGCTCTCCGCGGACGACCCGGAGGAACGACGTCGCCTGTATCTGCTGATCAGCAACACGTGGCGCAACAAGCTCGAGGACACCCGAGCCGCGCTGGGTGTGTACGCTCGGTTCGTCGAGGAGTTTTCGGGGGACACCGATGCCCTGTGGACGCTCAGTGAGCTTCAGCTCGAAGTCGACGAGCCCGAGTCGGCCCTCACGACGCTCTCGCGGCGCCTGGCACTCGCGCAGGAAGTCTCCCTGCGCACCAGCACTCTCGAAGCGATGGCCGAGATCGCCGAAGAGCGCATCAGCCATCCGTCACGCGCCCTCGAGTACCTGAGACAGGCGCTCGCGTTCTCGCCATTCGACCGCGACCTCACCCGCAAGCTCCGCGAGACCGCGACGACGCACAAGCTCTGGGCCGAGCTCCTCCACGTCCACGAAGAGCGCTTCGGGTATGCCGACGCCGGCGAACGACTCGAGCTACAGATCGAGGTCGCAACCGAGGCCGCCGAGGTCGCCGAGGACAAGCTGGAGGCGCCGCCGAAAGCCTTCGACTGGGCCTCGAGGGGATACTTCGTCGCCATCGGGCACGAGCTCCCGGCCTCAGACCTCCTCGATCGCCTCGAACGACTTGCCGAGTCGTACAACCTGTGGGGCTCGCTCGTCGGGGTCATCGAACAAGAAATCGCGCACTACGAGGACCGTGGGGCGATTCACAGCGGGAGCTACAACGCGGTCACCCGCTTTCTCGACGCATCGACGATCGCCGAGGACCACCTCGAAGACCCCCAGCGGGCCGTCGGCTTCTTGCAGCGAGCGCACCGTTTGTCCCCGCGGGACGAATCGCTCGCGAAGAGGCTCGAGGACACGGCTCGTCGCTACGGCCTGTGGCAGGCCGTCATCGAGTTGCACGGCGGCATGCTCGAGCGCGCCGTCACCGACCTGGGCCGGTTCGACGCATGTGTTGCAATCGCCAAGGTCTACGAAGAAGAACTCAGCGACGCGGAGCAAGCGTTCGGTTGGTACGAGAAGGCCGTCCGCGATCTATCCGCGAGCGATGGTGGGCTCTCCCAAGACGCCTTCGATCGCATGCGCGAGCTCGCGGTCCGTCACGCGCTGTGGCCCAACCTGGCCAAACACCATCTCGATACCGCCGCGCTGCGCGATGAAGCCGACGAGGTCACCGGACGGATCGACGCGCTTCGTGAAGCCTCGACCGTATTCTACGAGCACCTCGCCGACCCACTTGCGGCCTGTCGCGTGCTCTCCGTCGCCCTTTCGGCCGACCCTTTCCAGGGCCAGCTCCTGGACGACATTCGGGAGCTGACGATCGAGGTCGACGAGAAGCGTAGCGGCGACCTCCCTGCCATCGGCGCGCTCACGTTGTTGGGCGTCCTGCAGAATCAGTATCTCGAACTGACCGATGCCGAGGCTCGTACCGCGTTGCTCGTCGAGCGCGCGCGGGTTCGCGAAGAGCGACTGGGTGACTTCAGCGGCGCCATGGCCGAGTGGTTCCGGGTGCTTCACCGAGATACGGACAACGATGAGGCCCTCGTCGAAGCGGAGCGCATCGCCGAAGAGAACGACCTGTGGTCCGCCTTCTTGGTGCAGCCCGCCCATCGTCTCGAGCAAGCCCGCGATCCCGACGATCGCCGCACCCAATACAAGCGGCTCGCACGACTCTACGAGGGCCCGATCCAGCGGCCCGAGTACGCCCTGCGCGCTCGCCTTGCCGCGTGGCGTCTCGACCCAACGCTCCCACCACGCCAGGGAGAGCTCGACTCGGATCAGCGCGCGATCTGGCGGCTTGCAGAGCAGACCGGTGCGTACTCCCGCCCCCCGGTTCCTCGCGACGCCTTGCTGACGCCCACGCTGATGGCTCCCGAGTACCGGGACCTCCAGCGCTGGCACGGGTGTGGCCTGGACCCACGCGCCCTCGAAGCGCTACCCGACCCGTTCGCACCCAAGGTCGAGCTCGCCGCCCCGAGTGCGGTGCCGGAGCAACACACCGAGGAAGTCAGCGTTTCGGCGCTTGCGCCGGACCCACCGCTCGACCCGGCCGCAGCACCTGGCTCCACGTCTCCGGGGACGGACCCCGCAACACTCACGCCCGGTGTTCCGGGGGTCATGGCTCCCGTCGTTCCCACGACGACGACCGAACTCGACATCGAAGAACTCGACATCGAGCTCCTCGACATCGACGACCTCGATATCGAGGCGGTTGACGAGCCCAACAACGCCGCGGTCGACGAGGAAGGCACCATCGCATCCACCGGCGGCGCGCCCCCCTCAGGGCCCGCCCAGCCGGACGGCACCCGAATGCAAGCGGTCGCGGCACCCAAGCCGCCACCACCACCGCGAAGCCCCAGCGTTGGCCTGCCGCCCGTCCCCAAGCTGACGCGCCCGGTCCTTCCGGCGCGGCCCAAAGTCCACAGCGCCTGGGAAGAGGTCGCCCTCGCCTACGCTGACGTTCCAACGCAAGGTCGAGACGATCAGGCCGGCGTGGCGCTGGTGATGGCCCGCCTGTGGGAAGAAGGGGCCGAAGACATCGAGCGTGCTTTTGCCGCGCATGAGCGGGCCCTCGTGTGGGTGCCCGAGGACGAGGTCGCCCTCGAAAGCCTGCGCAGCCTTTCGGAGCGGCACGCGGAAACCGGCAGACTTCAGCAGTCGTACGAGTTCCTCCTGTCCGAGGCTGCCCTGCCCGACCATCTCGTGGAAATGGGCATGCGACTGGCCCGGCTCCACGAGTCGCGGGACGACGACGCCCAAGCCGAAACGAGCTTCCGCGGGGTCTTGGAAATCTCCCCAACCCACCGGGACGCGCTTCGCTCGCTGTGCAAGATCTACGAATCTGCCGAGCGTTGGGCCGACTACGTCATCGTGTTCTCCGACCTCCTCGAAACCGAGAACGAAGAACTCGAGACGCAAGAGCGCATCGATCGCACGCTGGAGTTGGCCCACATCCTGTCCGAGCAGCTCGGGCGCAAGGACGCCGCCATCGAACGGCTCGAGCTCCTGGTCCGACAGCACGGCGGTGAGCAGCGACTCCACGACGCATACATCGACTTGCTCACCGAGACCCGGCGCTGGCAGCCGGCCATCGAGGCGATGCGGGTGGCCGCAGACATCGTCGGCGACGACGAGTATCGGCTCGGCAACCTCGCTCGCGTTGCCGTGATCTACGAGCAGAAGCTGGGACTCCCCGACCGTGCGATCTCGGCGTGGGCGGAGATCGCAGAACACCACGACGACCCCGAAGCCCTGGCCAAGCTCCAGCAGCTCTACCTGGAGACGTCACAGTACGAGCCCGCGTTGCCGATCATCGAGCGCCGGCTGTCCGTCCTCGAACGGGATCCGGACGCAGACAAGGATGCACGCATCACCCTCCTCGTCGCCAAGGCGCGGGTCCTTCAAGAAGGACTGGGCAACGACGCCGAGGCCACCGAGACGCTTGAGCAGCTGCTTGAAGAAGCGCCGGGCAACGACGACGTCGCGCTTGGCCTCAGCCGGCTGTATCGCAAGCAGGGCCGCCTCCAGGACGGTATCGATCTGCTGCGCAAGCGTTGGGAGAGCGGGACCGAACGCGAAGGCGATCGCTACATTGAACTGACCCGGGCCCTCGCCACCGTGCTCGACGAAGAGGGGCACGACCCCAGCGGTGCCCTCGCCGTGGTCGAGACGGCGCTCGAGTCGAACCCCGAAGAGGGTCGCCTGCTGGTCAAGAAGGTCCTGTACGCACGCGCGGTCCATGACCAGGCCAAGCTGGGCGAAGCCCTCGAAGCGCTGGGAACCCCGGCCGAGCTTCTCGAAGCGGCCGACCTGTACCGAAGCTCGCTAGGCGATGGTGCACATGCCCTACGCCTGTACTCGCGGGTGCTCGCCGAGTCGAAGAAGCGGACCGAAGACCCCGCGGCGACCCGTTTTCTCGCGGCGTCCCTCGAGGGTCTCGTGCAGCTGCGGGTCGACGATGGAGACATCCACGGCGCCTTGGAGTTCATGGATGGGCAGCTCGCCGAGGTCACCGGACCCTCGATCCGCGCCCAACTCCTGACCGACATGGGCCGCATCACCTACCGCTCCACGCGGGACGTGGATGCCGCTCGCGAACGCTTTGATGCCGCCCTGCAGGAGGACCCCGAGTTCGCCCGCGCGATGGTGGGCAAAGCCGAGGTCTTGTTCGACTCTGGAGCGGTTGGCGAAGCGCAACGATTGCTCACCGACGCCGTCGACGCGCTCTCGCTCGGCGCGAGCAAGGATTCGCAGGACCTCGTCGAAGCCCTGGTCTTGTTGGCCAAGGTTCTCGAGGACGCGGGCCGTGCCGGCGAAGCCTATCGC
>CAJXVA010000459.1 GCA_913061055.1 uncultured Pseudomonadota bacterium
GATCTACACTAGATCGCTCGTCGGCAGCGTCAGATGTGTATAAGAGACAGTCGATCGAGGGCGGACGTTGGCTCGAGGCGGAGGTTTGTGGGGGCGGGTGCGCGGCGTTGTCGGTCCCCGGCCTCACGGACGCCTGAGTCCACAGAACGAGGACAGCAGCGAATGCCAGGCCGCCCCCAACGATTGTCCACGCTACCCAGCGACGGGAGGGTTGTGACTCAGCCAGGCTCGGGTCCGCTGCAACGGCGCGAGTCGGATCCGTTGGAATGGCGCGGGTCGGATCCGTGCCCGGCTGTGCTGCGTCCACGACTTGCACTGGCGAGGATGACTCCCACGGGTAGGGGCGGCTTCCGAACACCTCACCCATGAACTCCGCCAGGCCATCGGCGGTGGGGCGAAGGTCTGCTGCCTCGGCGGCTTGCTCGAGTGCCAGCGCCATGGCCCGTGCGTCCTCGAATCGGTCGTCGCGTTTGCGGGCCAACGCCTTGTGGACGACATCGGCAACGACTTGCGGCACGGCGTTGTTCGCCTCGCTCAGCGACGGCGCATCATGGTTGACGATGCGGTTCATCGCCGCGAACTCATTGTCGCCGCCGTCGAAGAGTCGGGTGCCGGCCAGCAGCTCCCACAGCACGACTCCGAGGGAGAACACGTCGGTGCGCCCATCCATCGGCGAGCCTTTGCATTGCTCGGGCGACATGTACCCGATCTTTCCTTTGCGGATGCTGGGGCGGGTTCCGTCGGTGCGGGTCGCCTTGGCGATCCCAAAATCCACCAGCTTGACGCCGCCGTCGTAGGTCACCAGCACGTTGGACGGGCTGACGTCCCGGTGCACAAGCTTCAGTGCGCTGCCCTCGAAGTCGCGCCGGGTGTGTGCGTGGTGGAGTCCGGTCGCGGCGGCGAACCCGATCGACAGCGCATGCTCGACCGGGAGCGGTCCGCCCACCGCCGAGCGAAGGGCAACCAAGTCTTTGCCGTGGATGTAGTCCATGACGAAGAAGGGGCCACGAGCATCGTGTCCCAGGTCGTGAACACGAACGACGTTGGGGTGATCGAGGACGGCGGCCAACCGCGCCTCGTCCAAGAACATCGAGATGAACTCCGGGTCATCCGCCCACTTCGGTGAGATTCGTTTCACCGCGACGTACTTCTCAAAGCCGTGCGCGCCGATTGTGCGGGCGAGCTCGAGAATCGCCATCCCACCTCGCGCGAGTTCGGCCACGCGCTCATAACGCGGAGCGTCTCGCTCAGGGTCCGCGTGGCGCTCGGAGCTCACGAACCCCGAGTATCGCCC
The DNA here is from genome assembly GCA_913061055.1 of uncultured Pseudomonadota bacterium. Taxonomy (GTDB): domain Bacteria; phylum Myxococcota_A; class Polyangia; order Nannocystales; family Nannocystaceae; genus CAJXVA01. The sequence continues at coordinate 1,295 of CAJXVA010000459.1, forward strand.
GAACCCGCCACCGAACAACAGACAGTCGCCAACTGCCATCGTGCTGCCAGTGGTGCTACCGTACGGGCCTTAGCTTGTTGATATGTCTTGGGTCCCCTGGTTGGTGGGATGGCTGTGGTTTGCACCGTCTCCGCCGGTGTGTCGCGTGCGCGTGGTGGATATGCCGCAGCCGCAGCTGCGGCACCACGAGCTGAGGGTGGCAACGCGAATCCTCCCCGCGGCCAGTGTCGTGGAGGTGCCCGATGGTGCTGCCGAAGTGCTGCTCGTGGGGCCGCGCTACTCCGGTCAGGTCACGCTTCCTCCCGGCTGTAGCAGGACCGTCGTTCTCCACGCGAGACCTCGTCCCGCAACGGTCGAGTTCCAAGACCTTCCGCCCAAGTCGGTTGTGTCTTGTCGCCACTGCCCGGGCATCGAAGCAGACGCAAACTACTTGCCCGCTCACCTGCCTCCGATGGTCATGCTTGGACTATGGACGTCGGTATCTCTGTGGGTTCGAGCGCCGGGATTTCACTCGGTGGAATTCACTGTCGTCTTATATCCAGGGAAGAACGTCGTTCGAATTCCGATGAAGCCGCGTCCGAGTACTCGGTAGAGTCAATTGCGCCGAAAGGGGACGACGCGAGTGGTGCCATGGTGGCAAACTTTACCCTGCCGGATGGAACGAGACGCTTCGTCTTCCGTCCCACCTACAGGATGAGGGGCAGTACATGAGGACGCCGAAACAGGACGCTTCCGGACTCCACGACACCGAGACGCAAGAGCAAAAGCCGGACGACGGAGTTCACACGACGCGGAACGACACTCCGCCGGGCAAGGTCAAGCCTCGCGAAGAAGGGGACGACTTCTCGGTCCTGCTTCATCTGGGCCTTCTTTGAGGCCGCGTCCCTGTATCCGCTACAGCGGGCCGACTGCGAGGTCGATGCTGGAGGCAGGGACCGAGACTTCGACCATGGGAAGCGATGGGAAGTACGCGCCTGCATTGTCGTCGAAGAAGTTGTCTCCGTCGACATCACACTCCGACGTGACGTAGCCATTGTCATCGGGTACGACGACGTCGCCGATCTCATCGCTCATGATCGTGAACGACTGTGGGAATGCATCGATCACAAACGGGCGGCTGAACGTGGTTGCCGTCTCGATACCGTTGGAGGGGTTGATCTCGCCGGGACGATGGAACCGGACCGTGCACTGGATCGGCAGGGCATATCCGCCGCCGCCGTCGGTGAACCGCCCGGTGAGCACGGCGTAGACCCCAAGGCCGGTGCTGGCGTCGCCGGTTCCGGAAGGTCCCATGGTCAGGCCCGTGCCAACGCTGCCGCTACCACCGGCACTGTCTGTGCCCCCCGCGGTTGTCGCTGGCGAGGAGGCACCGCCCACCGGTCCGCTACCGCCGCCACCGACAGGCGGCGCGTTGCGCTCTTGATCGTCACTGTTTCCGCAGGCGGTGAGAACGCAGAAGGCCAAGCCGAAGACGTGGGCACGCATCGTGCTTTGATTGAAGCACGATTTTTGGGTTGCTGGCGCGTTTCAAGCGAATGGGTCGCAGACGCCGTGGGTCGCATGTCCGATGTCCAGACAGTCCTCGATTGGGCCGCAGCTGAACGTGCCCAACTCGCAGAAGTTGGTGCAACGACCGGCAAAGCACGAGAACAGAATGTCGCAATCGGTGCCCTGGGTGCACGGCGCGTTGAGGTTGCCGCAGCCTTCGCAGCTTTCGCACCGGCCCTCTTCGGCCGTGTAGAAGCGGCAGACCGCGATGCCCGGGCACTCGTTCAGGTTGCCGGGGAACGAGCACGACTCGCCCTCATCGGGCACATCGAGGTCGGGGTCGAGTGGTGTTCCGTCGACGGTGGGGTCTCCCGAGGGGTCTCCAGTGGACTCGGCCGTCGGGTCCATGCTGGTGACGCCGCTGTCCGTCGCCGAGCCGCCGTCGTCCGTGGAACCGTTGTTGGTGGTCGTAGGGCTGCTCTCACCGCCGCTGGTGTCCGTGGGGGTGCCACCGGTGGCGTCACCCGCGGACGTCGCCTCGCCCGTCGAGCCAGCTGATCCTGAGGGCCCCGATGAGCCACCGGCGCTCGGCGACGTTGTGGTCGCACCCGTGGGGGAGCCACTCCCAGAGCCAAAGCTGGGGCCGCCGCCGATGTCCTCGGTGCACGCGACCGAGAGCAGGATCGAGACGGCAAGCAGTGACCTGCGCATGACGAACAGACGGCGCTGAGAGGGCTGGGTTGCATCGATTGTGGCGCCGGACAGGATCGTGTCGCACCGTAGAATCGAGTTCGGCCCGGTGGCTCCGTGGGACTCGGCGGCGCGCGATCAGTCGCACAAGACGTGGGCTCTGACGGCGTCGATCAAAACCTGCCCCCGGACCGGTTTTTGGAGCCAGCCGACAACACCGAGTCTCTCGAGGTCCTCAGTGGCACTTTCGCGGGTTGTGCCGGTCAGGAACAAAATCGGAAGCTCCGGCCAACGCGCATGAAGAGCCTCGGCGAGCTCGAGCCCCGTCATCGACGGCATGTCCACGTCGAGAATGGCAAGGCCCAGCAACCGGTTCTCGGTTTCTCTGAGCGCTTCGTTCGCATCGAGAAACGGAAGGAGGTCGACCCCGGGTAGCGCATGCTCGAGACGCCGTCGCGTCGCATCGAGCAAGCCCGGCTCGTCATCGACCAACAAGATTGGTCGAGGCGTGCCTCTGTCCAAGGTTTCCACCCGCTGGTTATAACGTCGTTCTCGGCGTCGGATCCATGGCTAGTTTGCAGTTGAACGCGCTCACAGCTCGATCCTTGTCCAAGCTTTTCGCCTCCACATTACTGCGAAAGCTACTGCGGCCAGAGCGCGATAACAAAGTTGCGCGCACCAGATCGGGAGAAGCCCGAGGCCGAGGATAGGACCGAGTACAAATGCGATGGGCAAGAACAGACCCCACTGCAAGCTGATCGAGACGACCATCACCGCGCGATTGGCTCCCGCGCCAAGCATCGCGTTCATCAGGACCATCCCAATCCCGTCGACTGCGATGAAAATACCGGCCAGGCGCATGGGCCAGCGCGCGGCGTCGAGCGCTTCGGGCGAGTGCAGGAATGGGGAGAGAACCAAGTCGGGGACCAGAGCCATGGGGAGGCCGAGCCCGCCCATGACCCAGACGGCGATTTTCGCGACGTCCCATCCCCAGGCATACGCGTCCTCGGGCTCCTTGCGGCCGAGCGCCTGTCCCACCAGCGACGCCGCCGCGATGCCCAGCGCGATGCCAGGAAGCAGCGCCACGAGCGTGACGTTGACCAGTGCGTTCGCGGCCGCGACATCGACCGTGGAGTGGCCGACCTCGCCCATCGCGATGTGGCCGAGGATCCAAAACAGCACGTTGAAGCCGGCCGCGAACATGAACTGCTGCAGGCCGTTGGGCAGCGCGAGCGTGATGATGCTGCGGAACGTCTTGCGGTCGGGAAGCCCGCGCAAGAACCCCGCACCGCGAGCGTGGCGAAAGCCTAGCCACAGGTAGAACCCTGCGCCGATATACGTCGCGATCGCACTCGAGACACCAGCCCCGTAGGCACCGAGTTCCGGGGCGCCGAGGTTGCCGAAGATCAGCAGCCAGTTGAAGAAGATGTTGCACGCGTGCATGACGAGCAGCGTGCGCAGGTAGAGCTTCGAGAGGTCGACGGCATTCCAGTATCCGCGGAACGAGAAGTTCGTCGCGACCGCGACCATCGCGATCAGTCGCGCCTGAAGGTAGGGCACGCCGACATCGAGCACGGCCGGGTCGGGGTTCTGGAGCGGGAAGAACCACGGGACGAGCATGTACAGCCCGACGGAAAGCGGGATGCCGATGACAACGCCACACAGCAGCGCCGCGTTGAGTGGAATGGCGGTCTCGTTGTCGCGGCCTTCGCCCTTCCGCCGCGCTGCGATGCTTTGCACACCCGCCGACAGTCCCGTGAGGAACGCGAACGCGAGGAAGTTTGCGAAGCCTCCAACGCCGACTGCGGCGACGGCCGCGTCCCCCTCGGTTGCGACCATTGCAAGGTCGACCAGGTTGAGCACGTTCTGAGAGACCATGCCCCCGATGATGGGTAGCGCGATCCCAAGGATGCGCTTCGTTCTCTCTCGCACGCGCCCGCACTCCACCACCGCAGGTGGTGCGGGTCAATGCCTGTTGTAGGACCCTCTACTTTGCCTCGGCGAAGTACAAACCGAGCAGGCACATCTCGTCGTCGGTCCCCAGACCCGCCGCGACCGGCTCGGTGCGATCGGATGTGTCATAGCTGCACGTCACGTTGACCAGCGCGTCGCGACCGACTCGAACGGGTTCTTCGTAGAAGTAGGCCCGCTGCCAGTTGAAGTCCCACTTGTGGACGTCGGCGACGCAGAAGTCGCCGTCGGGTGCTTCGATGTCGACAGCCATCGCGGTGGCGAAGTTGTGCATGTGTGGGGTCACGCCCATCAGGTCGACGGATGTGTAGTCGAGTTCGCGGAACGAGAGGATCTGCTCGAAGGTGATGTTCCAGCTGAAGTCGACGTTCTCTTGCCCTGGCTCGAGGGTGGTCGCGCCTGGGAGAAGTCCTTGGCTGTAAAAACGGTCCCAGAGCGCCTGAATTCCCTCTCGCTCGACGGAATCGGCCCACTGCATGTCGATGGCGGTCTCGTCGAACCCGGCATCGCCGAACACGTTGTAGTGCATCTGCACGACGAGAATGTCTCCGGCCGCGAAGCGAATCCCGGTCTCGAACGGGAAGTTCTGAGCGCCTCCGCCCGGCGCCCACACCACTGGGACGCCGTTGGCTTGCAGCCCATCGCCTGCCGAGCCGAAGCAGCTCCACCCAGGCTCTTCGTCCTGCGCCTCGAGCTCCGCGAGCACGTCGGCATTGTTGCCTCGCTCCGGCACGATTCGGTAGCCGAGCAGGTGATGGACGATCTCCGCGTTGTCCGGCAGGACGTCGTAGCCGGTCAGAAAGCGGTCGCCCTCGAGGCCGAGATCGACAGCAAAGCACCGGTAGTCGTCGGTCGTTTCTGCGGTGCTGCTGTCGTACTGCGGGATCCTGACCTGCTCCACGACACCGCGGCCATCCAGTGGCGGGAACTGCGGCGGCTCCGGTCGCGCGAAGGTGTCTTCTCCTGCAGCCTGGTCACCCCGAGCCCAGCTCACGATCAGCTCGATCTCGTCGTCGTCGAGCCATTGCGGGTCTGCCCAGTCGCCACAGGACCCGTCGGCGCGCACGGCGAACGGTGGCATCGTCCGGTTCTCGACGACGGCGGCGATCGCCGGCGCGGTGGCGAGGACACTCTCGTAGGTGTCGAGCACGAACGGGGCTGTGGAACCCTCGGCATGGCAAGCCTCGCAGTGCTGGGCCAAGAGTGGACGGATGTGCTCGTAATATGTGACCGCGGCGGTCCCCTCGGAGCTGCCGGATTCGTCCGAGACGCCCGAGCTGGAAGACCCCGTGGTCGGCGTCTCCGTCTCGCCTCCCGTCTCGACGACCATGCCGCTGCTCCCGGCGAGCTCTGCGGAGTTGTCGCCGGAGCAGCCCAGACTCATGAGGCCGACTGCTGCGAGGACCACGCGAAGCGGCGTTTGCAGCCGAACAGGTGTTGAGTTGTCTTCCTCGGAGGACGAGCACAGCGTTCGCGGCATCGTGGTGAGGACGCAGCTCGGTGTGGTTTCTTGCGCAGAATCCCGAACTTTCCGCAGAAACGACCCGAAACCCAGGCGCATGCCATCTGGGCACCAACGGGCGGTCAGTCGAGCGTCAGGCCGCGCAGGCGATTGATCGCTGCCGCAACCTCAGCCGGGCGAACCGCTGCGAGCTCGGGACTGGCCCTCAGAGTGTACAGACCTCGCTTTTGGCCTTGGGCGACCGCGGCCACGGCCAGCTCGGCGATCGGAGTTCCGGATGGCTGCGCGCTGGCCCACTCGAGCAGAGTCCCCAGGAGTCGAACTTGGGAGGCGTCGACGAGCTGTTCCAACCCATCGAGGCTGATGGTGTCCTCCCCGTAGGCCAAGTCCCGGAGTCCGCGCGCACGCACCTTCCCCCGACGGCGATCGCGACGAACCGGGGCCAACGACGCCGGCGCGAACACCCTCTGCCCCGGCGTCCAGTCGGCGTGACTCGTCCCCGGCTCGCGGCCGCTGGGGACCGCGGCGCACACTTCGCGAGCCCGCTGCGTCGCGTCGTGCGGATGGTATTCGTCCATCGTGATCACGGCGTCGGCGACGTCGAGATAGTCGCCGCTCCCCCCAACCACCAACACGCTCGAGACGCCCAGCTCGGTGTGGAGCTGCTGTACGCGATCGATGAGGGGCACGATGGTTTCCCGTTGGATGAGCGCCTGCATCCGGGCATCTCGCACCAGCAGGTTCGTTGCGCACGTGTCCTCGTCGAACAGCAGGGCGCGCGCCCCAACCTCGACCGACTCGATGATCGCGGCAGCCAGGCTCGTGCTTCCGGATGCATCGGCAGTTGAGAACGAACGCGTCTGCCGGTCTCCGGGCAGGGAGGAGATGAATGGCCGGAGGTCGACACCGGTGACCGCACGTCCGTCTTCGGAGCGCACCTTCATCGTCGACGGTACGGTTACGACGCGTTCGCGTCCGTCGCCGGGCACGCGTGGATAGATCCCCTCGGCCAGTGCTTGCAGCAGGGTGCTCTTGCCGTGAAAACCGGCGCCGGCGATCAGCGTGACCCCGCGGGGGATCCCCAGGCCGGGCACGGTCCCTCCTTGCGAGTCTCGAAGTTCGACCCGGAGTGCGGCCGGAGCCTTCATCGGGACGGCCCCTGCGAGTGGCTTTGCGTCCACCCCCGAGGCCCTCGGCAGGCTGGACCCGTCCGCGACAAAC
>CAJXVA010000460.1 GCA_913061055.1 uncultured Pseudomonadota bacterium
GAGATGTAGAGAGGTCTCGTGGGCTCGGAGATGTGTATAAGAGACAGATCACCAACAACGCGACGACGGCTGGGCGACCCAAGAACCGAAACGGGATGTGCATGGTCCAAAACGCGAGCGCCGAGATGACGGCCGCCGCCACCAGCGTCACCAGGCTGCGTGTGTTGGGGAACATGGCCGGAATGACCAAGTTGAGGCAGCAAAACAGTGTCAGGAAGTAGAAGACCGACGCGGCGATCTTGAACCGCATCAACACCTGGTCGAACACGACATCGAGCGTGGACAGCAAGGCACAGACCCCCAGCACCACGACGAACCACTGGCTGGACGCTCCGTACACAGCGGACCGCCAGTAGAACGGCAGCAGGAAGAACAACATGCCCTGATACAGGTTCTTCAGGACGTAGGTCATCACGTAGAACTTGATCTTGGCGTTGCGCTGGGCCGGCGCGCCCGCGCGCCCTCCGAACCAGCGGAAGAACACCAAGAGAATGATCCACAGCGTCCCCAGCGAGATCGCCAGCCACCGCGCGTGACCGAAGCCCTTGCGGGCAAACATCAGCACGCCAATGCCCAGCCCCAGGGCGTACACCGAGTGCAGCCACCACAACAGACGGCCGTACTTGGCGAGTCTGCCGACCGGAGGCGCCGCGGCTTCGGCGGACGACGGCTCCGCGTGACTCGGGTCCATCGGCGTGGGTGCACCCGGTTGCGGCTCGGAGTGCTCCACGCCTCACAGGATAGCCCGCCTCGCCGCCGCGGGCACCGCGTGATTGGATGCGCTGTTCAGTCGCGCGACATCAGCTCGAGGGCAGCCGCCTCGATGCCTTCCTCCGTGACGAGCACGAGGTCGGCGGCCGGGCCCAGGGGAATGAACGTGTCCTGTGCTGCGACTCGGGACATGGCGCCCCCAAAGCCCATGTCGATGAGCGCGGCGAACACCCCCTCGGACACGCCGCCGCTCCGCCGGGTCTCATCGACCACCAGCACCCGGCCGGTCGCGTTCGCCTCGCGGAGCAGGTCTTCGGTGGGAAGCGGGGCGATCCAGCGGAGGTCGAGGACACGAGCACGAATCCCCTGCGCCTCGAGTTTCCTCATGACCCTTCGAGACATACGAACCCCGTTTGCGAAGCTCACGAGCGTGAGGTCCTCACCGCTCCCGTAGGTCTTGCCCTCGCCGAGCGGAACCTCGGCTCCGTTGGGGTCGTAGGGCGCGGCGTACAGGCCGTCGCCCTCTTCGTGGAGGTCACGCGTGTGGTACAGCGCAATCGGCTCGAGAAAGACCGACACCGAACCGTCGACCCGCGCCGACGCAATGCAGGTGCGCATCATCGCCGCGGCGTCCGGACCGTTGCTGGGTGAGGCGATGATGATCCCCGGGATGTCCCGGAACAACGCGATCGAGTTGTCGTTGTGGAAGTGCCCGCCGAATCCGGCCTGGTATGCATAGCCCGCGATTCGGACCACCATCGGGTTGCGGAACTGTGCCTGGCTGAAGAACTGAAGCGACGCGGCCTCCCCGCGCAGCTGGTCTTCGGCCGTGTGCAGGTACGCGAGGTATTGAATCTCGGGGATCGGAATGCAGCCAACCTGTGCGGCACCGATCGCGAGCCCAAGAATCGTCTGCTCGTCCAGCAGCGTGTCGTAGACCCGAACGCCCCCTGCCCGCTTGAGCAAGCCACGCGTCACCCCGTAGACGCCGCCCTTTTTCGCGACGTCCTCGCCAAACATCGCCACCTCGGGGTACTTCACCAGCACGTCGCCGAGACAGCGGTTGATGTGCCCAGAGAGCGCCAGCGGCCCGCTTTGCTCGGGAAGCCGTGGACCCCAGAACTCGCGGCGGGACTCGGTCTCGACCTTGCGGGCCACCTCGATGGAGACCTTCTGGGGCGTGCGCGGGCTGATGGGCTTCATGACCTCCTCCGCGTCCCGAAGACCCTCACGCGCCATCGAGTCCTCAGCCAGAGCCATCACCTCGGTGCGCTTGGCTTCGTAGCGCTCGAGCAACTCGTCTCGGTGGAGAACGCCCGCATCGAGCAGCAGCCTCGCCGTGCTGGCGACCGGATCGCGCGCGAGCTCGGCCCGAAGCTCCTCGACCGTCCGATACGCCAGCGCCACATCGGACCCCGCGTGACCAAACAGCCGCACCACGTCGAGGTGCAGGAACGCCGGCTTGCGGGTGGTTCGAACGAAGTCCGCGGCCTCTGTGGCCGTGCGGAGAGCATCGACCAAGTCGCAACCGTCCGCCTGGAAGTACTTGAGGTAGGGCTTCGCGCTGAACCGTCGGGAGATCCATCCGGGTGCTGTGCGCACGCTGATCCCGATCCGGTTGTCCTCGCACACGAACAGCAGCGGCAGGTCGATGTTCTGGTGCGCGATGTATCCCGCCGCGTTGAAGGCTCCGGTCGCCGTAGAGTGGTTCGCCGATGCATCGCCGAAGCTGCACATCACCACCGATCGTGCGGGGATGTCTTCATTGAGACCCAGCCGCGCGGCCCGCTTGAGGTGGAACGCCATACCAACGGCCTTGGGCAGGTGCGAACCGATCGTCGACGTCTGCGGTGGCACGGCCATTGAGCGGCTTCCGAACACCTTGTGCCGGCCTCCGGAGATCGGTTCATCCCGAGCCGCCGCGGCACCGAGCAGAACATCGTGAGCAGCGTGCGCGTACTCGAGTTGCTGCGCACGCCGCAGGAAGAACGCGCCGGAGCGGTAGTGGAGCAGCGCCGGGTCGGTGGGCCGCAGCGCCTCGGCGACGACCGCGTTGCCCTCGTGCCCAGACGAACCGATCGTGTAGTAGCCCTTGCCGCGCTCGCGCATCGCCAGCGCCGCAAAGTCGATGTGGCGGCTGGTCAGCTGGGCGTCGAAGATCGCGAGCGCCTCTTCGGGCGTCAGCACGGACGCGAGCCGGTCGCCGGCCTCCGAGCTGGAGTCCGCTTCCGCCACTCGAAACATCTGCAGGAACGCTTGATCCAGCGTCTCTCCGGAGAAGGATCCGTCGATCTCACTCATGCGTTGCGCAGTGATAACGCGTTCGGGACGCGTGTTGAACGCGAGATGCACCCTTGCCGCCCCTGCCGCCGGCTCCTGGCGCTATGATTGGGCATGCGCGGTGGTTGTTGGGCTCGGATCGTCGGATGTGCGCTCCTGCTGAGCCCCGCCGTCGCCGAGGCCAAACCCTCCGCAATGCCCGGGTCCGGGGATGTCGCCAGCCGGGGACGCATCGCCTTCGACCTGGAAGCCGTCTACCTGCAGGGGACGGTGCTGACCCCGCAGGCGCAGGGGGAACTTTGGCTCCGCGATCAGGAGGCAGGAGTCTTCGGCTATCGGCGGATCCCCGGCGGTCTGTCGGCCAGCTTTGCGCTCAGCGAGTGGCTCGCGATCGGCGGACGATTCGACTGGGCTGTCGAACCTCGAGGCGAGGAGATCACCATCCGTGGCGGCTTCAGCCCGTTCGCCCAGGTCTTCTTCGCGCGTGACCGCAACGTCCGCCCGTTCGCATACGCCCGCGCTGGGGCGGGCCGGTCCAACACCGTACGAGCTGCGGACGATGGCGTTCGCGCCGTTGGACCGCGGACCTGGTACCCGATGCTTGGGGTCGGCCTTGGAACCCACGTGTTCGTGACCGAGACGATCTCGTTCGACGCCAAGTTCGGCCTCGATCAGCGTTGGAACCTCGCCCGCCCACTCGCCCCCGCCGGCGCAGACGCCGACGCCGCATCCGCGAGCTGGCGCTACCGAGACACCACGCTCGCGACCAGCATCGCGGTCGGCTTCTCGCAGTGGTTTTAGAGGGGGACTTCACAGTCCCCCTCGCTGCGGGGGCGGAGCCCCCTTCGCACACCCCCTGGTGGGCGCCCGCTTGGGCTTGCTCGTCGCTCGCGCTCCTCCTGTGGTCGCCAACCTCTGACGTCAGGTGGGCGCCCGCTTGGGCTTGCTCGTCGCTGGCAGCTTAGGGCTCGGCCGGGGCTGGTTCGGCGGGGTCTTCTTCGAGGTCGGCGGGGTCGGTCTGGAGCTTGCCCATGATGTCGCGCAGCTCCTCATCCATGCCGGCGACCTCGGATTTGCCTTCCTCGCTGCCGATGCTGAGGTAACGACGCAGGGGGGTCATGACTTCGTGGCCTCGGCGGTAGTACTCGACCCAGTGTTTGTTGGCGAGCGCCTTGCCGGTCTCCTTGTTCCGCTCCAGCTCTCGTTCGAGCTCGGCGAGGAGGTCGACGTAGTCTTCCCGCGCCTCCTCGAGGCTGATGTCCGGCATGGGCAGCGCGGGAGGAGGGCCGCCGGAGCGCGACGGGCCAGGTCGCTTGCCCGGAAGGACGGGTCTCTTCACAGACGGCTTGCGACGAGTCTTGGGTGCGGGCTCCCGATCAGGCGTCTCGGCGACGCCTGCCTCGGCGCGCGCTTGCGTGGGCTCCGGCGGTGCACCCACTCCCCTCGAGAGCAGCGCATAGACCACGTAGGCGACCACCGAGGCCCCCACGGCGGCGAGGATCAGCAACCTGCGCTCATTCACCGCGGCGAGCATACCAACGGCGCATTCGACAACGCGACGCCCCTCCCCCATCCTCGCTCCACCGGCCATGAGCACGATTTTCGACAAGATTCTCGGCGGTGAGATCCCCTGCCACAAGGTCTACGAGGACGACCACGTCTTCGCGTTCCTCGACATCGGTCCGCTATCCACCGGCCACACGCTGGTGATCCCCAAGGAGCGAAAGGCGAAACTTCACGAACTCAGCGACGATGCGTCGGCGGCCATCGGGCGCGTCTTGCCTCGGCTCGCCCGGGCGGTGATGAAAGTGTCGGGCTGCGAGGACTACAACATCCTTCAGAACAACGGAGCTCGCGCTCACCAGGCGGTGTTCCACGTGCACTTCCACATCATCCCCAAGCCCAACGAAGCAAGCGGACTCGGCATCCGTTGGCCGGCCGGAAGTCTCGACGGCACGGCGGGAGCTGCCCTAGCTCAAAGTCTCCGCGACGCCCTCGCCTGAAGAATATTCACCCGCGACAGGCTCGATTGATCCACACCACAATCGAGTCGCGGCCCACGAGTTTCGTTGACCCGGCTGCGCCGCGGCGCGGCACGTGGGGGGCATGAACCTGTTCCGCTTCGCTCCCCTCTTCGCTTCCCTCAGCCTGATCCCCGCTTGTGTCATCGGCACCGTCGACGATGACGACAGCATGGCCGGGACGGAGAGTTCCGCGTCCGAGAGCGCTTCGGCATCGGGCGGTACATCCGAATCCGACACCGCTGCGGAGACAGACAGCGCCTCGGACAGCGCCACAGCATCCGCGACCGATAGCGATTCCGAGAGCGCATCGGAGTCCGCCTCCGAGAGCGCATCGGATTCGGCGAGCGAGTCGGACTCGGACACGGAAACCGGCGACACCGAAGGAGGCGACGGGTCGAGTTCCAGCGGTGGCTTCGATACCGACGACACTGGCTTCGACACCGATGGTGGTGGCACGTGTGACGTCGACAACCAGTGTCTGTGCGAAGCCGAAGACACGTGCGAGATGAACTGTGCGGACGACCTGGGCTGTGCCGTCAACTGTGCGGAGGCCTCGGATTGCGCGGTTGCGTGCCCCGCCAATGCCGCGTGCAACGTGGAATGCGACTCGGCTGAGGCCTGCGACGTCGACTGCGAAGGGGCGACATCCTGCGTGGTCAACTGCCCCGCGGGGGGCTGCACCGTGAGCAGCTGCGACCTGTTGGGAGGATGCGTCGTGAGCTGCTCAGATGGCTCGCTCGGTATCGAAGGCAAGGACGGCACCGTGACCTGCGGCTAGGCCCGCATCACACCATCGCCCCCTTCATCGTCCTCGTCTGCTGATTCGCGGCCCCCTTCCCCGGGGGGCCGCACCTGTCTTCAACGACCCGCACCACCCCGCTGCGGTGGTAGCCTTCGCATCGCGTGATTGCCCTCATCGCAGGAACGCTTCTCGGAGCCGTGCTGCTCCAAGAACCCGTCGCATCGACCGAGCACGAGCCCGTGGTGGGATTCCAGCTCCCGCGCGCGCCGGGCCATGAGCGGGTCGCCGCCTCGCTCGAAGCCCACGCCGAGACGGCCGGCGTCGAAGTCGAGCTCCAGTTCTACGACCCGGCAAGCTTCGAGATCACGCAGCTTGGGTCGCGCTCCAAAGCTCTCCTCGAGGGCGGCGACATCGACAACGTTCTGTGGCTCGTCCCCGAACCGCTGCCCATGCGGCTGTATCTGTTCGAGGGATCCTCGAACGCGGTCTGGACGCGGCGCCTCGAGGGCGACGGACTCGACGCGATGGCGGCCGAGGTCATCGCCAACGTGACGGTGAGCATCGGTCTCGCGCTTCAAGTGGGTGAGGTGCGCGACATGGAACCCGTCGATCCGGCCGAACTCCAGCCCGAACCCGAGCCCGAACCCGAGCCCGAACCTGAACCTGAACCCGAACCTGAACCTGAACCTGAACCCGAACCTGAGCCCGAGCCTGAGCCCGACCTCCCGGGTTGGCCAGCTCGAGAACAAGCTCCGGTCTGGCTGCGCCTGAGCTATGTCGGCAACACCTTCTCCGCCCAGATGCCGTGGCAGAGCGGCGTCGCCGCGCGCGTGACGTGGAAGATCCGCCCACGACTTGCCCTGTGGGCGCAATACGCCTACGTCGCAACACAGGCGATCACCCTCGGCGACGTCGGAGCGGATGTTCGACGCCACCCGATCACCCTGGGCGTTGGCGCCCGGCTCCCCTTGGCCCCTCGGATCGATGTCGCCGCTGGCGGCGCCTTCTCCGTGGATCCCGTGACGCGGGTCCTTCAGGCCAACAACCCAACGCTCGAGCAAGGCGACGACGGGCTCCGGGTGTTCACCAGCGGAATCGCCTACGCAGGACTGGGCGTCCACGCGGCTCGGCGGGTCCGACTGGGCCTCGACGTGGGGCTCGACGTCTTGCTCACCCGCGCCGACATTGTGGTCCGCAGCGGCGAGAACACCTTCCGTCACGAGCCCGACCGCGTTCGTGTCCTCATTGCAGCCGGCGTCGAGGTTGCCCTCGGCAGGGCGAAAAAAGACTGACCCGGCGTGACCGGACCGGAGCACTAGAGCGATGTGTACGCGACCCCGTCCGGACAGATATGCTCCAGCATCGCCGGGGCAACGCTGATGCGGGACGAACCAGCCAGGGTCGAGTCGCTCGACGTCGCACTCGCGAAACGGGCGTCGAAGGGCGACCGAGCCGCCCAGGGCACCATCGCCCGGCGGGTCCTTCCGCGAGTCCGCAAGGTCGCCCGATCGCTCGCAGCCGCGACCGCGGACGCGGACGACGCCGCGCAGTACGCCCTGTTGGAGGTGCTGCGGAGCTGTCACACCTACCGGGGCGACGCGTCCCTCGACCGGTGGGCAGCCCGGATCGCGACCCGCGCCGCACTCCGTCACCTCAAGCGTGAGCGAAAGCGCTCCACCGCCAGCGAGGCCGGCGTCGAGGACGCGGTGGACGTCTCGGGCTGGGAGTCACCGCTTGCGGACGAACTCCCCCGGGGGCTTCAAGCCTACCTCCGTGAGCTGCCCGAAGCTCAACGCAGCGCGCTGGTCCTGCACCACGCGCTCGGCTACTCCCTCGATGAGGTCGCCGAGTTGACCGACGTCAGTCCCAACACCGTCAAAGGCCGTCTCCGACTCGGCCTTGCCACTCTGCGCAAGCTCGTTCGACGAGAGCAAAAGATCGGTGCACCCGCCCACCAAACGGAGGCCGTCCGATGACTAACGCACCCGACTCCTTCGATTGGTCCTCCTTGGGCGACGAGCCTCTGCCCGGTGAGATGGGCGACGATGCGTTGCTGGAACTCGCCCTGTCGTCCCACGCAGACGCCCTGCCGGTGGCCGCCACGCCCGCCCCTCCACGGTGGATTCGCCCCGCCGTCGTCGCTGCGGTCCTGCTCGCCGCCGCGGTCGTCCTGGTGATCGTCACGCCCTCCTGGCGCGAGGCGCTGCTCGGCTCCGAAACAGCCGATGAGCAAGGGTCCATGGCTCCCGACGTGGAGACTCCGCGCGAGGGCGATGAAGCGGTCCGTAAGCACGCCAAGTCCAAGGTCACCAGCCCCCCGCC
>CAJXVA010000461.1 GCA_913061055.1 uncultured Pseudomonadota bacterium
CGAGATGTAGAGAGGTCTCGTGGGCTCGGAGATGTGTATAAGAGACAGGTCCAGTCCTCGTTGCTCATCGAGTACTACGACGGGGTCAACCTGGCCTCCCCGACGCAGACCGATGAGCTGACCCTGCTCGGTGCCGGACAGGGCGAGTCTGCCAACCTCCTGCTCAATGGAGACGCAGAAACCGGCGACACGCAGGGTTGGATCGTCCCGAGCGGGTTGGCGAACTGGACGACGACCAGCGAGGCGTTCGGCGGAAACTTCGCGTTCACCCCAACGGGCGCCATCGTGGTGACCGCGCTCGATCAAGGCGTCGACTTGAGTGATTGGAACCACGACACCGCCGTGCCGGGTTTGCGGTACCGGGTACGCGCCCGTGTGCGTAGCAACACCGGCGAGCACGACTACCGGCTGTACATCGACCTCGGAGACGACTTCCTTCCGCTGATTACGGGCGCGCAGACGGACTGGACGTTGGCCGAACACGCCGACGAACTTCCAGCGGGGATCGACAGCGCGACCGTTCGCATCGAATGCGCCAACAACAAGTTCGGCGCGGGTCCGTGTGACGTCTCGGTCGACGACGTCACGCTTCAGCTCGTGTATCCCTAGGCACAAGCAACCGATGAGGAACGACGGCATGGGCTCTGGGGGCGCCGCTATGGCCGTTTCACCGAATTGGGGACGGCCCCTAGCCCAAGCGGCTGGCCCAGCGCTGCGCCGCCGCGCGGGCACGAGGCTGGCCGGTCTTGGAGAGCCGAAGCAAGCGCTGCGGTCCGAGCAACGCGGGTCCCTCATGCTCGAGGCGGGGCGCGAGCGCACGGTCGAGTTCTGCATCGGACTCGAGCCAGCGCGCCAGCGTGTCGGGCGGGAGCTGGTAGAGCACGCGTGGGCACGCAAACCATCGCTCGCCCACGCTCCGGATCTCGGGGCGCTCGTGGTGAATCAGAAACGGCAGCAGGACCGCGATCTGATCGGGGTCGGCTTTGTGAACGGTCGTCGCGTCGGGGTCTTGAAGCCCGCTGACGCTGATGCCGAGCACGGACGCCAAGCCCTCGAGCACGTCCTGGGGGCTCAGGCCGAGGGTGGACAGGGCATCCCGCAGCGCGTCCGTGGGACTGCGGGAGCGGTCACCCTGCGCCTGCGGTTCGGCCAATCGGCGATGCACCAAGTCGTACAGCCAATCCCAGCGTCCCCGTGTCCCCATCTCCGATCCCAAGACGGTGTACCCCATCGCCTGCAGCGTCCCCAAACGTTCGTCCAAGAGGCGCTGCGCTTCGGGCTCGCGGAGCCATCGCCAACTCAGGCCGCGGCCGGCGGACAAGAGCTGGGGCGCCTCATCTTCCTCGGTCTGCCGGGCCCGCGCTTCTCGGACGTTGAACAGGCCGCCGACGAGCCCCACCCGCTCCATCAAGGACAGCCGCACGTAGTGCCCCTCCCGCGCGGATGGGCATAGTGTGAAGCCGCGACGCTCGATCCAGCGGGGCATGCACCCGCTTCCTGCCAGAAACGAGTGCGTCGGCCAAGGTGTAAGGACCGGTTTGTGGCCGGCGTTCCGGGCTGTGATGGTCCACCGAAGAGCCGTATTGGTCGCCCTGGCTGCACTTCTCGGTGCTTGCGCCCCGATCTCTCGCGATTTTGCGCCTGCCTACGACTCCACCGGCCGGACCGCCGCTGCGAGCCCGGTCTCGTTCTCGGTCGATTCGGTGGGGGGTGCGCCGTTGCCGACCTATGCCCTTGGAGACGCACTGTTCGTCGAGGGCCGGGAGGGCGAGGGCTACACGGTGCGTCTGACCAACCACACCCCGAACCGGTACGAGGCCGTCGTGACCGTCGATGGTCGCGACGTGGTCAGCGGCGAGCTCGGGCGTCCGGCCGAACAACGGGGGTACGTACTCGAGCCCTACGAGACGCTGGTGATCGATGGCTACCGTCGCTCTCTCGATGAAGTGGCCTCGTTCTACTTCGCGTCGAGGTACGACAGCTACACCGCCCGGCGAGGGACCGCCGAGCATGCGGGAGTGATCGGCGTGGCCTTGTTTGAAGAGAAACGCTCGCGCTCCAAACCGCAGCCGCTCACTCGAAAGTCCTACGAGTCACGTCCCGAGCCCTTTCCCGAAGCGCCGGCGTCGCGAGACCGCGCCGGAGCTGATGACGCGGTCATGGCCGAGAGTGAAGAACACTTGGGCACCGGCTACGGCGCGTCGGAGTACAGTCCCGTGCACGAGACCGACTTCAAGCGGCGGCGAAAGGGACGACCGGATGCATTCCTGACCGTCTACTACGACAGCCGCGAGGGCCTGCAGGCGCGTGGCCTGCTCCCCCGCCGGGTTGATGCCGCCGATCCGTACGAGCCGGAGTACGAGCCGGAGTACGAACCCCGCGATGCGGTGGATCCCAGGTTCGCGCCGCCCCCGTGGCAGCGCGACCGGTAGGAGTTCAGCGGCCCAGCGCGGTGGCGACCCGCGACTGCAGCAACGGGACCAGCTCTGCCTCGAAGAACGGATTGCGGCGCAGCCAGATCCCGTTGCGCGGTGAGGGGTGTGGGAGCACGAAGAACCCGCGATCGACGTAGTCCTGCCACGCTTCCACCGTCTTGGTGAGCGTGGCCTTGGCCGACTCCTTCAGGAACCACCGCTGGGCGTACATGCCGATCAGCAGGGTGAGCTGCAGCTGCGGCATCTTGTCGATGAACGGCTGCATCCATTGGGGGGCGCATTCGGGTCGTGGTGGGAGATCTCCGGACTTGCCGGTGCCCGGGAAGCAGAACCCCATCGGCAGGATGGCGACCTGGGTCTCGTCATAGAAGGTCTCGTCGTCGAGGCCGAGCCACGCCCGCAGGCGCTTCCCGCTGGCGTCCGCCCAGGGCACCCCAGATGCGTGCACCTTCGCGCCCGGGGCCTGTCCGACCAGCAACAACTTCGCCTTCGCATGGGCGGAGAAGACCGGCCGCGGCTCGTGTTCGAGCGAGGGAGCACAGATCTGGCACGCCTTGGCTTGCCGGACCAACGTGGGAAGCCGGGTCACTCGGGGGGCCACTGCGGCGAGTATCCCAGCCGCCACGCCTCCGCGCTTGACCAAGCGTCCACGGAAACGGCCTCAGTGTCCGGGGTTCGCCCGGGAGCCTCAGCAGGTCTCGACTTCGGAGAGCGTGGTCGCAGCCATCACGCACTTGGCGTATTCGGCGTACTTGACGCGTCCTCGGAGCTTCATCTTGTCGAGCTTGTGCTTCACGCAGCGCTCTTGGAGCCCGGTCATCAGCGCCGCTTCGCTCTCCGGGTTCATCGCGGCAGCCTGGGCCTCGCGCACGGTGACCTCGACGATGTGTTCACAGATGGTCTCGGGACCCGGGGCGCGGACGAAGATCGCCCACAGCACGACGAGCGTGGCCACGAACAGGAAGACGGCTTGTCCTACGCGTTTCATGAGCCGCCGTCGATGACCCGGAACGCTGCACGGCGCTTCTGCACCTGCTCGGTGTCCGCCTTGGGCTCGTCCGGTTTCCCAGAGTCTTTGGCGACGGCCGCAGCGTCCCCGACCTGTCGGTCGGTCGGGGCCTCGGGTGAGGCGGTGGCGACCGCGTCGTCCGGAACGCCTGTTTCCCCGGCGGGCGGTTCGGCGATGGGGTCCGCCGTCGCTGGATCTGCAACGGGCGCCGCGGCGGCTGGGTTGAGTTCGGCTGCGGGCTCGACTTCAGCTCCCGCGTCAGGCTCGGGGTCGGGCTCGGCTGCCACGGGCCGGAGTGCCGGCTTGGCGGGCTCCGGGCTGCTGGCGTCTCCGCCGGCACGGCCGTAGCGGGTGCGCTTGACCGAGTCGGGCATGTTTTGGTCCAGCACGATTCCTCGGCCGGTCGATCGGTCGGCGACGACGTAGACAGCTCCGTACGGGAACGAGCAGCGGGTGACGTACCCGCCGAACGACAAGTCCGCGCCCAACCCATCCTCCTCAAAGGTCAGGTCCAGCGGGTAGCTGGGGTCGAGATCGATGATGAGTCGCTCGCGCCACTGCTCACGGATGAAATCCGGGCAGCTGACGTCTTCGAAGAGCGCATTGACGTGGAGCCGCGGACACCGACCAGCGGCGTACAGCGACTCGATCACACTTTGGACCGGATGGACCACGAACTTGCAGAGCTTACTCGATGCGGGCGCAATCGGACGAGTCCGATGCGGGTTTCCGCGCGCGCCCGTGGGACACGGGGAGGGCGCGTGTGCGCCACGCGCGCGGAACCGCGCTCAGGCGAACGCGGCGTGTCCCGTGATGGCCCGGCCGATGGCCAAGGTGTGCACCTCATGGGTCCCCTCGTAGGTGAACACCGTCTCGAGGTTACACAGGTGACGCATGATCCCGTACTCGCCCATGATGCCGTTCCCCCCGAGCATCGAACGTGCAGTGCGGGCCGCTTCGAGCGCCATGCGGGTGTTGTCTCGTTTGAGCATCGAGACCTGAACCGGGGTGATCTTGCCCTGCTCTTTGAGCCGTCCAAAGTGGAACGCCATGAGCGCGCCTTTGATGATCTCGTTGTGCAGCTCGGTGAGCTTCTGCTGGGTGAGCTGAAACGCCGCGAGCGGCTTGTCGAACTGCACTCGGTCCATCGTGTAGCTGCGCGCGCGCTCGTACACGTCCATCGCAGCACCGAGTACACCCCAGCCGATGCCGAAGCGGGCTTGCGTGAGGCAGGACAGCGGGCCCTTGAGTCCCGAGATCCCCGGGAGCATGTTCTCTTTGGGAACACGAACCGAGTCGAGCACGATCTCGCCGGTGACCGAGGCGCGCATCGAGAGCTTGCCCTTGGTCTCAGGAGTGCTCAGGCCCTTGGTGCCGCGCTCGACCAGGAAGCCGCGGATGACCGGCGTGTCGCTGCCGAACTCCAGGGTCTTCGCCCAGACCAGGCAGACGTCTGCGAGCGGGCTGTTCGTGATCCAGAACTTCTGGCCGTTGAGGATGTAGTCGCCGCCTTCGCTCTCTTGCTTGGCGTGGGTGCGCATCGACCCGGGGTCACTGCCCGCGTTGGGCTCGGTGAGCCCAAAGCAGCCGATCTTCTCGCCGGTCGCCATGCCGGGCAGCCATTTCTGCTTTTGCTCTTCCGTTCCGTAGGTGTGGATCGGGTACATGACCAGCGCCGACTGGACGGAGCAGAACGAGCGAATACCGCTGTCCTGACGTTCGAGCTCGACCATGGTGAGGCCGTAGGCGACCGCATTCATGCCCGCGCAGCCGTAGCCCTCGAGGGAGCCACCGAGGAAACCCATCTCGCCGAACTCCTTGATCAGCTCCTTGGGGAAGGTGCCGTTCTCGTAGTGCTGCTCGATCGTCGGGGCGATGCGGCGCTTGCCGAAATCCCGAGCCGAGGACCAGACGATCCGCTCGTCTTCCGAGAGCAAACCCTCGAGGTCGACCAAGTACGGAGTGGCTTCGCGAGGCATGACGAACGCGTACCACAGCGCCACGAATGCGAAACCAGATCGAAGTTCGGGTGGGCTGAGGCCTAGCTCACGTCTCCCGCACGGCTTTTGGGGCGAGCGCGCCTCGCTCTGCTACGCTCGCCCGCGGAATGACGGTCCTTCGCACTCTTGCCACCGTTGCGTCGCTCTTGTTTTGCCTGCTTGCGGTCCCGTCTTTGGCGCACGCGGCCCCGGGAGCGAGCGGCTCGATCAGTACCAAGAACGGCGCGAAGGGCAGCAGCAACGGAGGTGGCTTCGAGTGGCCGGAGCTGGTCTATGGCGGCAACGCGATTTCGGCTCAGCTCCCGCTGCAGTTCGGCATCTTGGGCTACCTCCCCAAGGCGCGCTTCGCCTTCCAATACGATCGCCAGATCCGGCGTTCTCACTGGGCTCACGTCGGCGTCGCGCTCGTGTTCGACCGCGCCGACTGGGAGAACTTCCGCATGGACGCCTGCGGCCTGTCGCAGCAGGGCGCGTGTGGCAAGGGCGGCGTCGTCGGCGTCGACGTCTTCGGCGGGTACACGTACAAGTTCTTCCTGCAGGACCGCCCCTGGCTGGTGCCGTTTCTTCGCGGGTCGGTGGGGTGGAGCATGTTTGCGCTGCCCAAAGTGCGCGGGGACGACTCCAATCGTCAGCAGTCGCGGACCCGTTCGTGGACCCTCAACCTCAAGCCCGGGGGCGGCGTGCGGGTGTTCCTGTTCTCCGAGTTCGGGGTGGGTGCCGACATCAACCTCCCGATCGGATTCCTCATCCACCGCGACGTGCCCGAGGGCGGGTCCGCGGGCAGCAGTGGCGAGTTCTTGCTCGGGATTGAAGTGCTCCCGCTCGTCGCCGAGTACCGGTTCTAGGACCTCACGCCTGACGCCAACCTCTCGCCCGCACGGACGTTCGGGACCAACGTCAGCGGGCGGCTACTCGGCGGTGAAGTCAAACCAGGGGGAGCCTGGCAGGGTGCTGACGGCGGAGGCTCGGTAGCGGACGGTGTAGGTGGTCCCGGGCTGTAGGGCGTAGCCCTCGAGAAGGTCGACTTCGGCGGTGTGGAATCGACCCGGCTGGACGACGAACCAGTCTTCGGGCCCCGGGGGTGCTCGCTTGAGCATGGGGCCGCGGTACGGAATCTCCGAGCCATCGGGGGCTCGAACTTCGAAGATGTCGTTGGAGAGTCCCTCGAACGGCGTGTGGACCCTACAGAAGGAAACCTCGGTCACGCCGGGGTTCGAGACCTCCATCCGGATCGCGGTCGGCACCTCTTCGGAGTGCGCGAGCGTGACGACCAGGGTCGCGTCGGGGTTGCTGATCGGAGCCTGTGACGGAGCGGGACGAGAGCAGGCGGCAGACGCGAGGAGTCCCAGGACCCAGGTACGCCGTCCGACTCCGCTCACGCCGAAGCCATGGCTTCGGGCTGTGCGATTCGGGAGCGCGCCGTCACTTTGGGGCTACACATCGCCAACATCTCCGCCAGCTCGTGCGCCACTTCGTAAGGCGTATCGAACCCGGGCTCCACGAGGACCCGGATCGCGCTGCTCGGGCGCGTGACGTAGACGGCCCGGCCGGGCGCGCCCATCACTGTGAACACTTGCTCCACGGCGTCGCGAAGCTCTTGCACCGGATCCTCTACAGAGGCGTCGACTCGAAACTCGGCCGAGGACGTCAGAGGGGCCCGGTGGTCGAAGGTCTCGACTCCAGGTGCGTCGCCAACGGAGGCTCCCACGTACGTGGTGCCGTCCCGTCGCCCGCCGTGATTTCGCACGTAGACCAGCAGCTCCATGGCCAGTCGCCGTATCACGCTGATCCGAGCCCACCAAAAAAGCTCGTGGCGATGCGGTTCGAACTGCGTCGATTGCGCGGTTGTTGATGAAAGGGCGTGTCTCTTGGGTTTTTGGCGGGTTCGGTGCGACCATGTGCGCGGTTCGATTTCGCGATGACCGAGGGCATCAAATCCAAGGCGAAGATGACCGGGCTTCTCGAAGAGGAGCTCGAAGCGCTGCAGCGTCAGCGTGACCAGTACGCCCTTGCGATGGACACCGCGACCGAGCCGAAGGTCGCCATCCGGTTGCAGCGAACGCTGGAGCGGATCGAGGACGAGATCGAAGGGGTCGAAGAGACCATCGCCGCACTCCCCGACAGCGCGGAGCCGGACGCGAGTGCGGAACCCGAAGCGGACGCGGAGCCCGAAGCGGTCGCGGAGCCCGAGGCGGACGCGGAGCCCGAGGCGGACTCCCAGCCCGAAGCGGTCGCGGAGCCCGAGGCGGACTCGGAGCCCGAGCCGAACGTCGAGGTGCAGCCCGAAGCAGAGCCCGAGCCCGAAGCAGACGCCGCTGGCGACGCGGAGTGGGACGACGAGCCCTCGACGGCGATCTATGATCCTGACCGGGTGCGCACTCAGCTGGCTGAGCTGGAGGCGATGCGAAAGCGAGAGGCGGAGGAAGAGGCAGCGGCCACCGAAGCCCCGGTGCCTGAACCAGAGGCCGAGGGGCCGCCGGACGAGGAGCCCGATCCTCCTGCTTCAGAGATCGACGAAGTCGACGAGCCAAGCGGCGAAGGCAATCCCCTGGGTCCGGTCTGGATGGACCCGGTCAGCCCGCCTGCAGGCAACCTATCCGACGACGAGATTGCCGAAGC
>CAJXVA010000462.1 GCA_913061055.1 uncultured Pseudomonadota bacterium
GCTCGCCAAAGAGCGCGCGAGCTGGACGGCGGCGGCGTGGGCTCTGCAAGGCCAGGCCAATCGCAGCCAGGGCTCTTCACGAGCCGCGGCGGAGATTCTGTTGCGAGGCGACCCAAGCTTGAGCACGCGGGAGCAGCTGGTGGAGCGCGGGTTGGCCTACTTCGGGAGCTACCCGGTCAGCGCATCGGGGGGCAGCGACTTTGAGATGACGGCGGCTGGCGTCTCGGATCCGATTCATGGCAGTGAGGTTGTTCCCTCGTTCCCTGAGCTTCCCGTCGCAGGGAGTCCGATCGACGCACTCATGCAGCGACTGGTCGGCGTGCAAGCATCGGTCGCCTTCGACCGAGAGCCCGCCAAGCTCGACCCACCTGCGCGCAGCCTGCACACGCACTTTCGTGTGCAGCTCGGCAACCGGTAGGCCGAAGGTCACCGGAGGCCGGCAAATCTCGCGTCTGGGGGCGCTGGGGGTTGCCAAGGTGCGCTCGACGCACGACGTTGCAGGTATGCGGATGCTTGCGCTCTCGTCTTGCGTTTGGTTGCTCGGATTCGCCGAGCCGACCTGTACGCCACCACTGTCGCAGGGGACACCGGCTGAGACCGCCGAGGCCAAGGAGCCTGGCGCGTGTCTGGCTGCCTGCGCCGGGGGAGCGCAACTCTCGGAGACCGATCGCGAGACGTGCCGACTGTTGTGCGAGCCGGACACGGTCCAGCCAAAACGAGGGGCCACGCTGCTTGCTCGCTTCGAACTCTGTGAGTCGCGGTGCGAGCCCCAAGGCAAATCAGATACGGCGACGTGCATGCTCAACTGCAGCGAGGCAGCGATGTCGAGCTTGAAGCTCGCGGAACAAGCCCGCGCCTGCCTCGCGCCGTGTCTCGAGGCCGAGCACGCCTGCCGAACGGAGTGCCGCGGCGAGTCGGCAACGAACACCGAGACTTGCCGGATCCAGTGTAGCCAAGTTGCGAAGTCGTGTGCCGACACGTGCGACTCTCAGCCCGATTGAGCCGCGCCCGTTCTTGTTAGGATTGAACCGTGGGAGCCTCCCCCGCCAGAAAACCGATTCGTTGCGACACCTGGGCGAATCCCGAACAGCTGGTCGGGACGACCCTCGACGGTCGATATCAGGTCCTACGGGTTTTGGGCGCCGGAGGCATGGGCGCTGTCTTCGAAGCTGAACAGACCACGCTGCACAAGCGCGTGGCGATCAAGGTACTCGCCCCTCGGCTCGCTCAGAACCCAGACCAGGTCGAACGTTTTCTTCGCGAGGCTCAGGCTGCCTCGCGGGTCAGCAACATGCACGTGGTCGACATCAGCGACTTCGGCCGCGTGCCCTCGGGCTCGGTCTACTACGTGATGGAGCTGCTCGGCGGGCCCGACCTTCATCACATCATTCGTCGACAGGGCAGACTGCCGTGGCCCCGTACGAAGACGATCCTGCTCCAGATCTCCCACGCGCTGGCGGCCGCGCACGATCAAGGCGTCGTGCATCGGGACATGAAGCCGGCGAACTGCGTCATCTTGCCGGACCCCGACGATCCCGGGCGTGACTTCGTGAAGGTTGTCGACTTCGGCATCGCCAAGATCTTCGAAGCCGAGGGAACCGCGGCGCTCACCCGGCCCCATGAGATCATGGGAACCGTCGCCTACATGGCGCCCGAGCAGGCGCTGTGTCGTCCCGTCGACGAGCGGACCGACGTCTATGCGCTCGGCGTTGTCGCATTCGAGATGCTCACCGGGCGGGTACCCTTTCATGCCGAGGGCGTGTTCGATGTGCTCGAGATGCACTGTCACGCGACGCCGCCGTCGTTGATGTCGCTCGCGCCGGAGGTCTCGCCCGTCCTCGACGCGGTGGTCCAACGCGCGCTGCGAAAACATCCGCAGGAGCGCTTCCCCGACATGCGTAGCTTCGAGCAAGCCCTGCGCTCGATCGCCGATGACGGTTACACGATGCTCGGACCCGCCGAACCGCGCCCCTCGACGCGAGAGTCGGGGGACGTGTCGACCGGGCCTGGCGGACTCCCGACGCAGCAACCCACGCCGTTGCCCCACATCAGTCCACCCTCGACCGGGATGGGGGTGTCCAATGCAACCTTGCTCACCGTGTGGGTCGCGGTCCTGGCCGGTGGCATCGTGTTGGGCGCGTGGATCGTGTTTCGCTTCTTGGTGTGATCGGATGCCGCGAAGATCGCGATGCCTCACCGTCCGGGATGGGCACCCTGAGGCGGACTTCCGTGCAGAGGCATCGGCCGTCCTGGCCATTGCTTGAACGCAAAAACAACGCCGTGTTCTCGGGCTGGAATCGCGTCGTGCCCGGTACAATGGACTCGTGCTCGACGTCCGCAAACCACGGATCCGCGCCCGCACGGTGCGGGAAGCGGTCGCGTCGTTGGAGCTGTTCGAGCCAGGTGCGGGGCAACGTCTTCGGGCGCGCGTCCCCGATGCGAGCTGGCAGATCATTCAGGACACGCTGCCGCTGGACTGGGTTGAGCTAGAGCACGACCGCCACATCGTGACCGGCTTCGTGGATGTGTTGGGCCACGACAGAGCGCACCTGTTCTTCCGCGGCCTGCTCGCGCAGCAGCTGGAGTCTTCGCTGCTGCGTTCGACGGTGACCACGGCCCTGCGCATGTTCGGGGCCACGCCGGGCGCGTTGGCGCGTGCATTCCCGATCGGATTCTCCACGACGTATCGAGATGTCGGTCGCGTCCGTGCGGTGCCCCGCGGTGCCGGGGAAGCGGCGATCGTCTTCGAAGCGGTCGCACCCGAGGTGCTCGACACCCCGGCATACCCCGAGTCGTTTCGGGGATTCTTCGCGGGGTTCTTCGACGTCTGCCGTGTCGAAGGTGAAGTGGAGTCCGTCAACGATTTCGAGGGCGGCCGGATCGAGTTCTCGCTGCGTTGGGCCGCCTGACCGGGTCGCCCGTGGTGGGGGCCATGAGCCTCGTGCGGGGTTCTGTCGCCACATGGCGAGCTTTTCGTGGGGCGGCGCTCACCGAGAAGGCGTGCGCCCCTCAAGCGGAAATTGCTACCGTCCGCGCATGCGTAGGGGAACGATTGCAATCTTAGTTGGGGGAGCGCTCATGGTCTTTGGCTGTGGAGACGACGGGGGTAGCGGTGACGAAGGCGCTGGCACGTCATCGTCGGGCACTGGAACGCCGACCACGGGCACTCCTGCCACGACCGGCGGTGTCGAAAGCACCGGATCCAGCAGCACGGGCACGCCCGAAACCACCACCGGTGGTGCCGAGACCACCTCGAGCACCGACCCTGGAACGACGTCCGGTTCCGAGGAGGGCGGCTCGAGTACGACGACCGGCGCCGCCGCCTGCGAGGGCATGAGCTTCTTCGCGACCAGCGAGGGCAGTGGTAAGGCCGGAGGCAACTTGGGTGGACTCGACGGTGCGGACGCGACGTGTCAGAGCCTCGCGGAGGCAGCTGGACAGGGAGCCTGTACTTGGCGGGCGTACTTGTCGACGAGCACCGAGGACGCGCGCGATCGGATCGGCACGGGACCTTGGCAGAACTTCGCGGGCGATGTCATCGCCGACTCGGTCGCAGCTCTGCACGACGACGGCTTGTCCAACGGCGATCCGCAGCACGTCCTCGACGAGACCGGCAGCGAGGTGCCCGGCAACGAGCACGACATCCTCACCGGCTCGAACGAGGACGGCACCTACGTGCTCGACAGCACCTGCCAGGATTGGACCTCGGCCAGCCCCGACGACATGGCGCAGCTGGGGCATAGCGATATCCCGGGCAACCCCAACTTCAGCCCCTCGTGGAATGCCGCGCACCTCAGCAACGGGTGCACGCCACAGAACCTGCAGGGCACCGGGGGCAGCGGTCGCCTCTACTGCTTCGCTCTGTGAGCTGAGTCGCTCCTCCACGATCAGTGCCCGTCTGTTGGGCCTGATCGTGGTGCGACGATCTGTCCTTGGAGGTCATCCGAATGGCCGAACACGTCGGTCCGGCGAATGTTGCGCTTGCCTCGAAGTCCCAACCTCGGGCAAAGAGCCGCCATGGCACGTCCGAGAATCCTCGCTGTCCTCGTGATCTCCTTCGCCGGCCTTGCATGCGCCAAAGCTGATCACGCAACAACTCCGCCGGTCGAGGCTCCCGCCGCAGAAGGGCACGAGAGCTCCGCTGCCGAGCCGGGTGCCCCCGCGCACGAGGAGCACGAGCACGACTTCCCCGCGGCGGTGACCTCGTTTCACGACGCGATGTCACCGCTGTGGCACGCCGAAGCGGGCGAGACCCGGACCCAAGACACCTGCGCCGCAGTCGACGAGATGATCGTCAAGGCCGGTGCGATTGGTGAAGCGGGTGTTCCACCCAAGGCCGCCGACCAAGCCGAAGGCTGGAACAGCGCCACCGCCGACCTGGTCACGAAGCTCGAAGCGCTCAAAGCCAGCTGCGCTGATTCGCCGGACACGTTTGACGCTGGCTTCAAAGAGGTTCACGAAGCGTTCCACGTGCTCGTGAAGCTTGTCGGCCACGAGAAACAGTAGGCACGGCGACCGCGGGCCAGCACCGCTCCTCGATCCCACCCCACGGTTCCCATCGAGGACTACGATTCCGCCCGCGTCTACGGTGGGCATGCCCAGGTGCGTCCAGGCACGATCAGGTTGGGGTACGAGAACACCGAGGACTAGGCGGGGGAGTTCGGTCGGGTCGTCGTCAAGATCGCCTCTTTCCGTAAGCTATCGGTGACCTCGAGCGTTGACTCGGCGCCACGGTGCGACGCCCCTTCTTCGCGCACCAAACCGGAGCTGTTCGATGTCCCGACTTCTTGCACCAGTGTCAGCGCTGTTTGTGTTCGCAGCCTGTAGTGCCGCGCGCCCCCTGTACCGTTCCGAACCCGTCCCGGCCCCCGCGGAGGTGGTCCCCGTCGCGGGCGGGAAGGGGTTCGTCTCGCCCAAGCTGGCGTCCATGCCCTCGCCGCTGTCGTTGACCGCGTCCGACGGCTCGGGGCTGGAACTCATCGCAATGAGTGCGCGCGCGGAGATCGACGATCCGGTCGCGGTGACCCACCTCGAGCTCCGCTTCGACAACCCGAAGGACCACACGATCGAGGGGAAGCTGCAGCTGAGCCTGCCTCCGGGGGCTTCGATTGCGCACTTCGCAATGAAGATCGGGGAGCAATGGCAGGACGCCGCGGTCGTGGAGCGACAGGCGGGGCGGGTTGCCTACGAGGAATCCCTGTACCAAAACAGAGACCCCGCGCTGCTGGAAAAGTCCTCCGGCAATCGCTTCGGCGTGCGGGTGTTTCCGATCGCCGCGCGCGGCCAGGTTCATCTGCGGCTCAGCTACACGCAGGCGTTCGCAGAGCCCTCACAGCCCTATCGCTTGGCCCTGCGTGGGCTGCCTCGGGTACGGAACCTCCAGGTCCGGGCGGGTGTTGTCGACCCTGCCACCGGTGAGCGCATATGGACGGAGAAACGGTTGGACCGACAACGGCCGACGGAGGACTTCATCGTTCCGCGCGCAGACACGCCAGCGACAGCGTGGCGGCACGGTGAGCACTTGCTCGCACGGGTGGTCGTCCCGGCAATGCAGGATGTCGTGGTCCCGACCGGCAGCTACACGGTGTTGTTCGACACCAGCGCCTCGCGGGGCGTGGAGTTCGGCCTCAAGGTCGAACGCCTCGAACAACTGCTCGAGGCGCTTGGCGAGCGCGCATCCGGCTCGGCCGAGATCACGGTCATCCCGTTCGATCAGAGGGTGGGCGCCCCCGTGTACCGCGGCGCGGTCTCCGGCTACGCGGATTCAGGTGCGAGCGCGAGGCTGCGTTCGCGCGGCGCGCTGGGAGCCTCCAACTTCGGACAGGCTCTGGCAGCCGCGGCCAAGCAGGGTCACGAGCGCGTCGTGCTGATCACGGACGGCATGCTCACCGCAGGGGCCCGGGACGCGGCCGGGCTTCGCTCGAGCCTGCAGCGCGTCTCGAAGGCCGGCGCGCAGCGTCTGGACGTCATCGCCAGCCGCGACCTTCAGGACGAAGCGGTGCTTCACACTCTGGTGACGACGGCCCTCCCCCAAGATGGGGTGGTCATCGACGCCTCGCAGTCGATCGAAGCCGTCGCGATGCGATTGCTTCGGCCGACCGCTCCGCCGATGAAGGTTCGAATCGAGGGCGCGAGCCGGGTGTTCCCCGCGACGCTCGCCGGCGTTCAACAGGGGGACGCGGTGCTCGTGTACGCGCAGATGGAGTCGAACGCGGCGGCGGTCGACGTCCGGCTGAGCCCGGCGAGCGGGGAGGCGAGCACGCACCGCCTGGATGTCGCACGGCGCGAAGACGCCGAGTTCGAGAGGGGATGGTTGCGGGCACACGTCGAGGACCAGCTTCAGACGCTGGCCTCGGGCGGACGGCCCGACCTCGACAAGCTCACCGCACTGTCCGTCGAGCACAAGATCCTCAACGACCTCACGGCCCTCATCGTGCTGGAAACCGACCAGGACTATGCGCGCTTCGGCTTCAAGAAGTCCGGGGAGGAAGGGCCCTCAGAGGCGTCCGCGGACTCGACCGAGGGCAAGAGTCTGTCGATGGACGAGTTCCGGAACATCCCGGTGGGACGCTCGTCGGGTCGCGATTTCACCGCCGTGGTCGAGTCCTCGGCCACGGCGTCTCATGACTCCACCGGGATTTCTCTGGCCGGGACCACGTCGGCAGAGACAACCCACGTCGTGGAGCGGCGGGGCGGCAGACGTTCGCCGCCGCCGGCACGGGTCGAAGCCAGCGTCGGCAAAGTCCAGGGGGAGTTCCGGCGCCGGGCTACCAAGTCCTTCGCGCCCCGGGCCGGATCGTCGGTCGACGACTGCTACTTCGAGGCTCTCGACGCGGGCTTCGACAAAGCGGGGAAGATGACGGTCGAGCTGCGGGTCTCAGACGGTGTCGTCGTGGGCGTCGACCTCCTCCGCGACCGCCTCGGAGCGACGCAAGGCATCCGCCGATGCATGGATCAGAGGCTTCGGACCCTGAGCTTCGGGGCGAAGACGGGTCGGGTCAGGATGACCTTCACCTTCCACGAGGGATGGGTTCCGGCGCACACCGTGTCCTTTGTCTCCGGGATTCCCGGTGACGGGCGGACGGTCTTTGAAGGCCGGTTGGGGGATGTGTTGCGACTCGTCGCCACTGAGAAGAGCGAGGATGCCGAGGCTCTCGCTCGTCGTTGGCAGCGGGAGTCGCCCGACGACCTCATGGCCTTGACCGCGCTCGGACGCGCCGCGGAAGCGGGTGGGAAGGTCCAGCTGGCGGCCCGGGCGTACGGGTCGATCGCCGAGCTGCACCCCGCGAACGCGCCCATGCTTCGTTTTGCAGCCGGCCGTCTGCAAGCCCTTGGTCCGGCCGGGCTCGGGTTGGCCACGGACCTACTGGCGGAGGCGAAGCGTCAGCGCCCCGACCACCCCAGCAGCCATCGGTCGTTGGCTTGGGTGCATGTGCAGCGTCGGCAGTACGGCAAGGCGTTCAAGGCACTGGTCGAGGGATATGATCGAGACTACCCGGATGGTCGTTTTGCATCCGCCAGGGCAGCCCTCGCCGACGAGCTGAGCGTTGTGGGGGCAGCGTGGGTTCGCAGCGAACCCGACCGCCGAGCGGAGGTCGAGGAGAAGCTGGCGCAGCTGGGTCTTTCCCGTGCGACCGAGCCGTCGCTCCGATTCGTCCTGACGTGGGAGACCGACGCCAACGACGTCGACCTGCACATTCGCGATGGCCGGGGCAACGAAGCCTCCTACGCCGCTCCCGCGTTGCGCTCCGGCGGTGACCTGCTTGCGGACGTAACCAACGGGTTTGGCCCCGAGACGTTTGTCATCCAAGGAACGCCCCAGGCCTACCCGTATGACGTGTTTGTCCACTACTACGCCCGTGGTCCGATGGGATACGGGATGGGTCAGGTGCAGACCGTCTTTCACGATGGCGATGGAACGCTGGAGATCGACACGCTGCCCTACGTCGTCATGAACGACGACGCGATGCTCGGCGTGGGCTCTGTCTCTTATACACATCTGACGCTGCCGACGAGCGATCTAGTGTAGAT
>CAJXVA010000463.1 GCA_913061055.1 uncultured Pseudomonadota bacterium
GTCCAGGACTGTGTCGCGCTCGCCGCGCTGGTCGCCGCGCCGCTCCTCGAGGCGATCGAGGACCCGACGCTCGACAATGTCGACCGCAACCACCTGCTCTCGGACTGGCTCGTCGAGATGGGCTCGCAGATCACGCTGACGAAGCGGCTCCACGAGCAGCTACGGCAGATGTTCTTGACGCTCCGACGGTTCAATCGCCGCAGCAGCGGCCGTCGCAAGCGAGGGCGCGGACGCGTCACGAAGGAAGCGGTGCAGCTGCTGGAGATCTCGCTGCGCGCGAACGGTCGCCCGCTCGACGAACTCGAGTTGGTGGAGCCGCAGAGCGTGGAGCAGGTCTACTTCGCGCCCACCCACGAGAAGGTCGTCTCGCTCACGTTCGACGACGGGCCGAGCGCGGCCAACACCCCAAGAATCCTGCGGACACTCACCCACTACGGCGTCCGAGCCACCTTCTTCGTGCTGGGCGAGCGGGTGGAGAAGATGCCCGAGCTCACGGCTTCGATCGCGAAAGCGGGTCACGAGGTCGGCAACCACACGTGGTCCCACCGTTCGTTGCGCTCGCTGTGGAAGTCCCAAATCCGCGAGGAGGTTTGCCGAACCAACGCCGCGGTGCGCAGCGCCACTGGACTCCGCCCCGCGCTGTTCCGGCCACCGTTTGGCCGGTTCGCCCCCTCTGCCGTCCCGTTGCTTGGCGCACTGGGTATGGACATGGTGCTGTGGTCCTCGGACGGCACGGACTGGGACACCGACGACCCCGCGGTGATTGCCGCCCGCATCGTGAAAGAGGCCAAACCCGGCGGCATCATCTTGCTGCACGACTCCCACGCGGTGACCGTCGCGGCGCTCCCCCTGGTGATTCAGGGCCTGCGGGCGCGCGGGTATCAGATTCAATCGGTCGGCGAGGCAACCGGGCTCGCACCGTACGGCGATTGAACATCGACCCGGTCACCAAGACCGACGGCCTAGAACGCAACGCCGAGCTTCGTCAGGATCACGTCGAGACCCGGAACTCGGTCGAGCTTCGGGAGCTCCTCGAACGGCACCCAGGCAACGTCAGCCGTGCTTCCACCCACTTCCAGAACGGCGGGTTCACCTTCGGCGTGCGCTCGGTAAGCAATCTGCACGCCCATGAACGGCCCACGCTCACTCTCCGAGAACGTGTGCACGTGGAAGAGGTCGAGTTCGCTTGCCGCGAGCCCTGTCTCTTCATGGAACTCACGGACCACGGTCTGTTCGGGCAGCTCGCCGTGTTTCATCCCGCCCCCGGGCAACATCCAGTGGCGCGGTCGGTAGCAAAAGTCGGCGAGCTGCGTCAGCAGAATCTGCTCGTCTCGAACGACGAGCCCGTAGGCGCTCACTCGCGTCTTCATAGGTGGGGCAGTGCCACAACTATCCGTTCGAGGCCACCGCTTCTTCGTGCGAATCGCCCTACCCCCAGAACTCCCGGAGCGCCGCGATCGGCCGCTCCGGCACGAGCTCACTCGGGTCGTAGCTGTACCAATCTTCGGGCAGGCATTCGACGATCTCCGGTCGCGTGAACCGCCGCCCGATCAGGACAATCACGCCGCGGTCGTTCTCGCGGCGAATCACTCGGCCGGCGGCCTGTACCACCCGCTGCATGCCGGGATAGAGCATGGCGTAGGCAAAACCAGCCTGCCGCGTCGCCTCGAAGTGGCGGGCCATGGCGGCCGTTTGAAACCCGATCGGCGGCAGACACGGCCCCACGATGAGCGCGCCGAGGAGCTCGTCGCCAGGCAGGTCGATGCCCTCCCCAAACACACCGCCGCTCACCGCCATCAGCACCCGCGGCCCGGTGGCGCTACGAAAACGATCCAGCAGGGCCCTCCGCTGCCCGAGGCTCGTTCGTGGTGCCTGCATGAACACTTCACCAAGTGGCGGCAGGTGTTCCGCGACCGCACCCAGGTAGGAGAAGCTCGGGAAGAACACGATGTACGGCCCGGGCTGTAGCGCCACGACCTCCGCGACCAACCCGGCGATCTGCGGCAGGCTTCCGCCTCGGTCGCGATAGGTCGTGGAGATCTCTTGGGCGATCACCACCCGTCGCTGGTCTGGCGAAAACGGCGAGGGAACCTCCAGCAGGACGGCGTCCAAAGCCTCGAGGCCCAGCACGTCGCACCAGTAGGTCAGCGGTTGCAGGGTGGCACTCATCGCGACGATCCCCAGCGCTTCACGATGGCGGCGCAGTAGGGCGCGTGCGGGGTCAACACAGACCAGGCCGATGCCGGCACCGCCGCGATTGGTGGCTGCCACACCAAACGGCACCAGGGTGTCGGTGACGAAGTCGGTCGCCTCAGAGGAACGGATCACGGTGCGCAGCACCTCGGCCAACGGATCGGGGTCATCGCCGCCGACCGACTGCCGGGGTGGAGCCTGCGCCAGGCGCCGCAGCAGGAGCGAGCGAGCCTGTTGGGCAAGCCGGGAGAACTGCGGCGGGAACGACTCGAGCTCGAACGTGCCGTCATGAATCAAGCGGCCGGTGCCATCTTGCTCGCGCGGTGGGTTGGCGGTCGCTTCTTGGATCGCGGCCCGGACCTCGGAAACCCATGTGTTGGCCGCGAGTGCGCTGGGGTCGGAGCCATGGATCGCCTGCTCGGCGTGCTCGAGATCCCGGAGCATGAGCCGCGCACTCGAGTACGCGCGTGCCCGGTCGAAGAGGTTGTGCGCCTCGTCGACGACCACAAGCGTCTTGATCTGACTCGAGGACAAGATCGCGATCGTGTGGTCGAAGACGTAGTTGAAGTCTCCGATGACCAGGTCGGCGACGTGAGCAAGATCGAAGCCGAGCTCGTACGGGCACACGTTGTGGGCCCGGCCCGCGTCCGCGAGTTCCTTGCCGCCGACATAGCGGTGTTTGACGGCGAGCGTCGCGGCGACGTCGGGCCCGTCCGCACTGTGGTTGGCCAAGCGGGGGCAGGTCTTTCGATCGCAGACCGAGGCTCCCTGCCTGCACAGTCGCGAGCGCGCGTGCAGGCTCACCGCCAGGGGTGGCGCGGCACCTTCGGGCACGGCCGCCGCACTCACCTCGCACAGCGCTTCGAACGTCTGTGCGATGTGCATGTGCTGGGTGGTCTTCGGTGTCGCGTAGAAAACGCGCGCACCTCGACGCGCGGCGTAACGAATCGCGCCAAAGAGCGCGGCTGCGGTCTTGCCGGTCCCTGTGGGCGCCTGCGCCAGCAACGGCCGCCCCTCGGCAAGTGCGTCGTCGATCGCATCCACGAGCATCTGCTGGCCCTCACGGATCTCGTGATGCGGGAACTGCATTCCGTCGGCCCATTGGGCGCGCGCGCGTGCCCGCCGGTCTTGGTCTTGGGCGGTCGCGATCACTTGGCGGACCAGCGCGGCTAGCCGCACCTGGGTGTCCGCAGCATCGAAGAGCACGGGAACCGACCGCTCACGATCGTCCCAGGCGCTGATCTGCACGACGAAGGGATGGAGCGCACCGGTGTGACCGGCCCGCAGCAGCGCGAGGGTGTAGGCGCGTACTTGCAGCTGCGCGGAGGCCAGGTCCGTGACCGCCGGATCGAGCACGGACTTGACCTCTTCGATCGTCAGCGGGCCGTCGGCGTCGTCGGTACGAATGACCCCATCGATGCGCCCGGTGATCGTGGCAGTGAAGTCGTCGACCTCCAACTGCAGTTTGATCGAGACCTCGGCGGCGAACCGATCGCCAAGTTCTTGCTCGCGTCGCAATCGGTAGCGGGCATGCACGTCGGCCCCGATCTGCGCACGAAGGCTCGAGCCACCGGGGCCACGGCCTCGACCCGACCCGCTCGCGAGCAGATCGCGAACGCCCACTTCGACGCGGCGTTCTTTCAGGTCGACCTTGACCACGGGCCGGATTGTAGTGCACTGTTCATGCGCTCAGCCCTCAAATGAGCCACACTCGGACCGGCGCGATCGGTCTGAACTCGCGGTTGCGCCGATGCGTCCGCGGGTCTAGGGTAGAAATCAGGTCTCAATGATGATCCCGCTTCGCCATAGGTCCGCCCGCAAACGACAGTTTGCGGTTTCGGGCTCGCTGGTGGACGCGGCGCGTCTCTTCTGACTCTGCTTTCCACCGCTTCGTCGCTTCTGGCGACCACGAGCGAGCCCGTTGCGAGGACCCCAGTCCCCGGCGACGGGCTCTGGCCGTGGTTCGTTTCATTTCTCCTATCTGCCTTGACCTGACCTTTCGAGACTCCTGATGTTCTCCACCCTTCGCGAACTTGCTCGCCTGATGCACGGCGCGCGGCTGCACTACAGCCTGGCGATCGTGAGCCTGGTGGTCGCGTCGTGCTTTCTGTACTTGGCCCCACTCGTCCCCCAGGCGGTGCTCGACGTCGTCCTCGCTCAGGACGGCGCCGAACCCTCGGCGGTCTCCCGGGGAGTCGCCCAGCTCATGGGAGGCCCGGAGTTCGTGGCACGGCGGCTGTGGCTGCCGGCGCTGCTGCTCGTAGCGCTGACCGTCGTCGCCGGTGCGTTCACCTACGTACGGGAACGGCTTGCCGAGGTCGCTACGGAACGGATCGTGCTCCAGCTTCGCGACCGGCTGCTCGATCGCCTGCAACGACTACCCACACCGTTTCACGATGACGCGGAGAGTGGCGATCTGGTCCAACGGTGCACGTCGGATGTGGACACGGTCCGGCTGTTCCTCGGCGGACAAGTGGTGGAGTTCGGGCGCACTGCCGCGATGCTGTTCGTGCCGTTGCCTCTGATGCTGGCGGTCGACACCCGAATGACGCTGGCATCCGTGGTGCTGGTCCCGGCGATCATCGGCTTCTCGCTGTTCTTCTTCGGCCGGGTCCACCGAGCCTACCTGCGCTCGGACGAATCGGAGGCCACCCTCACCGCGAACGTCCAAGAAAACATCTCGGGGATTCGAGTGGTGCGAGCGTTCGCGCGCCAGGCATTCGAGCGCTCCCGGTTCGGCCGCAACAACGACGACTACCGAGACGCCGACTATCGTGTGTACGTGGTGGCCGGATGGTTCTGGGGCGTGTCGGACTTCATGTGTTTCGCTCAACAGGCCGCGGTGCTGGTGACCGGAATCGTCTTCCTGGCCCAAGGAACACTCAGCGTGGGTGCGCTGTTCTTCTTTGTCACTGCCGTCTCGATGTTCACGTTCCCCATGCGGCAGCTGGGGCGCATCGTCAGCGATTTCGGCAAAGCGACCGTGGCGCTGGAACGGATCCGCCGGATTCTAGACACCGAACCCGAGCAAGAGCCGGCCAACCCCGAGGTGTTTCCAGATGCCGGTGGTGTGTCGTTCGACGACGTGACGTTTGCATACGGCGACGCCGATCCAGTGCTGCGCAACGTTTCGTTCGATGTACCGGCAGGGGCCACGCTCGCGATCGTTGGCCCTCCGGGCTCGGGAAAGAGCACGATCGTCGCGCTCCTGCTGCGGATGTACGAAGCCAACGCGGGGACGATATCGATCGGCGGGACCGACATCACCTCCGTGACACGTCGAGACCTTCGGCAACGGGTCGGCGTCGTCCATCAGGAGGCGTTCCTGTTCTCGAAGCCTTTGCTCGACAACCTGAAGATGGGGCGCCCCGGCGCCACGGTGACCGAGGTGCACGACGCGACCGGTGTTGCGTGCGTGCACGAAGCCATCGAAGAGTTCGAACACGGCTACGCAACCAAGGTCGGCGAACGCGGGGTCACCCTGTCGGGAGGGCAACGACAACGCGTCGCGATTGCTCGAACCCTGCTCGAGCAACCCGAGGTGCTGGTGCTCGACGACGCGCTGAGTGCCGTCGACACCCGCACCGAGGCAGGCATTTTGGGCGGGTTGCGGGAGCAGCATCAGCAGACCACAACCATCGTCATCGCGCACCGTCTCTCGACGTTGGCGATCGCGGACCAGGTTGTGGTGCTCGACGGTGGTCGGGTCGTGCAGCACGGCAGTCCCGATGAGTTGAGTCAGGTCGCAGGTCCGTATGCGCGGATCGTTCAGCGGCAATCCGGCTGGACAGAGGCCGGTAGGGAGGAGATGACGTCATGAGCGAGCGCTTTGATGAAGACGACGACCGGTACTCGGGGTCCCTCGACTGGACCCTGTGGCGGCGCATGGTCGCGCGGGCACGCCCGTACCGAAGCGCGGTGGGTCAGATGGTGTTCGCAGGACTATTCGTCGCCGCCATCGACGCGGTCATCCCGGCACTCACGGGGTTACTCGTCGACGAGGCGCTCGAAGGGGCGGTCAACGACGCGATCTGGTTCTACGCAGGGGCCTACGTGTTGTCGTTCGTGCTGATCGGCGCGGCGATCGTCTGGTTCATCATGTTGGCCGGCCGCATCGCAACGGGCGTTGCCCGAGACCTGCGTCGCGACGCGTTCGCCCAGATGCAGGAGCTCTCGTTCTCGTTCTTCGACCGACGTCCCGTGGGTTGGCTGGTGTCGCGCCTCATGGGTGACGTCTCGAAAGTGGCCGGGCTCATGCCGTGGTTTTTTCTCGACGTGGTGTGGGGCGGTTCCGTGGTCGTCATGAGCATCGCCATGATGCTGTGGCTCGACGCCGCGCTCGCGGCCTGGGTGCTGTGCATCGTGCCCGCGCTGGCGTGGGTCAGCGTCATCTTCCAACGGCGGCTGCTCGCCTCCTCGCGCGAAGTCAGGCGAACGAACTCTCGAATCACGTCGGCCTACGCCGAATCGATCGCGGGCGTTCGCACAACACGGGCGCTGCATCGGGAGGACGCATCGTTGCAAGAGTTCCAGCTCGAGAGCAGCGCCATGTACCAGCACTCCGTACGGCGCGCCTTGCAGTCCGCGCTGTACCTTCCTTTGGTCGTAGCGATCGGGAGCGTTGGTGTGGGCTTGGCTCTGTGGCAAGGCGGCGTCCGGGTCGGTGACGACCTCTCGCTCGGGACGCTCGTCGCCTTCATGCAGTACGCAAGGCTGTTCTACGAGCCGATTCGGGAGCTGGCGGGTCGTTTCTCCGAGCTCCAGAGCGCCCAGGCTGCCGCCGAGCGAATCGCAACGCTGCTGGACACCGAGCCCGAGATCCGCGACAGCCCCGAGGTTCTCGCGGCAATACAACGGGCGACCCCGGATGACGGCCGCGCGCTCGATGGTGGAGACGCCCAGATCGAGAGCGTGCACTTCGATGGGGTCAGCTTCTCCTACGTCGACAACGAGCCCGTGCTCCGGGACGTGGACTTCACCGTGCGCGCCGGACAAACCGTTGCCCTGGTCGGACCCACCGGCGGTGGCAAGAGCACGATCGTCAGCTTGCTCGCCCGCTTCTACGACCCAGGCGGGGGCGCGGTGCGCCTCAACGGCGTCGATCACCGACAGCGGAGTCTTCACTGGCTGCAGAGCAATCTCGGGGTCGTTCTTCAGTCGCCGCACCTGTTCTCGGGAACGATCGCCGAGAACATCCGGTACGGTCGACTCGACGCGACCGACGCCGAGGTGCAGGCGGCCGCGAGCCGCGTGGGCGCCCACGCCATGATCGAAGCCATGGCGGCCGGGTACGCAACCGCCGTAGGCGAAGGAGGTGGCAAGCTCTCGACGGGGCAACGCCAGCTCATCTCGTTGGCCCGGGCGGTATTGGCCGATCCCCAGATCTTCATCATGGACGAAGCCACGTCTTCGCTCGACACCGAAACCGAGGCGCAAGTCCAGGCGGGCATCGACGCCGCGCTGGAGGGTCGGATCGCCTTCGTGATCGCTCACCGGTTGTCGACGATCCGAAACGCCGATCAGATTCTGGTGATCGTGGGTGGCCGGATCGTCGAGCGCGGCACGCATGACGAGCTGCTCGCGGCCGGGGGCCACTACGCCGAACTGCACACCCAGTCCAACGCCGCGGGGACAGTGGGCGCTGCCGTCCGAGAGGCTCATCCGGCGTGACGGCTCCGACAACTGCACATCGGCGGCTGCACCACCGACAGACGCTCTGCGCCCAACAACCGGAGACGTCGGACAGGACCGGCTCAGGGACCGAAGCTGTCTCTTATACACATCTCCGAGCCCACGAGACCTCTCTACATCTCGT
>CAJXVA010000464.1 GCA_913061055.1 uncultured Pseudomonadota bacterium
CCCGCCGGTCGGCCTCCTGGCGTTCTTCGGCTACTTCCTCCTCTCGACGATGTGGGCACCGGACGACACGCTCGCCGTGGTCAAAGCCAGCGACCTCCTCGTGATGGCGCTCGGCCTGCTGTGCCTGCGGCGGCTCACCCTGCTCGCAGGTGTACGCGCCACCACGGACTCGCTGTGGCGCGTGGTTGCGGTTCTGTTCGGGGTACTTGCGGCCATTGGCCTCGCGAGCAGCGTCCTGTCCGGAGGCGGGCGGCTCGCTGTTCTGGGCGGGGGCCCCAACGTCTACGGCCGCAACATGGGGCTTTTGTTGGTCGTCTGCTTCGGTGCGGTCCTCGACGGCGGCAAGCGTGGCTGGCCGTTGGTCGGACTCACCGTGGCGGCGCTGCTGGTCATTTTGAGCGGCTCGAGAGGCGCACTCGCCGGAACGCTTGTCGGTGTGGGCGGGCTGTTGTTCATGCGGCGCGTCCAGGTTGGCCGCACCGCAATCGCACTTGTCGGCAGCTCCCTCGCCCTGGCCGCGATCGTTCGCTGGAGCAGCGTCGGTCGCAGCGCGCTGGAGGGGTTTCAGCACCGGGTCGTGGTGCTGACCTTTGAGCAGAGCTACGACTCTGGGCGCGGTCCCCTGCGCGACGCAGCGCTCGAGATGGTCGCCCGCTCTCCCTGGTTTGGGGACGGCCTCAATGGTTTCCGCGCCCGCGGGCACGGCGTCTATCCCCACAACCTCGAACTCGAAGCGCTGACCGACGGCGGCATCCTTGGACTCATCGTCCTGCTGCTTGCCCTGGCCGTCCCCATCGTCGCGATCGTTGTTCGAAGTGGTCGCGTCGATCCCACGACGGCAGCGGTGTTTCTGCTGCACCTTGCCTGCGCACAGGTCTCCGGCGACTTCTACGACTCGAGGGGCGTGTTCCTGTTCGGGATGCTGCTCACCCTGCAGTTCATCCAGCGGCAGCCCGCTGCACAACGTCCAGCGCCGCTGCGGCCAGTCGATCCCTATCGAACCGTGTACGCGCCAAAGTCCGCGCCGCCCGCCCAGCGCTCACGCGCCATGCCTCGTCATGAACCGCACCGCGGAGCTGGGACGCGGCCGCCTCGACCTTGGCCCGGGGCATGACGATGCCGGCGCCGGACTGACCCAGCAGCTCGGCCTGCCAGCCTCCATAGTTGATTGCAACCGGGGTCCCGGCCGCGAGCGCATCGAAGAACTTGTTCGCGCTGTTGTCCTCCATGGCTGGGATGGGGAGAAACAACGACGTCGCCATCGCGGCGCCACGAAGCAGCAGCGGTACCTCTCGCTTGGCGATCGGCGGAAGGACGAATACGCGGTGGTTCAGAAGGTCCTTGGCACGCGCTCGGCCGACCAACGCCTCGCGCCCCGGCCCTTGGCCGACGAACGCGAAACGGACTCCGGGCGTTGCGGCGGCAACGTCCACCAGCCACGCGGCGTCGTTGATCGCACCAAAGCTCCCGGCATAGACAACGAGCGGACCGTCCCCAGGAACGGTTCGCCGTACGAAGGCCCGCGCCTCGTCCTCGTCGACATCGAATGCGACGGTGTCGCAAGCATTCGGCACCAGGTGAATCCGCGCCCTCTCCACGCCACATCGGGCGATGCTGTCGGCCATTCCGGGGGACAGGGCGATGACCTGGGCCGCGCCCCGGCAAGCTGCGGCCTCGAGCTTTCGCGCAGCCCAGATCGCCGCAGGATTCTTCAGCGCCCCCATCGCGATCGGAAGATCGGGCCACGCATCTCGGACCTCAAACACCATGGGCACGCGCTGGGCGGCCGCACCGACCAACCCTGGGATTGCGATCGTCAGCGGCGTACTGCTGGCAAACACGACATCGGCCGAGGTCTTCGCCGCCCAGCGGCTCGCCTGTATCGCGAACGAAAGAAACGACTGGATGCGTCGCGCGTACGACATCTCGCCCGTGTAGGGCACCGGCAGCACCACAACGTCGATGCCCTCGACACAGGTCCGTTGGACACGGTCGGTGGGTCCCGCCGAAAACAGCGCTGAGGAGGTGACCAACGTGACCCGGTGTCCCCACTGCACCCACCGGCGTGCCATCTCCAGGGACCGCGTGCCTCCGGAGCCATCGGGGCCGACGAAGTACTGATGCAGATACAGGATGTGCATCAACGGGCTTCTCGGAGCTGAGGGCGTCTGGAGATGACCGGGCAGTCCGTGAACGACGCCAGCCGGTCGCGGACCTCGAGGTCATCGCCGTCCTTGGCCGCCCGCTCGAGACCCGCCACCGCATAACGAACCATCCCGGCGTCAACGCCTGCGCCCCGCGCAACGAGCAGTCCCTCGACATCGCACTCGACGGTCTCTTCGTGCTCGTAGACCAGCTCTTCGTGGAGCTTCTCGCCGGGCCGCAGCCCCGTGAACACGATGGGCATGTCCTGGGCACTCCCACCGGACAGTTCAATCATCTGCTTGGCGAGTTCCATGATTGCGACCGGCTCGCCCATCTCCAGCAGAAAGATCTCGCCCCCTTCGGCGACGGATACGGCCTGGATGACCAGTCGCACCGCCTCGGGGATCGTCATGAAAAACCGCGTGATCTCGGGGTGCGTCACCGTGACCGGCCCGCCGCGATCGATCTGCGAGGCAAACGTGTGAAACACCGACCCGCGGGAGCCGAGCACATTGCCAAACCGCACAACGCAGGCCCGTGTCCCCTCGCCCTCGTTGCTCGACTGCACGACCTTCTCCGCGACCTGTTTCGTAGCGCCCATGACATTGGTCGGGCGAACCGCCTTGTCCGTCGAGACCATGACGAGACGCTCCACGCCGTGCGCACGAGCCACCTCGGAAAGCAGGCGCGTGCCCATGACGTTGTTGAGGACACCCGCCGACGGATGAAACTCCATCATCGGCACGTGTTTGAACGCCGCGGCGTGAAACACGAGCTGTGGTTTGTGGGTCTCGAACACCCGCCTGAGGTCTTGTCGGCTCCGAATGTCGACCAGGCACGCATGACCGATGTCCTTGCCGATGCGCCGGATCTCGTTGTCGATGTCGAAGAGGTTGTTCTCGTTGTTGTCGACGAGAACGATGCGCTCGGGCTGCAGTTCGGCCAACTGCCGGCACAGCTCCGATCCGATCGAGCCGCCAGCCCCGGTCACGAGAATCCGTCGTCCCTTGCAGACGCTGGCGACCCGGCGCCAGCTCGAGGCAGAGAAGTCGACTTCTTCGCGGCCAAGCAGCTCGGCCAAATCGAGCGGACGGATCTGCGACAACGACCGGCGCCCCGAGAGAAGGTCGGGAAGTGGCGGAATCGTGTGGGCCGAGATGCCGGCAGACTTGCAGTGAACCATGAAGTCCTGCACCAGCCGCGCACTCGGGCCACCGTGGGTCAGCACCGCAAGGTCGATGCCCAAACGCGCCGCCAGATCCGGGAGGTCCTTGGTCGTGCCCAGCACCTCGACTCCACCCACGACCTCGCCGCGGCGACGTTCATCGTCGAGGAATCCCACGACGGCGTAGCCCAGTTCGCTCCGCGCTTCGAGCCCGCGAGCGGTGTAGCAGCCCTCGCGGCCTGCCCCGACCAGAAGCGCCCGTTTGGGAGCCACGTGCCCATCCGCGGTGCTGTTGCGGCGTTCGTGGACGCGCCGTGTCCACGAGCGCACCGCTGCTGAGCCTCCCAATGCGAACAAGCCCTCGATGCCGATCACCGAGAGCGGAACGGGCGTGAGGTCGGCGAACACGTGCGGGCCGGCAAACCGAACGACGATGAGTACGCCCGAGATGCTGCCGTGAAACAAGCTGAGCTGAATCGCGTCGCCGAGGTCCGTGTCACGCCAGCTGCGGCGATAGACACCGGCGTAGTGCAGCACGAACACGCGGCAGATCGCCAACAGCGGAAGGACCAGCAACGCCTGCATCGCGTAGACCGGCGGAGGCACGGCTTCGAACCGAGCGAAGTACGCAAAGAACACCCCGACGAGAACGACCGCCCCGTCGAGCAGATGTTTCCATCCGAGCTTGCTCCGAGTTCTCGAACGCCGAGAACCGAGCTTGCTGTTCGTACTTCCAACCATCGAAGAACCCACCCTTGAGTGCGGCGGCCGCTTCGCTTCTGTGAACTTTTATGGGCATCGATACGCGGGAAAGAACCCGCCGGTTTCCTCGGCGCCAGCACGTTCGCAGTGCCATCGATAGCGATCGGGATTCACGATCCACCGCCACGTATGAAAGACATGCGGTTGGGACCCGAACCCAGCCTTGAATCGATACAACGAGTCCTGCGCTCCGCCGACGCCGCCGCCCAAGTGCATCCACGCGGCGCCACGCTTCCGGGCCCAGGTGCAGCCCGCGTGCACCAACAGCTTGGACGGCGCGAGCTTGCGATGCTCGGGATGCGTTCCCGAAAGAAAGTAGTGAGACCCGAGCTCGCCGCGGGTGAACAGTCCGGCTGCGGCAACATCGCTGCCGCGGCGGACCACGAGTAGATTCATGTCGCCCTCGTCGATGAGCGTGCGGATGTGTTCGGCGGTGAACGAGTACCGGCTTCCCGCGCCCAACCGGGCCATCGCTGCGGCGTAGAGGTCATGAAAGGCATCGACGCAATGGGCTTCGTCTTGGACGGAGTAGCCCCGCGCGTAGAGTCGGGTGATCTCGCGGCGGTGGCTCCCCCGATAGCGCGACTGCCCCTCGGCATCGGTGCCGTCCAAGGGCACCGCCAGCGTGAGCCCACTGGACTCGATCTGCCCGAGTCCTTCAAGCCATGCACGGCGGTCGCACAGCGGGTGCAACCGCGAGAACACGCTGACCACATCGCGGGCTTCGAGGGCTCGCCGTAGCACACTGCGAAACCTCGCAACGTCACCGGGCCGCGGTGTGCCTCGGACCGCTGGCCCGACGTAGCCGTAGACGCTGCTGACGTCACAACCGGTTCCGCCGGGAATGTCGCGAAACAACAGCGGCACGATCACCAAGACCGAGGCCGTTCTCCACACGAAGAGCTGCGGTTCGCCTTCCC
The DNA here is from genome assembly GCA_913061055.1 of uncultured Pseudomonadota bacterium. Classification (GTDB taxonomy): domain Bacteria; phylum Myxococcota_A; class Polyangia; order Nannocystales; family Nannocystaceae; genus CAJXVA01. Next base: position 4,993 of record CAJXVA010000464.1, read on the forward strand.
CTCGGATTCGAGCCAGTCGGTGAAACCACGACCGATGAAAGACGTCCGCGCCGGCGGCGTCCGTGACCTCGTCCCACGCTGCAGCATCGTCCAGCCCGAGCCATCCGTGCTCCTGAACGGGGTCCGCGGCCACAGGTGCATTCACGGCGCCCCCCTCTCCATGCGCAAGACTGTGTGAAGCCGCTGGGCGTCACGCCGCGGGGGTCGTCCACCACCGATCACAAGCAGGCGCCGTTGCGGAACCACGGCCCGGGCGGCCTCCAGGACATCGGGAGGGCATGCCGCGTCGATGCGGAGATCGTGCTCTCCCAGACGTCCAACGACCAGCGGCCCGGATGCGCCTCGCACCACCGCGCGACTGAACCCATAGCGGCGGTGTTGCGCCACGTCTTCGGACGATGCCTCCAGCCGCTCCGCTCGAGCGCCGGTACCGCTGGCGGGTGGGATCCTCCACAACACGGCGCGCGTCCGAGATTGGAAGCCGCGGCGGCGGTACCACGCTGCTGCGGGCGCCCCCTCGCGAACTTCCAAGCTCAGCACCGGTGACCGAGCCCGCCGCTCCCAGGCTTCGAACAGAGCACGCCCAACCCCTCGGCCTCGCGCGTGCGGGGAGGTCGCGATCTGGTTGAGGTGCGACCTCCCGGACTGCTCCCGAATGTGCGCGTAACCGACGAGAGTGTCGCGCTCAAACGCTCCGAGCGCGCTGTGCTCCCCGCCCTCGCCGAGGACGTCGGCGTAGTAGCGTGCGACCCCATGGCCGGCGAAGATCGTCGTTTCGAGTTCTTCGGGCTCGAACGATGCCCGGTGAAGCTCGACCAGATCCTCGGCGTGTTGCGGCCCCAGAGGTGCGAGCCGTAGTCGACGCTCGACGTTGAGGTCGTCCATCGCCGCCGGCGCGTCCTGTTCCACGCCGCGGGCGCTCGCCACCGCCAGGACCGTGTCGAGCAGAATCCGAACGTCGCGGCGAAGGCTCAGGGTCTCGACGTATCGCGCGTCGGCTTCGAGGCGCTCACTCCACGGCAGATGGTTTCGCCCCAGCACCTGCGCGAGCCCGGTGATCCCCGGCCGCACGGACTCACGGGTCTGCTCACGGGTCGAGAAGAACGGCCGGTAGCGGTCGAGCAGAGGACGCGGCCCGACCAAGCTCATGTCTCCGCGAAGCACGTTGAGGAGTTCCGGGAGTTCGTCCAAGCTGCTTCGCCGCAGCCACCGCCCCACGCGGGTCAGTCGCTCCCCGTCGCTGAGAAGGGCGCCGCTCTCGTCTCGAGCGTCGGTCATCGTGCGGAACTTCAGAATCGTGAACGGCCGGCCGTCACGCCCCGGCCTACGCTGCCGAAACAGCACCGGAGCGCCCAGCTGCGTGCGCACCACCGCCGCAACACCCAGCAGCAACGGCCACGAAACGGCCAGTGCAGCACCGGATACAGCGACGTCGAGCACCCGCTTGCCGCGGCGTGCATACCCGTCGTCGTTCACCTCATGGGTTCGTGCACGAGCCCCGCGACTTCCGTGCAAAAAGATTCAGCGAGTCGCGACGGCAAGCACCTTGTCCAGGATTTGCTCGGCGTCCGCGAGGGCGCCCTCGTCGAGCGTGGGGTGCGTCGTGAAGGACAGAGCGACCCGAGCGAGCTGCGCGGCGACCGGGAGTTCGGGCCTCGGGAGCCCGTCGAACACCTTCTCGCGAAAAATCTCCGTGCAGCTTCCAACCCTGCACGGCAACCCCTCGGCCTCGAGCGCGACCATCAGGCGATCGCGATCCCATCCCGGCGCCAAGGCCTCGGGCCGGACTCGGGTGTAGAGACGGTAGTAGGCGCCGTACACGTCTTTCGGCGGCTCTGGTGTGTCGAACGGCGCGTGGCGGCCGAGCGCCCGGCGAAGGCGTGCCGCATGCTCGCGTCGCCGAGAAACCCACGCATCCAGCTTCTCGAGCTGGCGCGAACCGACCGCGGCCTGGAGCTCCGTCATGCGTCCGTTGGTCCCCAACGTCTCGTGTAACCAACGAAATCCCGGCGGATGCTTCCGCTCGTAGACGGCCTCCCAGCTCTTGCCATGGTCCTTGGCGCTCCAGATCCTGCGAGCGAGAGCCTCGTCCGCAGTGACGACCATCCCCCCTTCTCCGGCGGTGGTCATGATCTTGTCCTGGCAGAACGAGAACGCCGCCACGTCGGAGAATGAGCCGATGCGTCGGCCTCCCACCGCAGCCCCGTGTGCCTGCGCGCAATCCTCGATGAACGCGACTCCGCGGCTGTGGCACAGCTCTGCAAGCTCGACGACCCGCGCTGGCCAGCCTCCAAGGTGAACGGCGATCACCGCCCGCGTGCGCTCGGTGGCCACCGCGTCGACGCTCTGCGGCGTCAGATTGCCGCTGAGCGGGCACAGGTCGGCGAATACCGGCCGCGCACCCATCCGCAGGACAGCGCTCGCGGTGGCGACGAACGTACAACTGGGAACGATCACCTCGTCTCCGGGTTGGATGCCCAACCCCTGCAGGGCAACCTCGATCGCGACCGTGCCATTGGATACGGCGATGCCGTGCGCCACCCCGGTGTAGTCCGCGAACGACCGCTCGAACGCCCGCCCTCGGGTCCCCGTCCAGTAGTTGACGCGCCCGCTGAGCAACACCTCTGCGACCGCGTCCCGCTCATCGGGCTCGAACTGAGGCCACGCGGGCCAGGGCAGAGTCCGCACCGGGGAGCCTCCATCGATCGCGAGCATCGTGTTTCGGTATGGAGGAGGATCGAGCCGCCGGCAATCCTTCGGCCTGTCGAATGAGCGTTCGTGTTCGGAAATCTTCAAGCTACGCTCGCAGCGGTGACGAAAGCTTCCGGACAGCGATCGCCGGTCGGCAACTTCGGCTGGACCCGAAGCCTGTTCGGGCTTGCCGTCGCTGGCCCTGCGCTCGCGCTCGGTGGTGTGCATCCACAGGTGCTTGCGGCATGGATCGTCATCGTGGGCGTATTGCTCCTGTCTCTTATACACATCTCCGAGCCCACGAGACCTCTCTACATCTCGT
>CAJXVA010000465.1 GCA_913061055.1 uncultured Pseudomonadota bacterium
TACGAGATGTAGAGAGGTCTCGTGGGCTCGGAGATGTGTATAAGAGACAGCGCGTCGCATGACCTCGGCCTCGTCCATGCACGTAAAGGTGGATCACGGCGGCGCAGCGTACCACCGGTGCCGCTTGTAGTTTCTTCAAACCGGGCCGACCATCACCCTCACGGGCAACACGTGTTTCCGACCCTACAAGCCTATTTAGCGACACTCCCCAGTGGCTTGGACTCCTTCCCTGCGTGCCGGGCGAAGGCGTCGCTGGTTCGTACCGCGCTGAGCCTCTACACGTTTTCCGACGCGCAGGTCGAAGCTCTTCCCCCACGCCTGCGTGAGATGGTCGAGCAGCCGCCGACGTCCAACCGGTGGGTCCTCGAGGTCGAGTACACCGCGTTGTGTTTGGCGCTGGCCGACGCGCATGGCTGGTCCGACCAGGATTTTTCGCGCTTCTGGTACGAGCTGACCAAGTCGTTGATGGCCAACGCGATGTACGCGGGTCTTCTCGGGTTTCTCACCCCGAAGCTGCTGCTGCGAACCGCGTCGCTGCGATGGGCGTCGTTTCACAAAGGCGTGGAGCTCTCGACGCGAGCGGCGCCCGGTGGGCTCTACCTGGATCTGGGTTTTCCCGAGGGGCTCGTTCCGCCCATCTGCACGCACGCGTATGCGCAGGTGTTCCAGGCGACCGTGGACTTCTCGGCCTCACGGACGCAGACGCGGCTGGTCGAGGAGAGCCCGCAGAAGGTCACGTACCTGATGTCCGAGTCGAGCTGATCTTTTTTCAACCCAATCCGGGGGCATCCGGCTAGGGACCGCATGCTCGAAGTCATCACCGTCGCTTTGTTCGGGAGCACTCTCGTCTCGGCTCTCGCCATGCTCGGCGCCGGCTACTCCAGTGGGTCGATCAAGGTTCTGCGCTGATTCGGACGAACGCGCGGATCGCCTGGACGCTCGGCCGTCGCCCCGGAGGCGTTCGGTGAGCAGACTGGGATCATGACGACGCTCGGACCCCTTCGACGCCCCACACTCCTGTTCACCGCTCTTCTTGGGCTCGGCGCGTGCGGAGACGATGGTGCCTCAGAAGGCGAAACCGGGGACACCTCGACCGGCGGGACCTCTGGAACCGTGGGCGAAGTGGGCGGTTCGGTCGGCCCCTCGACCAGCGGGCCCGGCTCGAGCTCTGAGGGATCCACATCGGACGAGAGCGCGACCTCGACCGGGTCGCTGGACACGTCTAGCTCTGGATCCGATGGGTCGTCGAGCACCGGAGAGGAGCCGGCCGGGGAATGGGGCGCGCTCGTCCGCGGCTCCCTGTTCACCGACGATCTGTCCATGGCACAGGCCACCCACGACGCCGTCGCGATGGGGGGACAGGAGGCGGCGATGATGGCGGGCGACTTCGGCCACGACGCGCTGTTGGGGACGCCGATGCTCGGTGGCGTCGAAGATGAGTTCCTCGGGATCGACCAGTGGACGAATCTCGACGGGGCGCTGGCTGTGTACGGGGACCCGAAGTTCCAGGCCGCCTTCGGCATGCTGTTCGCCGCTCCACCCACCCTCGAGCTGTTCGCCAAACGCGACGACTGGCATGGCTGGGGAGCTCTCGAAGACGGTGACGGTGGTGATCACTGGTATGTCGTCGTCCGAGGACGCCTGGCCGACGAAGATCTCGAGGCGGCGCAGGCTGCTCACGACGCCGTCGCGATGGCGGGGGAGGAGGGCGCCACGGCGTTGGGAGATGTCGCGCACGTGGTGTGGGTCGGGACGCCCGAGGACCCACAGGAGTTCTTCGCGGTCGACGTTTGGACCGATGACTCGATGATCGAGGCGTTCTACGGCAACCCGAAGTTCGGCAAGGCGTTTGGAGCGTTGTTCGAGGCGCCGCCGACTGTCGCTGTGTACGGGTCGACCGACTGGCACCAGTGGTAGCGACTCAGCGCGCGGGGTGGGCCTGGCGACGAAACTCGACCGGGCTCACACCCATCACGCGCTTGAACACCTTGCTGAACGCGTCCTCCGACGCATAGCCGACCCGTTCCGCGAGCTCCCCGACGCTGAGGGTTTCGCGTTCGATCAGGTCGGCGGCGACCGAGACCCGCCATCTCGCGAGGTACTTGGCAGGCGGCTCCCCGACCAGCTCCGAGAACCGGGCAAAGAAGCTGGAGCGAGACATGCCCGCGGCGCGTGCCAACGCCGTCGCCGTCCAGTCGCCGCTTGGATCGCGATGCATCGTGGCGATGGCCCGGCCAATCCGAGGGTCGCGAAGCGCAGAGAGCCAGCCACCGCCGCGGCTGGGTGCCTGTTCGACGCAGGCGCGAAGCAGATGCATGACCAGGATGTCGGTGAACTTCGCGATCGTGGCCTCGGCGTTGGGTGCGTTGGCGTCGAGCTCCTGAGCGAGCATCTGGATCGACGTGTCGAGCCACGCTCCCAGCCCCGGACCCGCCGAACCGCGCGCGTGCAGGTGCGCTGGCAAGAAGGCGAACATCACGTCGCTTGCCGGGTGCTGCATCTCGAAGGTACCGCAGATGATGGTGACCTCGTCTCCATCTCCGCCGTGGACGAGCGTTGCCACGCAGGTGCCGTCGTCGTGGTGCGGGAGGCTGGCGATGTTGGAGGTGAGCGCTTCGCCGCGGGCGAGCACATGGGCGTCGCCGTGGGTGAGCAGCACGACGTCCCCGGCCTCGAGTGCGACGGGCGGTGTCTTCGGACCGAGGTCGATGAGGCATGACCCCCGGGCGACCGCGTGGAACACCGCCCGCGGAATTGCGTCGCTACGCACGGAGAACGGCTCGCGCAGAATCGCACGCGACATCACGCTGCTGCGCAGGTTCACCGAACGCAACACATCCCGAAGCGCGGGATCAACGGTCTCCACCATGCGCTGAGTATAGGGCCCCATCGGACGCCGTTCGGGGGTCTGGACGAACGCGCGGGCGTTTCGGACTCCTGGGCTGGGGTTCGTGGTCCCGATGGTCCAGGCTCAGGGCATGGCAAAGCTAGGCGGAAATCTTCGGTGTGTTGTCGTCGACTCGGCGCGCGACAACATCCGCAGCCTCTTCACCGAGATCTTCGGCGCCACCGTGTCGCATCCGACGGACGCGATGGACGTGTTCTCATTCGGAGGTAGCAACATCGGCTTCGACTTCGTGGCCGCGGACAAGGCTCTCAACGAGACGCAGCACCGCGAGATGGGCACGTGGATCGAGATCGCTGTTGCCGACGCAGCTGCCACGGAGACGCGCCTGGGTGCGCGCGGGATGGCGCGGCTCGAGGTCTCCGAACAGGACCACAGCTACTTCCAGATCCCCGACGGGCCGGTCTTCCGGCTCGCGAACCCGGCGTGAGCCCGAGGTTCGCGACATCCGCGCTCCATCGCGGTTCGAATTCGCGAGCCGCACAGACAGCTCGCTCGCGGCCGCGAGGACCCCGCTAGACCGCCTTCTCTCGTCCTGTGGAAGGGGTCTATGGGTGGAGGGCCCCACGACCCAGATGCGCGGGTTTTGGCCACCTGCGCCCAGCGCACTATCCTGCGCGTCGGTGGGGGCCCAACAGCAGCCGCGAACGCGTTCGCCATACATCGTCTCGCCGCTGTACGACTGGGTGTTCTTTCTCGCGCCTCCGCTCGTTGCCCTGTGGCTCGGAGCGATGGTCGGGCTGGGCGAGGTTGGCCAGGACGTCTTCGTCTGGTGGGACCAGGACGTCACCTTCAACAACGTGGTGCTCGGCGTGTTCATCCACGCCCACCTCGTGATCGTGTTTTGGCGCAGCCACGGCAACACCGAGGTCCGCACGCGCTTCAAGTGGCGGATGTACCTCATCCCGCCGCTGCTGTTCGTCGCGATCCACATCTCGACGTGGGTTGCAGTCTCGGCCTCCGTCCTCGCGACGTTCTGGGACGTCTATCACTCCGGCGCTCAGACCTTCGGGTTTGCCCGGATCTACGAAGTGCGCTCCGGCAACGACCCCCTCGCCGGTCGAGGCCGGGACTTCTGGATCAACCAGGTGCTGTATGCGGGCCCCATCGTCGCCGGCGTGACGATGCTCGACCACTTCGAAGACTTCGGAGAGTTCGAAGCCGTCAAGGCCGCGTTCTTCACCGAGATCCCGGTCAAGATGGAGTCGAACCAGGTCTACTTCACCTGGGCGATTCTCGGCATCGGCGCCCTGATGCTGGTTCACTACCTCTGGGCTGCGTGGCGCGACCATCAGCGCGGCAAACACGTCCCATGGCAGAAGGTGTACCTGCTGACGAGCACCGGGTTGGTCTCGATCTATTGCTGGGGCTTCAACCCTTGGGGACAGGCGTTCCTGGTGATGAACGCATTTCATGCCCTGCAGTACTTCGGCATCGTGTGGGCCACTGAGGGCAACAACATGCAGCGAGTACTCCGGTTGCGGGATGTACCTGCAGGCCGTGTGCTCACCTGGGTCGCCTTCGTGCTCGGTGCGCTGCTGTACGGCCTCGCCGTGGAGGCTTGGGCGGGCTTGGGCGGATCCCTGTGGAGCTTCTGGGCCGTGACCATCGTGGTCAGCCTCATGCACTTCTGGTACGACGGCTTTATCTGGTCGGTCCGAAAAACCACGACGACGTAGACGTGGGTCCGGTGAGCGAACCCGAACGCAATGTCTCGCGTGATGCGTCGATCCTGGTGGTCGGCAACGTCCTTGCGACCATCGCCGACATCATCACGCCGATCGCGATTCTTCGGCTCACCGGAAAGGCCGAGGTCGCGAGTCTCTCGGGCCTCCTTCTGATCTACAACACGATGGCGCTACTGCTGCTGGCGGGCTTCCACCAGAGCGTCATGTTCTTCCTCCCTGGGCGACCGATCGAGGAACGAGCCGCCATCGCGCGCAAGGTGGTGTGGCTGTTGATCGTGCTCGGCGGTGTCGGAGCCGCGATCCTCGTCGTGTTGGGGGCCTACGCGACCCCACTGATCGCCTCTCTCGACCTGTTCGAGGAGGCGCCGACCGACCTCTCGCCGTTGATGTTTCTGTTGCTGTTCCCGTTGGGGGACTTGCCCGCCCGGATCTTGCCCAACCTCGCGGTCGTGGAGCGCCGGCCTCGAACGGCGGCCACCTACGGCGTGTTTCGGTCACTGACGGTTTCGATCAGCACGTTGCTTCCGATTGCGCTGGGGTACTCGCCCTCGGTCGTGGCGATGAGCATGAGCGCGGTGGCCCTCGGGCAGCTCGCGTTCGTGGCTGTGGTCATGCGCAATTGCTACGCGGACTGCCCGCGGGTGCCCTCGCCGGTGACGACCAAAGAACTCGTGCAGTTTGGGCTTCCGCTTGGCGCCACCGACATGGTGGCCTCGCTCAACAACCGCTTCGATCAGCTCCTGGTCATCGCCTCGTTTCCCGCCCACACGTACGCGGTCTATCGAGCCGGCGCCTACCAGATTCCGGTCGTCACTCGGATCCCCTATCTGGTGGCCACCGCGCTCGCCCCTTCGCTCGTCGAAGCATTCCGCGAGGGACGGGCGCGCGATGCGATCGACGCGTGGAAGGGTTCGATCGGCAAAGTGTCGCTGTTGGTTGTGCCGGTCACGTTGGTGTTCTTCGTGGGTGCCGAAGCCTTCATCGAACTGCTCGGTGGCAAGGCGTACCTGGACGCGGTGCCGGTGTTCCGCTGGTACACGCTGCTGTCGATCCTCCGCGTCGCGGCCTTCGGAACCGTGATCGTGGCCGCGGGCAAGCCCAAATACGTGCTCCACGCCGCGCTGCAGTCGTTCTCGTTCAACGTCCTGTTGAGCGTGCCGCTGCTGCTCATCGTCGGATTTGTCGGTCCTGCGATGGGGACCGCACTGGCGTTCTTCCCGATCGCTGTCGTCTACACGCGCTACATTTCCAAGGCGTCCGGCATCCCGCTGCGCGACATCTTCCCGTTGGGTGCCTACCTGCGGGTCGTGCTCGTGGCCAGCCTCGGAGCTGCGGCCGGTTGGGCGTTCGTGCTGTGGACTGACTTCGGGCCCTGGATCGAGCTGCTGTCGGTGGCGGGAATCGTGCTCGGCAGCTTTGCGGTGCTGGGCACGGTCACACGCACGATCAGCGCCGAAGACTGGGCCTTCGCGACCGCGAAACTCAGGCGCAAGCGGGGCTGACCGATTAACGATCAACGGCGCCATCGAGAGCCCGGAAGGACCCTCGAGACGCCGTGTCGGAGTTCGGGTGATTCAGACCCGAGCGCCGATTTGGGAGCGGTCGGCGACGGCAAGCATGCGGCCCATCGAGTCTCCGTCCAGAACGGCGATGACGGCTTCGCTTGGGTTGCCACCGTCCTCGATGTCGGCAGCGGCGAGGTCGTGGCCTCGGCCGTCGAGCGCGGCGATCTGAGCACCGTCGGCGTCGAGCAGCGCAACCTGCTCGGCTTCGGCCTCGACCTGAAGCTGCTCCCCGCGACCGTCGCGAAGCTTGAAGCCGCGGCGCGTCTTGTGGATGCGGAACGCGCGGACGACCTTGTCGCCGTCGTAGTGTTCCACCTCGACCGCCTCGGGGTCTCCCTCAACCGGAGAGAACACCATGCGCTGGCCATTGCCGAGGTCGGCGCTGCGCTGAATCGGGTTCTTGCCGGAGAAGAACTCGATCGTGTTGAAGATGATGGCGTCGATGAACAGCAGCGCGCCGTAGACCGGCAGGATGATGAACACGAGGAACACGCCCCAGCTGGCCCACTTGCTGCCAAACGATCCGTTCCAGTCGTAGACCTTTCCGGTGAGGCTGAAGCTACCCCAGCAGCCGGTGCCCATCGTGGCTGCGGTCGCGAGACCAAGGGTGCTCATCATGCGACGACGAGTGACGGTTCCAGAGCGTTTCACGCGCCGACGCTACTGCAAGGCATCGGCCAACCGAAATTTCCGGAGTCACCTGGGCCGCCGTAGGGGCAGCCCGCCTCGATGGTTCCCTATGCCCCAGGCCACGCGGCGCGCCACTGTGCGACGACCGCTCGCCACTTGTCGCGGACAACATCGAGGTGTGCGTTGGCGAGAGTCCACTCGCGCGGCGCGTACTCCCGACTGCTTAGCGAACGCAGGAACGCGGCGAACTCCCGGTCGAGATAGTCGGGGTCGGCGAAGGCCTGCTCGGGGTCGACGATGTGGACATCGCGGGGGCGAGCTTCGTCCTTCATGAGCCCCACCTTGGTCACGAAGCACGGCAGGTCCATCGCCAGCGCTTCATTGACCACGATGCTGTTGCCCTCGTACTTGCTCAGGTGCAGAAATGCGGCGGCCTTGCGCATCCGGTCCGGGACCTCGCTGGGCTCGCAGGCCAAGGGTTCGAGCTTCCAGTCGGGGAATCGACGGGTGAGACCGGCAACCTCGGACTCGCCTTTGTGCGCACCGCGGGCATCGTGCAGCACGAGCTTGGGATCCGTGTCGACACGCTTGCCGTCGAAGCGCTCGAGGTCGACTTGGTGGTAGATGACGTGCTCGGCCCCGTTGCCGCTGAGCGCCTCGAAGGTGGTGGCGATCCAGTCCGCGCACGCGACCCAGATGGTGTTGTCGCGTTTGGCCGCCTTGGCTTGCCGCTTCGCCATCTTGCGGCCCGTCCGGTTGCCGGTGATCGAAGCTTTGACCGCCGCAACCCCGTGCTGAAACCCGATGACCGGGATGTCGGTCGGCCAGTCGGTGACCCAGTGGTTGTCGCAAACCACCATGAGCTTCTCGCGGCGGACCTTCTCCACGTCGAGGTTGCCCGGAAACATGAACGACACCTCGTCGAAGATGAGCCGGAGGTTGCGGGCGAAGGACTCCACGCCGCCGCGATACGTCTGCGGATCGTTGGCTCCGTAGTGAACGACGCGGGCTGCGACCTTGCTCATGCTCGTGCAAAGGTGCGCGCCGAGGGCAGCAGGCGCAAGTGCTGGGGTGTGTCCTGCCTCAAGCCCACGAAGGCCACCAGGTGGCGAGGTCATCGCGGCCGAGCTGCGCACCCAAGCCCCTGTCTCTTATACACATCTCCGAGCCCACGAGACCTCTCTACATCTCGT
>CAJXVA010000466.1 GCA_913061055.1 uncultured Pseudomonadota bacterium
TCCCGCGGGTTTGCATCCGTGAGGAATTCTTGGGGGTCCACGAGGCCCGAGCGGATACGCGCACACGCGGTGCCGATGAGACACGCAGACGTCGTTGTCTGGAGGACGGGAGAGACGCTCAGTACGCCATCAGGTTCGCGACGGGCTGTCCCGTGCCGAGCGTCTCCATGAACCGCGCGACGAACATGGTCCCATCCGGGCCCACCGAGAGCCCCGTGATCGTCGCGTCTGCGTCGTGGGGATCGCTGGGACGGGTGAGCTGCGTCAGCAAGTGGGGGCCGTCGATGTCGAGCCGGTACAAGAGGTCGAAACTCTCGCCGGTCACGATCGCGAGGACCTCGTCACACGGCGTCTTGGCCATCGCACGGATCTCGAGGGTCTCCTCCCACAGCACAGTCCCGTCGTCCTCGTCGAGCGCGCTCAGAGGGAACTGGGCGGTCGAGGCCTGGAGGAAGACCGCCGGTCCCGCCGCGAGCGCGTGCGGTTGAAGGAGCTGATCGGGGTCCGCGACGGGGACCACGTGGGACCAAAGCGTGTCCCCGCCGTCGTAGGCGGTGAGGGTGGCCGTGGTGACTTCGGCGTCGAGCGAACCCACGATGGTCCGTCCGCTCGACAGCGACACGGCCCAGGTGTCGAGGGTCCACTCGACGTCCAGCTCGAGCGTCGGGGCGAGCTGCGCGTCTCGAAACTGCAGGATGCCCGCGCCCTCATCGGTACCTCGGACCATGGTGAGTACCGTCGTCTCGTCGCCCTGGACTAGCGGCATGCCGTACGCGACCACGCCCGACTCAAACGGGACGCTCGAGCTGCCCGTCTCCCCTGCGGGGTCGTACGCGGTTACGCGGAGGAGTTCGCTGGTCTCGATGACGGCGATGAATGTGCCGGGCTGGAGGCCGTGCCCAAGCCCCCGGACGCTGCCTTGGGGGTGATGAATCGCGATGGCGTCTCCGTGCGCGTCGTATCGCACGATGCGTTCCTGGCCGGCGAGAGCGACGCCCCCATCAGCCAGGGCGAGGACGGAGGTCGCGGCGATGAGGTGGTCGGGGTCGACGAGGCGTTGCCACTGGGAGTAGGTGGTGTCGCTGTAGGTCCTGCACTCGCCCGGAGTGTCGGTCTCGCCGGCGGAGGACGTAGGGCCTTGGGAGTCGCCGGACGACCCTGCGGACGAAGTCGCATCGGTGGGTCCCGTGGTACCGGGCTCCATGCTGGTGGCCTCGGTTCCGGTGTCAGCCTCGGCTCCGGACCCGGATCCGGACGTCGGTTGGCCGCAGCCGGCCAGGGCGAGACCGAGTGCCAGCAGGTGGGGGCGAAACGTATCCATCAGAAACCGACCCACTGGTGTTCGTCGTCCACCGGGAACAGGGCGAGCGAGCCGCCGTCGGCTGCGGTCGATGCAAAGAACGCATCGCCTCCGAGGAGCACGTTGGGTTGTCCGGGAGCGAAGGGCAGGGGGGTCGTGTTTCGCGTTCCGTCTTCGGCGATGTGGGAGAGCGAGATGGACTCTTCGTCCTCCGACGATGCGGTGGCGAGTAGGCTCGCGCCCCCGCACGGGTGAGCGGCGAGCGCGGCCGGCGTTTCGAGTTCCGTGCGGCCTCGCTGGGCTGAAAGATCCACGGAGACGCGAGGCGTGCCGTCGACACGGTCGAAGCTTCGAATGCTTCCGCCCCCCGGGCCCTCGCGTTTTGCAACCCAAACCGAGCTGGCGCCGACCGAGAGGGAGACGCTCTGGCCGGCGGCCGTGATCGTGCTGGACCACAGGATTTCTCCGTCAAGCCCGAGGGCGGTGAGGGTGTCTGCCGCGGCGAGGAAGTAGGTGGTGCCCTCGTCGTCGATCGCATGTCTCGGAGCGTTGAGTCCGGCGGGCTCGCTGCGGACCAGCTCGAGGCTGGAATCCAGCCGGTCGAGGCGGTTGAAATCAGGCGATCCGCCGGAGAGGGCGTCGTACTCGACCGAGGTCATCACCGCGATGTACCCGGGCGCCGCCGCCAGCGACACCGGCCGTTCGTTGGCCCCGGACTCCAGGGCGAGTTCGGTGTGCCGCGCGAGCTGTTGCCCAACATATCGCCGGACGAATCCATGGACATCGCCTTGCAACGTGACGTCCAGCGTGCCTGCGACAAAGAGGTTGCCCATCCCATCACTTGCGATGGCGGTGGGGTGCAGGCCCGCGTCGAGTTGGAGGGTGTCGGCCGGCTCCCCGTCGGCGCCGAACTGGATGATGCTGTCCCCGACGAGAACGGTAGCCTCGCCGCCGGGGTGCAGGGCGACTCCCTGGAGCACGCCCCGCTCGGTTTGCCACGCGGCCAGGCTCTGAGGGTCGAGCTCGATGCTGTCGCAGTCGGGCGGCGCGACCTCGGGGGGCTGGATCGAGTCGTCGGTTTCGGCGCCGCCCTCGGAGCTGCTGCTCGCTCCGGTGCTGGAGTCGGCCGCGGTGGAGCCGCTGGACGCGGTGGTCAGCAGCCCGGTTGTGGGCGCCGGGTCAGCCCCGGTGCTGCCGCCGCTTTCCTCGCTCCCCGGAGCGGACGAGTCGACGGACGTGCAACCGAGCAGGAGGCCCAAAAAGCTCGACGCTGCGGTTGATCGCACCATGTTCAACAAGCGTCCTGGTTTCGATACCGCACGCCGCCCCATTGGCGCCCAACGACGCCTTGGTGACAGCCTAATCCGCGTTTTTTCCGCCAGCAAGCCTCGTGGGGTCGCTTCGGCGGCGCTGTGGGCCGTGTGGAGGGCCGTTGTCGCCGACATCGCCCGGGCTCGGGGTCGGTCCTGCTACAACCCGCTCTCGATGGCCTCGCCTGCGCACGTCAAGGTTCAACTCCGCAAGCCGCTGCGGCGGACGATCCGGCGCGGACACCCGTGGATCTTTCGCGACGCCCTGGCGCGTCTGGCCTGTACGCCCGGCGACGTGATCACGATCGTCGATGAGCGGGATCGGTTCATCGCACGGGGTTGGGCGGAAGAGGGACCGATCGCGGTCCGGCTGCTCACCACCGTCAACGAGCCCATCGACAAGGACCTGTTGCGGGGACGCATCGAGGCCGCCGCGACGCTGCGCACCCGCGTGGTGCCGCCGCAAACCGACACGTATCGGCTCCTTCATGGGGAAGGCGATCGGCTGCCGGGTGTGGTCTGCGATGTGTACGGGAGCTACGCCACGCTCAAGCTCGACGGCACCGCGACGCTGGTGTGGCGCGACGCCATCGTGAGCGCGCTGATCCCCACGCTCCAAGCCCGCGGTGTCGAGGGGCTTATGCTTCGCACCGGTCGTCGGGGCCAGAAGAAGGTCTCGCAGGTGTGGGGACAGCCATGCCCGCAGAAGGTCGTGGTGAGCGAGCAGGGGCTGCAGCTGAGCGTGGACCTCGTGCACGGGCAGAAGACCGGCATGTTCGTGGACCACCGGACCGCACGTCGGGTGACGCGGAAGATCTCCGCCGGACTCCGGGTGCTCGATCTGTACAGCTACATCGGCGGGTTCTCGGCCTCCGCGGGGCTCGGCGGAGCCAGCTCGGTCGTCACCGTCGACATCTCGGCCGGTGCGATCGAAGCCGCGGGCGAGACCTGGGCACTCAACGGACTGGACCCCGCCGGGCACACCCCGGTGGTCGCCGACGTCCCCAAGTTCCTCACCGCGCAGCAGGAGGCCGGCGCCCAGTTCGATCTGATCATCGCCGACCCGCCCAGCTTCGCCCCCAACCACGCCGCCAAGTCCGGTGCGCTCAAGGCCTACGGCAAGCTGCACCAGGCGTGCTGTCGGTTGCTGGCCCCACGGGGGTACCTGTTGGCCGCGTCGTGCAGCAGCCACGTCACTCGCGACGACTTCGAGATGTGTCTGATCGAGGCCGCTGACAAGGCCCGCCGCAACCTCCAGGTGCTCGATCGCTGGGGTGCACCGCCGGATCACCCTAGGTTGCTCGGGTTCCCCGAGGGGGACTACCTCAAGTCGGTGCTGACCCGCGCGGTGGACTGAACCTGCAACCGGGCGCGACAGTGCGCGTCGTATCCCCCGCGGCGGCCGCGGTGTTCGGTGGGCGAGCACCCCGCGGCGGCCTCCAGGTATAAACGCACCATGTCCCGCGCACTTAGTTCCCTATCCCTTGCAACGCTTTGCGCGCTGCTCCCTGGCACTGCACTCGCGGACGAAGTTCTCGACGGAGAGGTGACGTTCAACTTCAACGACTTCACTGGAAGCGGTTTCGCTTCTGAGCCGGCCGCGGGCCAGCTGGACTCTGACAACTGGATCGTGACCGGGCTTGGTGATGGGGCGTTCGACTTCGGCGATGACGTCAGTGGAGGTGACTTCGGCGAAGGGGAGGGGGCGGGAGGCGTTAACTCCGCAGGGCTCCACGGTTTCATTGTTGGAGCGGACGACAACGCGTTCGGCGTCCAGCCGAGCGGGTCCACTTTCACGCCTGGAGCCTTTGTGCTCCGCATCGAGAACCAGACCGGGGGCGTGCTGAACCGGATCGCTGTCGAGGGATTCTTGCTCTACTTCAACGATCAGCCGCGGAGCAACAGTCTCAGCCTCGAGTACTCCGTCGACAACGAGACCTGGCTTCCGGTCGATGGTGCGACGGTCACCTCTCCTGAGACGGCGGCCGCGAAGCCTGTTTGGGACGGCGATGTGACGGACGACGTCATCAGCATGCTCGGCATCGGTGAAGGGGAATTCCTGTATCTGCGATGGATTGGGGACGACGTTGGGGGATCCGGGTCGCGGGACGAATTCGCGATTGATGACATCACGATCACCCCCATCTCCATCTGCGGAAACAACACGATGGACCCCGGTGAAGCGTGCGACGACGGCAACACCGACGATGACGACGGCTGCACCTCCCTATGCATGTCGGCGACCTGCGGCGACGAGTTCGTGCAGAAGGACTTCGAGCAGTGCGACGACGGCAACGATGACGACACCGACGCGTGCATCGCCTGCGTGCTGGCGGAGTGCGGCGATGGCTTCGTACAAGCCGGCGTCGAGGACTGCGACGATGGCAACCAAGACGACGACGACGAGTGTGCGAACGATTGCACCCTCGGCGACGTCGCAACCTCGGGCCCGGCCACGACCACGGACGGGGAGACCAGCGACGGCGAGACCGGCAACGCAACCGGCGACACCGAGGGTAGCTCGACCAGCGGGGGTACAGGAGATCCCACCGGTGCCAGCACCGATGCCACGGTCACGGCCGGGGCGACGGTCACCGTCACGGTCACCGACAGCAACTCCGGCGGTGAGGACTCGGGCGATGACGGCAGCAGCGGCGCGGATTCGGCCGGAGGGACGGATGACAGCGGTGGCTGCTCGGTCGGTGGACGCGGACTGGGGGGCGCGGGCTGGCTGCTCGGTCTGTTCGGCGTGCTGGGACTGCGCCGTCGGAAGTAGCGGCCGCGCTCGGTGAAATCGCTGTGGTCCGGACAACGGGCCGCGCGAACCGGGGAGAAATCACACCACGGGTCCTTGAAGGCTCCCGACACTCGCTGCATTCATGGGGGTATGCGCTCCGCCAAGACCTCCGAGCGACGCGGTTTGCCCCGCCTGCTCGGGGCGCGGGAGCGGACGATGTCGCTCATCGCCGCGGTCTTGGAGGACGAGGCGCAGCAGGAAGCGCAGCGTGAGGCCCCGGCCCAGCAGCGGCGCAGCTCGGCGGCCCGAGGCCGGACGGGGTTCGTGTTGGCGGCGGGCATCGGCTGCGTCCTCGCGGCGCTCGCGGGTGGCTTCGGAGCCTCGTGGCTCGACACCCCGGAGCTCGATCGTTTTGAGGCGGCGCTCGAGGTCGGGGGCGTCGATGCGCTCGGGCGCGGGCTCGCCGAGTTGGCGGAGGTGCCCGGGGACAACGCTTCATCCCGGGCCCGGACCGCTCGCGCCCATGCTCGGGCTCAACAGGCCGCCTGGGGCTCTGCGTTCCGAGCGGAGGCCGCCGGTCTCTTGGCGCCGGGCGACGATGGGCCACATGCAGTGCGCGCCTCCGGCTTGCTCGCGGCGATGGACGGCTCCGCCGCGGGGGGGAGCACCGATGCTGCTTGGGCCCGAGGGCTCGCCGCAGGCCGCACGCTCGACTTCGCTGCGTTGCAAAACGCGGTCGGTGAGCTGAAGGCACAGCGTCGCCGACCGGCCGGTGCGACCCGAACCCTCGCCGCGCTCCAGTTCTCCCTAGGAGATGTCTCCGCCGCGCTCGCCACGCTCGATGCGTTGGGGACCCCGGCCGCGGCTGCGGACCTGGCGTTCTACGAAGCGTGGGTCCGGCCCACGGCTGCCCCGACCGCGCGCGCGCACGATGTCCCCGGCCGGGCCGCGCTGCTGCAGGCGTTCGCCGCCGTGCAACGGGCCGATCATGAACAGGCCGCGCTCGCGCTGGCCGAGGCTCGGAGTCAGTTGTTGCCGTGGGATCCGGTGGCGGTGACCACCGCGTTGCGGCTGAGCTTCGTCGCCGCCGACGCCGGGGGACTGCGATCTTGGTCTGAGGATGATTCCCGACCCTGGTCCCCCGAGGTCCGTACGCTGGCGGCCGCCTACGCGGATGTGCTCAGTGGCCACGCGGATCGGGCGGGCGCTCGCCTGCAAGACTCCGACGCCGACGCCCCATGGGTCGCGTACCTCTTAGGCTTTGTCGCGGCGGAACAGGGGCGTTGGTCGGACGCGATGCGCCACAGCGCCGTCGCGCGACGAGGCATGACCGGGCGTGTCGAACTCGAGGTCCTCGCGGCATGGGTGGCGAGCCACGTTCTGGACGCCGAGGTTGCCCACGGTCGACTGGTCGCGCTCACCGAAGCATCCGGCTGGGCGCCTCGTGGGTGGACGGCCTTGGCGCAGGCCTCGGAGGCGGTGGGTGCCCCGCAGGCCGAGGTGCTCGAGTTCTACGAGCGAGCCCTCGAGGTCGAGCATCGGCCCGCTGGTGCCGCAGCGGCTTTGGCCGCACACGTCTCCGGAGATGAGGCCCTGCACCTTTGGACCATGGCCAGCGAGCTCGAGCCCACCGCCGCTCGGCACCGGGTCGCGCTTGGGATGGCGCAGATCGAGCTAGGCCGGCTGACCGAGGCTTGGGGCAACGCCGGGGAGCTCCAAGAGGGGGATGCGGCGGCGTGGCTCACCTTGGTGCAGCTTGGCTTGTCGCGCGTGGGCGCGGAGGCTCCGCTCGACCCCCGGGTGGACGGCTGGATCGACCACGCTCAGAAGGCCGGTGCGGAGCCCGGGGCGGTTGAGGTTGCTCGACTGCAGGTGGCATTCGCTCGCGGCGAGGACGTTTCGAAGCGCGCGCGGGCTCTGAGCCGCTCGCATCCCGGCCGTGCCGACGCGGCTGCGCTCTCGATCCGGAGCTTGGGGCGATCCGGTCGGGTTCTCGGCGCCCGTCGTGACGCGACGCTGGCTCGTCGCCGCCTGGCCAAAGCCGACATGCCGACGGTCACGCTCGCGCTGGCCGTGGCGCTACAAGAACAGGGCGAGCGCCGTGAGAGCGCCCAGCTGGCCTTCAAAGCGTGGAGTGGCCTGCCGGTGGAGGCGGATTCCATCGAGGCGCTGGCCTGCGCCCGAACGGCCGTGGACATCTGGCTCGAGCTCGGCAACACCTCCGGCGCCCGCGCGATCGCCCGCGAACTCACCCTCCGCATGCCGGGCAGTCCCGACGCTTGGCTGCTGCGGGCGCGAGTTCAGATCGCCGCCGACGCCCCAGAGTTCGCGTGTCGAAGTCTTGGGCGCGCGCGGACACTCGATCCCGATGTGACGCTCGCCGGCTCGCGCTGCGAAGAAGACCCGGCCTAGCAGCCCGTGGTGAAACCCAACACGATGTCTCGCTCGTCGTCTTCGGTCCCGGCGTCGTCGCCAGAACTTGCAGTACACCCGGTACAGCGGCGTCTCGGATCCTACCCAGGACCGAAAAACCCGTCGGTATCCACCGCGCCGGGCTTCACCACGGGCTGCTAGCCCGAAGTCCGTGCCGGGTTTCTGCGCGACCCCCTTCGGGGTGTGGGGTCGCTCCGAAA
>CAJXVA010000467.1 GCA_913061055.1 uncultured Pseudomonadota bacterium
ATCTACACTAGATCGCTCGTCGGCAGCGTCAGATGTGTATAAGAGACAGGGCCAACAGCGACGGCGAGTTTGTGGGGCCAAACGGTGCGTCTCCGGTCAGCAGTATCCACGCGGCGACACAAAACGAGTACTGGTCGCTCGCCGGCGTGAGTGGGTCTTTCGAGTGTTGCTCCGGGGACATGAACCGCGGCGTTCCGCAGATGGGTCCTGGGTCGGCCTCGTCTGTGCGCCGGCGGTCCAGACTCCGGGCAAGCCCGAAGTCGCAGATCTTCACCTGGCCGGCTTCATCGATCAGCAGGTTCGACGGCTTGAAGTCCCCATGGAGCATGCGATGAGCGTGGGCAGCTTCCAGGCCGGTCGCGGCTTGGCGGAGTGCGTCCAGGCGCCGCGCGAGGGAGGGCGGGTTGCGGACCCAGTCTTGAAGCGACACACCTTCGACCAGCTCCATGACCATCGCAACCGACTCTTCGTGCTCGATGATGTCGAACACCGCAACGACGTTGGGGTGAGACAGGGTGGCGAGCACCTGCGCCTCCGCTCGCAGCTGGGCTACGTCCGCGGGACCGACCGCGGCCCGGTGCAGCCGCTTGACCGCGACGGTACGGCGCAGGCGTTCATCGAACGCTCGGTCCACGACGCCCATGCCTCCGCTCCCCAGCCTGGCCTCGATGGTGTAGCGGTCGGCGAGGCGGCACGCGCGGGGCCCGAAGAGCTTCGCCTCAAGCACCGCGCTCGCCCGCGCCGAGGGCTCACGCGGGTCGGTGAATTCGAACCGCCCCAGTGATCGCGACGCTTCCTCTGCTGTCATGCGTGCTTCTCAGGACGCGGACGGCCCGGTTCGATTCAGGCCTGGACGGGTGGGGCGGGCCGGGTGTGACGCCCGGCACAGGCCGATGGCCCAACTCCGGCGTTGCACCTGGTGCCGCTGCGTGTCAGGTTACTTACCGTTCGGTATATGACCATCGGCGACGAATGCGCAGTTGCGACGGACCTCCCACGGGATGGTCTGGCCGCGCGAATCCTCGGCGAGGCGACCCGGATGTTCGCCTCGCGCGGATATGCGTCCACGTCCGTGCGCGAGGTCGTAGAGGCCTGTGGCTGCACGAAGCCGGCGCTGTACTACCACTTCACGAACAAGGTCGGGCTCTACCGGGCGGCGATCGGGGCTGCCGTTGTCCGCCTCGAGGTCGTGCACGAGCCGATGGTTCGGGAAGGCGCGTTCGTCGACGGGCTTCGCGAAGGGCTGCGGCGGCTTCGCGCGCACGCGGACGTGCACCCCGACGATCTTCGGCTGCTGTTTCGCGCCGAGAGCGAAGCGACGATCCACCCAGACCTGCTCGACATTCGAACCCTTCGGGCCCAAGACCTTGCTCGCATTGAGAACCAGATCGCCGATGGGGTGGCGCGCGGAGAGCTGCGCGCGGACCTCCCGGTCAAAGGCGCCGCGATCGCACTGGTGGGCGCGATGCACATGTGGCTGCAGCTGTGGCTCGACGGCCACCCGCTCGACGACCAATTCGAGCAGAGCATCTTGAGTTTGTACTTGCACGGAGTCATCGCATGAACCGTCTTCTCCTCGCGGCCGCCCTCGTGGTCCCCGCTTGTAATGCAACCGCGTCCGCGGAACCTGCCGCCGAGGCCGCCGAGGCAGAGTCTCGCGAGACGCCTGCAGCCCGCGCCACGTGGGTCGAAGCCGCGACGGTCGAGCGCTCGTCGGCATCGCTTCATCTCATCCTTCCTGGTGAGGTCGAAGGCTACCGAGACGCCTGGCTGGCTTCGTCCCAGGGCGGGTACGTCGAGTCGGTCTCGGTCGAGGTTGGCCAATCGGTCAAGGAAGGCGATGTCCTGTTCCGCATCGACCGCTCCCTGTTTCAGGCCCGGCTCGCGCAGATCGAGAACGAAGTGAAGGCGGCCCGGCGGGAGTTGGCGCGCGTCAAGAAGGCCGGAAGCGCGCTCGCTTCTGCAGAAGTCGACGCCACCCACGATCGGCTCGTGGCGGCCCAGGCCTCGCAACGTGTCGCGCAGATTCAGGCGTCGCGCGCGACCATTCGGGCTCCGTTCGATGGGGCGCTGGCGGCCGTCGAACTGGAGAAGGGCGAAGTTGCCGGGGCCGGTACGCCGGCGGCTCGGCTGGTGGTGCTCGATCCGGTCAAGGTTTCCATCTCGGTCGCGGACCGCGACGTGGGACTGCTCGAGGTTGGAGCGGACGTGAGGGTGTCTGTGGACGCCCTGGCGGAGCCACGCGACGGGAAAATCGCCCGAATCCTTCCCGCTGCCGACCTCGATACCCGAACGTTCATCGTCGAGGTCGAGGTCGCCAACAAGGACAAGGCCCTGCTGCCGGGCATGATCGCGCGGGTCGAGGTCGAGCAGAGCCTGCAGCAGGACTCCCTGCTGATCCCGCAGGGCTTCTTGGTCACCCAACGGGAGTCCAACGGCGTGTTCGTGGTCGAAGACGGGGTCGCCCGCTGGCGTACGCTCGAGCTGGGGCCGCTGGTCCGCGACCAGGTCGTGATCGATGCCGGCCTGGAGGTGGGTGACAACATTGTCGTCGTCGGCCAACGCGCCTTGGCGGACGGCGACGCCGTGATCCTCTCCCGGCAGGGAAGCTGTTGCGTGAACGGTCGTCCCACCTTCAATTCGGACTCAGGTTCATGATCGGCGCGCTTGTTCGACGCGGACCCACCGTCTTCTTGGTGACGGTCTGCATCCTCATCTTTGGGCTGTGGACCTACAACACCCTGCCCAGGGAGGCGTCTCCCGACGTCGAGATCCCGGTCGTCATGGTGACCACGCCCTACATCGGTGTGTCTCCCGAAGACATGGAGTCTTTGGTGACCAACCCGATCGAGGACGAGTTGGCTGGGGTCAAAGACCTCAAGAAGATGAGCTCGACCTCGGCAGAGGGCATCAGCCTCATCACGCTCGAGTTCGAGCCGGAGGTGGTCATCGACGACGCGTTGCAGAAGGTGCGCGACCGGGTGAGCCGGGCTCGGCCCGACCTGCCCGAGGACGTCGAGGAAACCTCCGTCACCGAGGTGTCGTTCAGCGACTTCCCGATCGTCATTGTGACCATCGCGGGTCCGGTCGACCAGGAAGTCCTCAAGGACCTCGGCGAGAGACTCCAAGAAGACGCGAAAGAGATCGGGGGCGTTCTCGACGCCAAGCTCACCGGAGGCAGGACCCGAGAGGTTCAGGTGCAGGTCGACCCGGTTCGGCTCAACCACTTTGGACTCGCGCTTGGGGATGTGATCGGGGCCATCGGGGACGAGAACGTGAACGTTCCCGGCGGTGACGTCGACGCCGGACAAGCGAGCGTCCTGCTGCGGATCCCTGGCGAGTTTGAGGACCCCGCTGAGATCGAGAACGTCGCGATCAAGCGCAAGGGCGACCGTCCGGTCTTCATGCGTGACGTCGCGCGCGTGGTCGACGGGTTCGAGAAGCGTGAGACCTATGCGCGCATGAACGGACAGCCGGCGGTGTCGCTCGCGGTGTCCAAGCGCAGCGGTGCCAACATCCTCGAAGTCGCGGAGGCCGTGAAGGCACTCGCGGCCGAGCACGAGGAGAAATGGCCCGAGGGCGTCACGTTCCGGGTCCTGGGCGACCAGTCCGAGATGATCTCGTCGATGGTCAGCGACCTGGAGAACGGCATCATGACCGCGCTGCTGCTGGTCGTGGGCGTGCTCGTGATCTTCATGGGCGTACGCAGCAGCCTGTTCGTCGCGGTCTCGATCCCGCTGTCGATGCTGCTCGCGATGGTGGTGGTCGAGGCGTTCGGCATGACGCTGAACATGATCGTGTTGTTCTCGTTGATCCTCGCCTTGGGGATGCTCGTCGACAACGCCATCGTCCTGGTGGAGAACATCTACCGGCACGCGGAGATGGGAAAACCGCCGCGGCAGGCGGCCATCGAAGGCACCAAAGAGATCGCGGTCGCGGTCGCGGCATCCACGGCGACGACCGTGGCCGCCTTTGCACCGCTGGTGTTCTGGACCGGGGTGATGGGGCAGTTCATGGGCTACATGCCCAAGACCGTCATCATCGTGTTGCTCGCATCACTGCTGGTCGCGGTTGGAATCCTGCCAGCGGCGACGGCCCGGCTGATGCCGAAGTCGATGGCGAAGCGTGCGGAGAAGAAGGCCGAGTACGGTCCGTCGATGCGGCTGTATCGCCGGGCGCTTGGCTGGGCGATCCGCCACCGCTACGTCGCGGCGTTCGCCGGCGTCCTGTCGTTGTTCGGCACGATTGCGATTTACGCGGGCAACAACCACGGGATGGAGTTCTTCCCCGAGACGGATCCGCCCCGCGCAACGATCAGCGTCCGGGCTCCGGACGGCACGAGCCTCGAGGCGACCGATGCCATCGTTCGCCAGATCGAGGCCATCTTGGCGACCGAGGCCAACGTCGACGTGTTTGTCGCGGAGACGGGGATCAGCGGTGGCGGCGATCCGATGACGGCAGCCCAACCGGCCGCCAACTTCGCTCGCATCACGCTGGACTTCCTGCCCGACGAAGCCTCGGCCGGCCCTGGTGAGACCGTGCGCTTCGAGCCGACCACCGACACGGTGGACCGGCTTCGCAACGCGGTCTTGCAGATCCCTGGCGCGGAGATCTCGGTCGAGAAGGAGCGCATGGGCCCCCCGGTGGGCTCCCCGATCGCCGTCGAGGTGTCCGGGGACGACTTCCACGAGGTTGGAACCCTCGCCGCTTCGGTGCGTCGACAGCTCTCCGAGGTCCCCGGGGCGACGGATCTGACCGACAACTATCACGTGGGCCGGCCCGAGATGCGGCTGCGGATCGACCGAGGCGCGGCCAAGCGTGTCGGCACCAGTACGGTGTCGGTGGCCAACACGGTTCGAACCGCGGTCGCAGGCACCAAAGCTTCCGCGTTCCGAGACGGCGAAGATGAGTTCGACATCACGGTGATGATCGACCCGCGCTTTCGCGATGACCTGCAGTCGGTGCTGGGCTTGCGAATCCCCGGCAAGCTCGACACCAGTCCTGACACGTTCCCGGTGCCGATCTCGACCGTCGCCTCGTTCGAGCTCGCGGGCGGAAACGGCAGCATCTATCACATCGATCAAGACCTGGTCGTCACCATCGAAGGGGACATCGCGGAGGGCCACGCGGAGACCGATGTCCGCGACGCGGTGATGGCCCACATCGAGACGGTGGATACCAAGCCCGGCTACGGGCTCCGCCTCGGCGGTGCGCAGGACGAGCAAGCGGAAGCCCAGGCGTTCTTGCTCCGCGCGTTCGTCATCGCGATCTTCCTCATCTCCGCAGTGTTGGTGACCCAGTTCAACAGCTTCGACCTTCCGCTCATCATCATGGCGTCGGTGGTGTTGTCGTTGGTCGGGGTGCTGTGGGGGCTGATGATCACCGGGACTCCGTTCGGCCTGATCATGACCGGGCTGGGCGTGATCTCGTTGGCCGGGGTGGTGGTCAACAACGCGATCGTCTTGCTGGACTACGTGCAACAGCTCAAGGCGACGGGGATCTCCACCTACGAGGCGCTGGTCGACGCCGGCTCGGCTCGCTTTCGGCCGGTGATGCTGACGGCGGCCACCACTGTGCTCGGCCTGGTCCCGATGGCACTGGGCATCTCGCTGGACTTCCGCAACCTTCGCATCCTCTCCGGAACCCAAAGCGCTCAGATGTGGGGGGCCATGGCGGTGGCCGTGATCTTCGGGCTCGCGTTCGCGACCGTGCTCACGTTGATCCTCGTCCCGACGCTCTACAGCATCCTCGACGACATCCGTGGTCTGTTCGGCCGCGTCCGCGGCAAGGTCGGCCGCACTGCCGGGTCCGTTTCGCCGCCGGTCTCGACGACGGAACCTGCGCCCAGTGTCGCAGAGTAGGGCCGGTCACGACTCGGGGCGGTCTCCGTAGACGATGTCTTCGATGGTGAAGCACGCGTCACCCCGGGGCCGTCGCACCTCGACCTCGGTGCCGACGGTCTTGCCCATCAGCGCCTTGGCCACCGGGGACTGCATGCTGATGGCGCCGTTGTCGGCGTCGGACTCGTCTGGACCAACGATCCGGTAGCACTTCCGCTCCCCTTCATCGTCTTCGAGCACGACCCAGGCGCCGAAGCCGACCTTGCCCGCGCTGGCCGCCTGCATGTGTGGTGTGATCACCTTCATGCGGTCGAGGCGCTTGGCGAGGTATCGCAGCCTGCGGTCAATCTCACGGAGCCGGCGCTTTCCGTATTTGTACTCGGCGTTCTCGGACCGGTCGCCCAGGGCTGCGGCCGCCTGGACCTCGGCCGTGACTTGAGGCCGCTCGACCTTCCACAGCTCCTCCAGCTCGGATTTCACTTTCTCGTGTCCTTCTGGAGTGACGAGAATGGGGAGGGTCTCCGGCATGATCCGAGCAGTATGGCACCGATTGTCGGCGGCGGTTGGGCCGGCTACTCTCCGCGCATGGTTTCGCTTCTTCGCCTTCGCAACCGAGCACCGCTGTGCCTCTTCTCCGTGGCTCTCGCGACCGCTGGCCTGACGGGCTGTGACAGTGGCGGCGGCGACGGCGACGCAGGTGGATCGACCTCGGACGCCTCGTCGACGACCGACGATCCTACGACCACCGCCGTGGCCTCGACCGGTTCGACGACCACCGATCCGGGTTCGAGCAGCACGACGGATGAGAGCACCACGGGATCCACGACGGCCGCGGATACCTCGTCCTCCACGACCGATGAGGGGTCGTCCTCTTCCACTGGAGAGGTTTGCGAGCCGGGCACCGCGAACTGCCCCTGCGACGGCGACGCCTGCGACGGCGAGCTCGTCTGCACCGACGGCACCTGCTTCAACCCCGCGGGCTGTCAGGGAGAGCAGCAGGACACCGAGCCCAACGAGACGGAAGGCGCGGCGCAGGGACTTGGCAGCGTCAACTGTGGCGAGCTGGCCGAGGTCGACGGCAGCAGCGAGGTCGACGACGTCGACTTCTACACGGTCGACTTGGTCGACCTGGGCGCGGAGTGTCCGAACAGCGACGGCACGATCTCCATCGTGACCGCGGCAGAGGATCTCGAGGTCTGCATGTTCTTCGCGTGCGAAGCTGGAGCTGCTTCGGTCAACTGCGGGGCCGACACGGACGTCACCTCGGACGATGGCTTGGCCGGGTGTTGTGGCACCAACAGCGTCGAGCCGGACTTCTTCTGCTCAGGCGTCAACAACGACGCCGAGGTCCGGCTGCGCGTCGGAGGCCTCGAGGCCAACGCCTGCGTCGACTACGCCCTCGCGTACCGGGTGCTCTAGCCAGTCGTCTGGTCAGTCCCCTGGCCAGTCTTCTGGCCAGTCTTCTGGCGTGACCCCCCGACAGGTCAGTCGTCCAGGGTGTCGATGAGATCGCGGAGCAGGTCTTGGATCTGCTCTCGCTTGTCCTCGACGTAGGCTTCGTCCTCGTCGGCGTCCCAGGACCAGGCTCCGCCCAGCAGGGCATCGCTGTGCAGCTTGTTCATAGCCTCCTGGGTACCCCCGGAGCGGCTCCCGTTGCCATTTCTTGGCGAATTCGGGCTCGGCGGGCACCAGATCCACCTGCAGAGTGTTTTTTCCCTTCGGCCGGTTGTGCGATACTCCGCCGGGCCATGGCGCTGCACCTTGGAACGGGCCTGATCGAAACTCGAGGCGAGCCCCAGCTCAAGATGCCCAAGCTCGAAAAGGCCTTGCTGAAGGCCTTGGACGAATTGGGGTGGGAACAAACCTATTCGGGGAAGACTCCGCCTGAGGAGATTGACCCCGAAGACACCGCTGTCGAGTTCGTGTTGCTCGCCAATGCGGACGGGCTGCTTGCGGTTCGCATCGCCGAAGTCGCGTGTGTGCGAGACGTCGCCAGACATCTGCACGGCATCGTCGAGTCGCCGCTGATGGTGTTCACCACCAAAGGCACGCTCTTCGGACGTCGGTCGGTGGAGGTCACCTGCCGGAAGTTCGAGGTCAAGGACGGCGAGCTCGAGGAGCTTCCGGTCACTGTCT
>CAJXVA010000468.1 GCA_913061055.1 uncultured Pseudomonadota bacterium
GAGATGTAGAGAGGTCTCGTGGGCTCGGAGATGTGTATAAGAGACAGTCTTGAGGAAGTCGACCTTGTCGGACATGCGCAGCCAATCGAGTACGGGGCGCTCGCCGTACCCGCTGGTGAGGACGACACGGATCTTCGGGGCGCGGTCGCGCAACAACCGGAGGGCCTGAGCACCGTCCATCTGCGGCATCATCACGTCGAGAAGAACAAGATCGATGTCCGGACGTTCGCCGAGGCGTTTGAGCGCCTCGACTCCGTTGGTTGCCGTGACCACCTCATAGCCCGCCTCCGTGAGCGCAGCGGTCACCATCCGGCGCACAGCTTCCTCATCGTCGACCACGAGCACGACAGCACCGCCGGTGGGTCGGCCATAGACCGCTGCGAGCTGGGGGCCGCTCTGCTGCAGCTTTCGCCCACTGAGCGGCAGAAAGATCCGTACCGATGTGCCGGTGCCCGGGCTGCTGGTCACGCGGACCTTCCCGCGGTGGCCACGAAGGATGCCCAGCGTCGCGGCCAAACCAAGGCCGTGTCCGTCGGGTTTGGTCGAGAAGAACGGGTCGAACATCCGGCCCTGGGTCTCCTCGTCCATGCCGTGGCCCTCGTCGCGGACCTCGAGGCAGACGTAACGCCCGGTTGGAGCATCCTCGGCGCCCTGAAGTCCGCCGAGAAAATCGCGGTCGACGTCGACGACCGAAGTCGTGAGGGTGATGACCCCATCACGGCCCGACAACGCGTCGGAGGCATTGGTGATCAGGTTCATCGTCAGCTGCCGAAGCTGAGCACTATCGGCGCGGACCAGCGGCAGCTCCGTGGCCAGGCGGAAGTCGAAGCTCGCGCCCTTGGACACCGAACTGCGAAGCAACGTCGCCATCTGGCGGACCGTGTCCGAGAGGTTGACCGGCTCGACCACGATCTTCCCTTGGCCCGAGTACGCCAACAGCTGGCGCGACAGATCCGCAGCAACATCGGCTTGCGCCTCGAGGCCATCGAGGTAGTCCTCGGCACTGTCCCCTGCGCGTAGCGCCGTTCGGGCGAGGCTCGCGTTGCCGATGATCGACGTGAGCAGGTTGTTGAAGTCCAGCGCGATGCCGCCGGCGAGCAGCCCGATCTGCTCGAGCTTCTGACCGCGTTCGAGCCGGGCGCGGATCATCTCCGCATCGACCTGCCTGCGCTCCGTGACATCGGCGGCCACCCAGATCAGGCTCGCGCGTTGATGCTCTTCGAGCGGCGACACCGTGACCTGGAACGTTCGGCCTGCGTGGCGGAACTCGTAGTTGCCACGACCGAGATCCGCGACCGCGTGCAACGCACCGATCGCGAGCCCGCCGGCGGGGACGTGACGGGTCAGAGGCTCGCCGATCGCAGCCTCGCTCAGTCCCAGAACTTCGGCGCACTCACCGGCGACCGAGACAACACGAAGGTCATCGTCCGTCGTCCACACCGCGCCGGGGAAGTGCCGCATGAGCACGCTGAGTTCTTCGCGCGCGCGGCGGTGCTCGGCGCGTTCGGCCTCGGCGACCGCACGCTCCGCGGCAAGACCGCCCGGCTCTTG
The DNA here is from genome assembly GCA_913061055.1 of uncultured Pseudomonadota bacterium. Classification (GTDB taxonomy): domain Bacteria; phylum Myxococcota_A; class Polyangia; order Nannocystales; family Nannocystaceae; genus CAJXVA01. The sequence continues at coordinate 1,552 of CAJXVA010000468.1, forward strand.
CGTGCCTTCGCCCCGTCGCTCGCGTGCAAGCTGGTTGAGCAGACGCAGCGCCGCCCGAGCCCGCAGGTCCGGCTCTCCTCGGAGGTCATCCTCGGAGAGCTCAGCACCGCTACTCAGGAGCAGCTGCAGGCGAGCACCTACGCGGCCTATCGCGTCCGTAGGTCGATCCACGCGCTAGGACTATAGGCCACGGTGCGATCCCGCGCGAGCACGAGGGTGCTTCATTCCGGGTCACCGCCGGATTCGTCGGCGGCGGCGGGCTCCGGCTTGGAGTCCTCGGGCTCGGCCGGGTCGGGCTTCGGCGCGTCGGGTTCGGGGTTCGGCGCGTCTTCGCCTTCGGCCGGTTCCTCCCCGGCGTCGCCCTCAGTCTTCGCGCCTGCGTCCGCGGGGCCGAGCAATGTCTCAAGAGCTTCACACTCCCAATCGTTCTTCAGAACGCCGTCCACCTCTTTTCGAAGGGTCGCGTAGGCCTCGGGGGTCCCAGCCTTCTCGACTGCGTGGGCGGCCAACTCGAGCACGTCGGGGCTACTGATGTCCTCCTCTTCGAAGGAGTCCTGCCACGCTTGGACGCGGTCGGCAGGCTTGATGTCATCATCGTCGATGACGTCCTCGGCTGCGTAGCAAAGGCTCTCAAGCTGCCCAGTAATGACAGTGATCTCGGCCATCGTACGGGGCTTCCCCTCCTCAGTCGGAAGCTTTGCCGTAGCGGCCGCGGACGCGAGTGCTCCGCCGCCCCCAGCGGGGTCGGACGGATCCGCGGGCTTGGCCTCAGGGAACGGCTCATAGAACGGTTTGTCGCGAAGAAGCACGTTCACGGGCCCCACGGCGACGCTGGGCACGTACGTCACGATCATCAACCCTACAAACATCAACCCGATGAACGGCACGACCGATTTGATCACCGTCCCCATCGGCTTCCCGAACGCCGCCGAAGCGACGAAGAGGTTGATGCCGATCGGAGGCGTCAAGTAGCCGATCTCAAGGTTCACGATGAAGATGACCCCCATGTGAATGGGGTCGATGCCCAGGGTCGCCGCGATGGGCGTCAACAGTGGAGCGATCACGAGGATCGCCGAGATCGAATCCATGAGCGCCCCCACGATCAACAAGAACAGGTTCACCATCAGCAAGAACTGAAACGGGGTGAGCTGCATGCTGGTGATCCACTCCACCGCCAGCACAGGCACTTGCTGCTCCACGAGGAAGTCGTTCAGCCCGAACGCCAGTGCCATGATGATGAGCAGCGTACCCATCATCACCCCGGCGTCAGCCAGCACCTTTGGGAGCTGCGACCACGTGAGGGTCCGGTGAATGTAGAGTTCGACTACGAGCGAATAGACCACCGAGACTGCCGCAGCTTCGGTTGCCGTGAACAGACCCGTGTAGATGCCCCCGAGGATGATGGCAGGCAGCGAGATCGCCCAGAAGCCATCGAGGAAGGCGCGAGAGACCTCCTTGAGATCAAACTTGTCGCGCTCCTTGACGGTACTGCCCGCGACCGCCATCGAATATGCGGAGAGCAGTCCGGCGATGAGAACGCCCGGCATGATTCCGGCCATGAACAGCTCGCCGATATCGATCGGAGACGCAGCCCCCGCAACGATCGCGAAAACGAGCATCGGGATCGACGGCGGGATCAGAATCCCGAGCGAGCCAGCCGTGGTCACCAGACCCATCGAGAACTTGTCGCTGTAGCCCGCCTTGGTCAGAGCCGGATACATCATCGTGCCGATCGCGATCACCGTGACCGGACTCGATCCGGAGATCGCCGCGAAGAAGATGCATCCGCCAACCGTAGCGATGGCCAGGCCGCCGGGCAGCCACCCGACTAGCGCCCGCGCAAACGCGACGAGGCGGTTGGCGATATCGCCAGCGCTCATGATTGCCCCCGATACGACGAAGAACGGGATCGCCAGTAGAACCGGTTTGCTCGACAGCTCCGCCATTTTTGCCGGGAACGTCTCGAACCCACAGACCGTATCCAGGCTCAGAGTTGCGCAGGAACCGATGGTGTACCCATCGCCGTAGATCAGGAACGCGAGCGCCGCGAGCACGCCAATAATGACGAACAGCGGGGAGCCGAGCCCCACCATCGCGGCCAACGCTGCCAGCAGCATCAACCCGCGACCTGAGGACGATGCTTCCTCCGCTCCGTCCGGCGCCGCATAACCTGTCGAAGCAAGAACGAAAACCCCGATGAGGACGGCGAACCAGAGGACCTTGCTACCAATGGGGAAACGGGACTTCATCGCTCTGCCTCCTCCTTCTCCGCGTCGTCCCCCTCGCCGGCATCACCCGGAGGAGCGTGTGAATCCGTCTGGACCTGACTCTGAGGCTGGGCGGCGTCATCAGACACCGAGCCGACTTCGGTAGGAACATCGCTTGGAGCCTCAGCACTGCCGGCGTACTTCTCCAGCTGATCGAGCCCCTCGATCGTGGGAGCAACTGGAAGCTCGCCTCCGAGCGCGAAGACTCCTCGGGCGACAAACCTGACCGTCATGATCGCAAAAGAAATCGGGAGGACGGCATACGCCTGGTAGAGCGGGAGTTCTAGACCCTCGACTAGACCTGCACGGCCCTCCGACAGCGCGAACTCAACGTGGCGCTGCAGCACGAAACGGGTCGACAGCCACATGAGTGCAAAGCACACCGCCGCCGTGAACAACGCCGAGACGAACACGACGTAGGGTTTCAAGTTGTCAGGGATGGCCCGCTGCGCGGCCTCGACCTTCAGGTGCTTGTTTTCGTACGTGCACATCGAGGCGGCGACAAACCCAACCCAAAGCGTCAGAACAAGAGCCAGACGCTGCGACCAGCCGATCCCGTTGGGCGTCATGGTGACGAACAACCGGATCAGGCCGTACGCAGCTGCGATGCCGACCACGGAAAACACCAGGGACTTCGCTAGTGAGACCGGCTCGCCTTTACTCGCCGTACGAATGCCGAGGACACCCAACCCGATGAACGCCACCCACAGTGCGTATGGGAACCAGCCTTCAAGACTGGTGTAGGTCGGGTCTCCGCGTTCGATGCTCTGGCCGAAGTAGCTCAGCAGCTGAACGAACGCGGCGACGCCCTTGTTCTCGTCGCTGGCAAAGGTCCGATGCACGACATCGAGGAACACGACGATGCTCATGACTACGAGCGCCGCGACCACGAAGACACGCTCGCCCCGAAACACCACCCGGTCGATTTTCTTGAACAGGTCTTTCACCGTCGCGGGCATCCTACCCCGACCGCCGGGGCATGAGCATCTGTGCAACTCGTGGAGAACGACCAACCAATGAAGAAGCCCCGAGTAGACGGGGCTTCTTCGAGCTCGGGGCGGATCCGATCAACACTGAACGGGCGAGAGGTCCCCTACCTGAGTGCCTTGAGGAGCGCCACGCCCTGCTTCGTTGCCCGTTTCTCGAACTTCTTATGCACCCCACCGGCCAGCTTTTGCCACGGCCCGAGGTCCGGCTCCGTGACCGTAATGTTCATGTCGAGCAAGTTCTGTTTGAGTTGCCCGTTGAGCGCCCAGATGCTCCGCATGCCGCGGTTCTCCATCTTCAAGACGTCCTTCGAATCGAGTGCGATCGCCTCTTGAAGCTCCGTCGGCAGATTGTCCCAGAAGCCCTTGCGAGAGAACAAGATGACCGCGGGCTGGTAGATGTGCTGCGTCTCGGACCAGTGGGTTAGCGTGCCGAAGGCGCCCATCGCTTGTGCATACAGCTTCGTGTTGTCCATGCCCTCGACAACCTTGGTTTGTAGCGAAGAGAGCACCTCGGTGATGCCCATCTGCACGGTCGACGCGCCGGCCGCATTGAAAAAGTCCGCATGGATCTTGGATTCTTGGACTCGGATCTTCCGGCCCTTCAAGTCCGCCGGCGTATTGACCTCAAAACCGGTCGTCCCGATCTCCCGAACGCCGTTCTCTGCAAACATCACGAGCTTGAAGCCGGCATCCCAGAAGATGTCATGGAACAACTGCCGGTTGGCTGTCATCGACTTGTACGCAGCCTTCGGGTTCTTGAAGAGGTAAGGCAGCTCGGTAGCCCCGACTGCGGAGGCAATCGATGCAGCGGCTCCCATTGACCCTGCCCAGCACTCCACCCGGCCATCCGCGCAAGCCTTGAGAGTCTCCAGTTCCGAGCCCGAAACGCCTCCACCGTAGAACTTTGCCTTGAGTTGCCCCTCGCTGCTCTTCTCAAGGTGTTTCTTGAACTTCAATGCCAACGCCGACCAAGGCGTGTTCGCGGGCGCAACGGACATCATCTTAACGGTTTTCGCTTCGTACGCAGCTTTCGCAGAGCGGCCGATGAAGAACGGAGCGATCGCAGCCGAAGCGGCGGTGCCTTTGACGAAGGTACGGCGGGAGGTCGAGGGCTTTTTGGCGGTCATGAGAATCTTCCTTGGGTCGCGGGCTTCGGCGTGGTGGTGCCGGGATGAAGCCAATCAAAAAAAGTTGGGGTTCCGCGCGGTCCTGGCCTGAGACGCAAGCGTTGGCGCCGATCTTCACTCCTGCTTGGCGGGAGCGGCGGGGGTGGGGCCGATTGAACCGGACTCACCCCCTTGGGATCAAGCCCGGTTTGGTGTTTTACCTAGCCATGTCAGGCGGTTGCAGTGCATACACCTTGTCGCCCACTATGTGGGCGTCCATCTTACATGTCAAACGTGATCGGGCGATCGTCGCCTAAACCGCGTTCGTCGTAGCGACGCAAACGAAAAACGCCCAGCCGGCGTGAAACCGGCTGGGCGAAGTCGCTCGGAGGCGCTCTTCCTAGAAGAGGTCGTCCCGGTTGGCTTTGAGTTCGGCGCCCTTCTGCATCTCGACCCGGGACTCGGGGAGAATCTCCGGGATCACATCCTCTTTGGACGCCTCGATCTCCGCGATGAGGGTGTCGAACGTTGCTTCGTCCTGGGTCTTGACCGCAAGCTCGGCCGCCCACAGCACCTTGGTGCCGACGAAGTTCGGCGCGATCTCCAGCGACTTCTTGAAGTGAACCTTCGACTTCTCGAGGTCACCACCGGCGAAGCTCGGAGCGATCGCGTAGAACGCCCCGAAGTAGCGGTGGGGTCCGCCGTAGTAGTAGGTCGGCTCGAGCTCGAGGCAGCGATCCATCGTCGCCTTGACGTTGTCCTTCTGCCCGAGGAGAACCGCGAACCCCTTCTTCTTGGCCCATTTGCCGAGCGAAGACGCGTACCAGTACATGGCCGGCACGCCGTCTTTGCCGACGAGTTTGACGGCTTCGGGGAACTTCTTGCCGTCTTTCATGGCGGCGGCGAACTCGGGCGAAGCGGCGACCATGGCCTTCTCGCCCCACTTCACGCCCTTGTCCATCATCTTCAAGTACTCCTTCTCGTCGGACTCACCGCGAAGGTAACCGTCGGCGAGGAAGTAGTGGGCACGCGTCAGCTTGACCAACACTTCGGCGTCCCCGGGGCTGGCCGCGGCGACCTTCTCCCACTCGGCGATCGCGGCGCGGATGTTGGCGGCGTCGGTACGCTCGGCCCACTTCGCGTCTCCGGCAGAAGCGGTGTCGCCGGCTGCAGCAGCACCGGCGGTGTCACCGGCTGCGGGCGCTTCGGTCGAGCCGCCATCCCAGACCGCCTTGCGGCCGGAGCAAGCGGACAGAGCCATCGAAACTGCAACGAGGATCAGAGTCTTCTTCATCGTACGTATGCCTCGCGGCAAGACCTACACCGCGTGGACACCGCGCGTCAACGAGGAGACGCCGGGGCCGGCCGCGCAAAGGCTTGCAGTCGACCGGCCAGGCCGCGAACCTCCCCGAGATGTCCGGCCTGCGACGCAAATTGGAGACCGCGTCGGCGACGACGTTCTCTGCGTACGCGATCGGAGCGGCCTTCACGGCGTACTTCTGCATGTACGCGTTCCGGAAGCCGTTCGCGGCCGCCGGGTTCGAGGGGATGCTCGGCGGGATCATCGGGCTCAAGATCGCGCTCGTCATCGCGCAGGTGGTCGGCTACGCGCTCTCGAAGTTCGTCAGCATCAAGTTCGTCTCGGAGATCTCTGCCTCCCGGCGGGCGATCACCCTGCTCGCCCTGATCGCAGCGGCGGAGGCGGCACTGCTCCTGTTCGCCGTGCTCCCACCGGGTGGCAAGGTCATCGCGATCTTCCTCAACGGTCTCCCGCTCGGTGCGGTGTGGGGGCTGGTCTACGGTTTCCTCGAGGGCCGCCGAACCTCGGAGCTGTTGGGCGCGGGGCTCTCGACGTCCTACATCGTCGCGTCCGGCGTGGTGAAGACCGTCGGCGCAGCGTGGCTCAACGCGGGCGTCTCCGAGTCGTGGATGCCCTTCGTGACGGGCCTGTGCTTCGCGCCGCTGTTCGTCGTGTCGGTCTGGCTCTGTCTCTTATACACATCTCCGAGCCCACGAGACCTCTCTACATCTCG
>CAJXVA010000469.1 GCA_913061055.1 uncultured Pseudomonadota bacterium
AGAGCCAGAGCCAGAGCCAGAGCCAGAGCCAGAGCCAGAGCCAGAGCCAGAGCCGCCCGTGCTCGACGCCGAGCCGGCGCCAGAACCCCCCCCGGAACTGACCGCCGAACTCGAAGATCCGGTCGTGGAAGACGACGACGTTCTCGAACTCGACGAGCTCGACGAACTCGACGAGCCCGAGCCAACCGAGCCTCCCCTGATGGACCTCTCGAACGAGGACCCCGGCGCGACACGGGCTGACCCGCTGCCGCCGATGGCCATCAATCGGGATCTCGCGACCCCGCGTCCGTTGGACCCGGACCCCGAGGACGACTTCGACCTCGAAGCGGATCTAGACCCGGATGCCGCACTCCCGCCGGAAGGAGCGGACGACGCCCCTGCCGACGACTTCGCCGTCGACGACGATCTTCTGCTCGCCGAGAGCGATAGCGATGACCTGCTCCCGGTCGATGACCTTGGCGAGCTCGATGAGATCGACCTCGGCGGCGCCGAGGGTCTCGAGGTCGACGACGACCTCGCGTTCGACGACCTCGACCCTGACGGCGCCCTCGGCGAGCCCTCCGGGAGCGCGGATGATGAGGACGCCCTGGTCGATCTCGACGATCTGGACGACGTGGAGCTTGCGGCGTCGGGCCCTGCGGCCGGCCCGACCGGTGGCTACACGGGTCCCGAGGCCACGTTCCGAGACAGCCAGGACCCCGAGATGGTCGGGGCGATGCACTTCAACGACGCCGAGACTGCGCTCAGCGAACAGCGCTTCCCCGACGCGGTCGCGTTGTTGGAGAGCGCGTACGACAACGGATTCGATGTCGCCGAGCTTCACGCGATGTTGGCGTACTCCCGCTTCATGGCCGCCGGGCAGGACCTCGAGACCGCACAGCACGCCTTCGAGCTGCTGGAGTACTCCGAGTCGATGGATCCCAGCCTCGACCTGGTCTGGGCATACCGCGGGTCGCTGCATCATGCGCTCGGCGACACCGGTCAAGCCCGGTCAGCCCTGCAGCGGGCGCTCGAGCTCAATCCCTACTGCGAGCTCGCGATCCAGCTCATGGACGAGCTGCGCTGACCCGGCTCCCCGGCGCTCTGCGACCTCACGAAAAAGGGGCCTCGCAGATTTGGCGGGCCCCTTTCTTCGTTGCGAAGACTGCTTCGCGTCGGCTGCGACTACTTGGTCGGCTTGCTCGCGGGGGTCGTGCTCAGGCCGCCGGCGCCTGCCTTGGGCGGCTTGGAGTCGGGGATCTTCGACTGCGGGGTTGCGCCCATCTCCTCCATGAGGCGATGTGCACCGTCGACGTGGTCCATGACCCAAAGGATGTACCGGATGTCGACGTGAATGGAGCGCGTCACATCGGGCATGAACACCCAGTCGCTCGCGATCGACTCGTAGTTGCCATCGAACGCGAGGCCGATGAGTTCGCCCTTCGCGTTGAGCGTGGCCGAACCCGAGTTCCCGCCTGTGATGTCCAGGTCGGCGAGGAAGTCCAGCGGCACATCGCCGAGTGCCGGGTCCACGTACTTGGTCTCCTTGGCCGTCTTGGCCGCCTCAATGACGCGGGCCGGAGCGTTGAACGGCTCCTCGCCGGTCTGCTTGGCGAGCATCTGACTGACGGTCGTGAACGGGTGGTAGACGTCAGCGTCGGGGCTGGCTTTGTAGCCGCGCACCGTACCGAATGAGACCCGCAACGTGCTGTTGGCGTCCGGGGCGAGCGGACCGTTGGTGAAGGCACGAAGCGCGGCGACGTAGCGGGGCCGAAGCGCCGCCATCGTGCCGTCGTACACTTGCTGCCGCGCACGAATGTCGGCTGTGGCCTCCTCGAGCGCCTTCGAGAGCTTGAAGAACGGGTCTTTGCTTCGCTCGAGCTTGGACTTGGTCGCGGTTCGGATCCAAGAGGAGCGTACCTTGGGGTCGCCCAGTTTGGTCTTCCCGTAGAGCTTCTCCAGCGCCTTGTCGGCAGCCGCCTCGTCGAGCGGGAACGTGGCCTTGTTGCCCACGATGGCCTTGAGAATCGCATCGGGGCGGTCCGCCTCGGGCAATGCGCTGGTCCGCATCAGGGCCAGCTTCATCGTCGCGCGATCGAGGCGAGGATCGTAGCTCTTGCCGAGCGAGCTGAGGCGCTGCTCCATCGCAACGACGGTCTTCTCCTCGAGCTTCTCGTCGCTTCGTTTCTCGCCCGCGCTCCACACCATGCCGGCGACGCCAAGCAGCGTGCTCGCACGAAGCAACTCCGAGGTCGCGTCGTCGCGGACTCGCGTCTGGGCGCGTTTCGCCGAGACCTCCGAGAGCGCCGTAAGCACGTCGCCGTACTCGGTCTTCCGCGCGTCGTCGGACTCGATCCAGGTCTTCAGATCCGACTCGAGCTCTCGCTTGCGATCGAGCAGACCGCCCGCGCCGAGTCCATCCCGCATGCCCTTGGCGTTGGTCAACGAGTTGTGCAAGCCGCGAAGGCGAGATGCGGCCTTGATGGCGAGGTCGCTGTCGTCCTTGGTCAGCGCCTCGAGCGTGGCGATGTACGCCTCGTTCCGAGCGATGCGCGAGGGGTAGCTGTAGTTGGTCGCCGTCGCCACCTCGTCCGCGGTCTTGAGGCGATAGGTACGACCGGGGTAGCCCGCGACCATCGCGAAGTCTCCGGGACGCAGCGGGGTGCTGGCCAGCTCGAGGTGCGCAACAGGCTTGTACGGGACGTTGTCCTTGCTGTACGGGGCCGGTTTCCCATCGGGACCGACGTAGGCACGCAAGAACGAGTAGTCGCCCGTATGCCGAGGCCACCGCCAGTTGTCGACCTCTCCGCCAAACACACCGACGCCGGCGTGGGGGGCGTAGACGACCCGGACGTCCTTGATCTCGAGCTGCTCGATCTCGAAGAACTGCGCGCCTTCGAAGTAGGATGCGATGCGACAACGCGTGTCCTCGCTCTTCGCTTCGCAGGTCTTGTCGAGTTCCTTGACCCGCTTGTCGAGCTCCTTGAATCGCTCGGTGGGGTCTGTGATCGTCTCGAGACCCGGCAGGACCTTCTGCGTGACGTCGGTGAACGACGTGGTCACGTAGATGCGCGAGGTGGGGCCAGCGGAGGGCTCGTCCTGCATCGTGCTCGCCAGGAACCCATCGCGCAGCAGGTTCTTCTCAGGCGTCGAGTTGTGCTGCAGCCCTCGGGTGACGCAGTGGTGGTTGGTGATGACCAGACCCTGCTCCGACACGAAAGAAGCCGAACAACCCCCCAGGCTCACGACGGCGTTGAGGGGGAACTGCGTCGGGTCGGCCAGCGCCTCGGGCTCGAACCCGACCCCCAGCTTGCGAAGCGTCTCGGCGTGCGCCTCCATCTGCACGGGCATCCACATGCCGCCCGGGTTCTCGAACGCGAACGCGTCCTGCTCGCCCTGCGCTGCAGGGGTCGGGGGTTGGGTGGAGGTGGATGCGGAGACCGAACACCCTGCGGGGACCAAGGCCAGCGCGGCCATGACGAAACGCCTCATGATGGCGAGCAGTAGCAGATTTCCGGGTTTGACGCGGAATGCGCAGACTCACAAATCAGATGCGAATCTGGGTGAAACCGCCGCCGGTGCCCTGTTCTGCTACCGTTGCGCCGCCGGTGCCCAACCCTCGCACCACTGTCCTCGTTGCCAACCCGACCGCTCGCAGCGGAGCGGCCAAGAAGTTCATCGACGACGCGATGACCGCGCTGGCTGAGGCGGGGTTGGCCCCGGAGTTCTTCGCCACCCTCCCCGACGGCGAAACCGTCCCCGCCTTGGCCGAACGGCTCGAGCGCGAGGATACGGCGCGCGTGGTCTACATGGGCGGCGACGGCACGTTCGCCGAAGCCGCCAAGGCCATCATCCTCTCCCGAGAACGCGCCGGTGTGGACGTCCCGCTGGGCATGCTCCCCATGGGAACCGCCAACGATCAAGGGCGCTCGTTTGGGATCCTCGCCGGGAACAAGGCGTTGCGCCGAAACGTCGACGTCATTGCCGAAGGCATCGAGCAGTGGCTCGATGTCGGCCGGATCGAAGCTCTTGACGACGACGACAACGTCACCCGGAGCGACCTCTGGTTCGACAGCTGCGGACTCGGGCTCTCGGCGCAGATCCTCTACCGACGAAACCGGGAACGGGAATGGGTCGAGCACATGCCGCTGCTTCGTCGCTTCTATCGAGACAAGGTTGTCTACACCAGCGCCACGCTGAGAACCCTGCTCGGCAACCTGGTCAGTCGCAAGTCATTCTCGCTCGATCTCATCATCGACGGCCAGCCGTCACACTACGAAGGGGTCACCGACGTGCTCATCCAAGGCACCATCCTGTACGCCGGGGATTGGATCTTCGCGCCCGATTCCAAGCCGGACGATGGACGGTTCGAGGTGGTGGTCCTTCGGGGTCACGCCGACTGGGCCGCAGCCGCCATCGGTGGTCACAAACGCAACCCGGTCACCTCCGATGACCTCGAAGTCCTTGGCGTGCCCAAGCGCTCGGTGCCTCGCGGCAAGACGATCGAGATGACGGTGCACCGCCCCGAAGCCCTCGAGAACGTGCACGCGCAGATCGACGGCGAAGAGTTCCCTGCGACGTCTCGCTACCGGGTGGAGAATCTGTTCCACCACCTGCGGATCATCGTCCCCGAGGACGCCCAGTGGGTCTGAGTCCGAAGCGCAGCGTCCTCGCGCTGGCGTTGTCTTTTGCCTGTGGCGAGTCCCAGGACGAGGCACCCGAGCCCGCGCTCCCGGAGTTCGTCGGGGCAGCGCCACTGGAGGCGCCGGAGTCCCAGACGCAAGACCCTCTGCAACGGCGTCGCGAACGTCTGACCCAGTGGAGTCGCTGCTTGATGCGCACCGGCAGCCGCCTCGAGCGGTCTTGGGCCCGGCTGGGGCAGGACATCGATACGAAGAAGCTGCGGGTCCGCAAACGCGACCTGCAGCCGTTCTTCGATACCGTGGACGGCGAGCTCCTCGACGCCTGTCCATTGGGAGCACAGCCGACGGCCGGTATCCCACCCGAGCTCCCGACCCAGGGCCGGGCGTACGTCCTGGCCGCCCGCGGCTACGGAAACCGCGCAGCGGAGTTGCGGGAGTACTTCGACACCGAAGCCTACGTCTCGGACAATTGGGCCAAGCTCCAAGCGGAGCTGCCTGGGCTTGCGGAGTCCTACGAGGGAGCCCACCAAGCCGCCGAGACGTTCGCAGGGACCCTCGAGGCAGCACAGGACAAGGCGGACGCCCAGTGGCTCGAAGCGCTGGGGCGTACGGGTCGCGCTTCGTCCGCGGCCTGGCACGTGACGAACACGGCGGTCCTGGGCCGGGCGGCGCTTCCCTGCGTCACGCAGGAGCGGCCGGTGCCTGAAAACTGCAAGCTGGCCAGTGACGCATTCACCGTCGCCCGCGCCGGGCTCGAGGCGTGGCGCAACGGGCACCCTGCCGAGGCGATCGGAGTGTTCTGGCTGGATGTGTTCCGCAAGCGGACGGCAGACCTCGAGCTGGCGATCGCAGGCCTCCAGGACCCGATCAGCCGGAGGAAGTCGACGGCGACCGAGCAGCTCGCGGCGGCAAGCCTGAGGGTGGCCGAGTCCCGTGCCGCACTGCAGACGGCAACAAACACCGTCGTGTTCGACTTTCCCTAGAGCGGCGAGTCGTTTCAAACCGGTCGCTGCTCTAGCTGCTCACCTTCTTGAACGCCAGCAGCGTCAGCACAACCGCCAGCCCCGCGAACGCGAACACGAACGGCTGGGCCTCTTCGGGGCTCGCGTGGGCGATGCCGAGCTCAGGCAGCTTGTAGGTGAAGACGGTGGCACCCCACGCGAGAATCGCTCCGATGACGGTGAGTGCTTTCATCGCTCCCACGATACCGCGGACCCGGTCGCTTCACGTCCCATCGGGCGATATCGCGGTGCGCATCTCCCCTAGCCCTCGTACGCTTCCATCGGCGGGCACGAGCAGATCAGGTGCCGGTCGCCGTACGCATTGTCGATGCGCCCGACCGCCGGCCAGATCTTCGCATCGCGGACCCAGGGCAGCCCGAACGCGGCCTGCTCACGCGAGTACGGATGGTCCCAAGAATCCGCCGTCACCGTGTTCGCGGTGTGCGGAGCGTTCTTCAACGGGTTGTCGTCCTTGGGGAGCCGCCCAGCCTCGACCTCGGCGATCTCCTTGCGGATCGCGATCATCGTGTCGCAGAACCGGTCCAGCTCGGCCTTCGATTCGCTCTCGGTCGGCTCGATCATCAGGGTGCCTGCGACCGGGAACGACATGGTCGGAGCATGGAAGCCGTAGTCCATCAGGCGTTTGGCCACGTCTTCGGCCTCGATACCGGCCGTGGCCTTGAACGGCCGGAGGTCGACGATGAACTCGTGCGCCACCCGGCCCGACGCGCCCCGATACAGGATCGGGTAGTGCTCGCCGATCCGCTTGGCCATGTAGTTGGCGCACAGGATCGCGTGCCGTGTGGCTTCGGTCAGCCCCTCACTGCCCATCATCGCGATGTACATGTACGAGATCGGAAGGATGCTCGCGCTGCCGTACGGGGCCGCCGAGACCGGACCGATCGATTGCTCGCCGCCGATGTCGACCACCGGGTGACCGGGTAGGAACCCCGCGAGATGGGAGACCACGCCGATCGGCCCCATGCCAGGACCACCGCCGCCGTGCGGGATGCAGAACGTCTTGTGCAGGTTGAGGTGACAAACGTCCGCGCCGTAGTCGCCCGGGCGGCACAAGCCGACCTGGGCGTTCATGTTGGCGCCGTCGAGATAGACCTGCCCCCCATGGTCATGCACGATCGTGCAGATCTCGGAGATCGAGGTTTCGAAGACGCCGTGGGTGGAGGGATACGTGACCATGACCGCCGCGAGTTTGTCGGCGTGTTTGGCCGCCTTCTCCCGCAGGTCGTTCACGTCGATATTGCCCGCGTCGTCGCACGCCACGACGACGACCTTCATCCCTGCCATGACCGCGCTGGCAGGGTTGGTCCCGTGCGCCGAAACCGGGATCAGGCAGATGTTGCGCTCCGCGTCGCCCCGCGAGCGGTGATATGCGCGAATCACCATCAGGCCGGTGTACTCGCCCTGTGCGCCCGCGTTGGGCTGCAGGCTCACCGCGTCGAAGCCCGTGATGTCGGCGAGCCAGGCCTCGAGCCGGTCGAACATCGCCGTGTAGCCTTGCGCCTGCTCCAGCGGGACGAAGGGATGCAGCTTCCCGAACTCCGGCCACGTCACCGGGTCCATCTCGGAGGTCGCGTTGAGCTTCATCGTGCACGAGCCCAACGCGATCATCGAGTGGGTCAGCGAGATGTCCTTGTTCTCCAGCCGCTTGAGGTAGCGAAGCATCTCGTGCTCGCCGTGGTGCTGATGGAACACCGGGTGCGTCATGAACTCGGAGCTGCGCTCGAGTCCTTTGGGGATTGCGACCGCCCCCTCGAAGTCGATGCCGTCGAGGTCGACCCCTTCGGCACCGAACACCCGCAGCAGCGCCCGCAGGTCTTCGGTCGTAACCGTCTCGTCGAGCGTCACCCCCACCCGGGCGTCATCGATAGGTCGCAGGTTGATGCCCTCGGCGTCGCATCGAGCCTGAAGCGAAGCGGCCCCGCCGCTGACCTTGACGGCGATCGTGTCGAACGCGGCCGAGGTCTCGACCTCGTGGCCCGCGCCGCGCACACCGGCAGCCAGCACCGCGGTCGCCGTATGCACCCGCCGGGCGATCTGCGTAAGCCCCTGCGGCCCGTGGTAGACGCCGTAGGCTCCTGCGATGACCGCGAGCAGGACCTGCGCGGTGCAGATGTTGCTCGTCGCCCGCTCGCGCCGAATGTGCTGCTCGCGGGTCTGCATCGCCATCCGCAGCGCCACTGCCCCGTGTACGTCCTTGGAGACGCCGATCACCCGCCCGGGCAAGTGCCGCTTGTGCCCCTCGGTCGTCGCCATGAACGCAGCGTGCGGACCTCCGTCTGTCTCTTATACACATCTGACGCTG
>CAJXVA010000470.1 GCA_913061055.1 uncultured Pseudomonadota bacterium
TGGGCTCGGAGATGTGTATAAGAGACAGCTTCGATGCGCTCGCGAACCCGCGCCGCCATGTCGACGATGTTGGCGTCGGCCTCTTTGTAGACCTCGACCTCGACCGCTTCGTTTCCATCGACTCGCGTGATGACTTCGCGGTCCTTGTGCCCCTCGGCGACCGTGGCCAGGTCGCGCAGCCGCACGTCGCGGTCTCCTTGCCGCGTGATGACGATCTCGCCGATGTCGCTCAGGTCGCGGAACTCGTTGACCGTCCGCACCAGGTAGCGCGTCCGCCCATCCTCCAGCTGGCCACCAGCGAGGTTGATGTTTTCTGCGGACAGGCGGGAGAGCACGGTGTCGATGCCGACGCCCGTTCGGCGAAGCTGTCCCTCATCGAGTTCGACTGAGATCTGTTCCTCGAGACCGCCCTTGATGCGAACCGCGGCCACGCCCTCGACGGGCTCCAGCAACCGCCGAACCTCTTGGTCCGCGACCCTGCGCAACCGGCCTAAGCCCCCCTCCCCCACGTAACGATCGCCCACGCCTTCGAGGCTCAGCGTGAGGACGGGGTCGAGCGTGGGGTCGTAGCGCAGGATGAGTGGTTGATCGACGCCGTCGGGCAGCGACGGCGTGATCTGGTCCAGGATCTCGAGGACATCCTGGTTGGCGTCGTCCATCTCGGTGCCCCAACCAAACTCCAAGATCACGTCGCTGTAGCCGGCCCGCGACACGCTCTCGATGCGCGTGACTCCGGTGACGACGCCGAGGACCTCCTCGAGTGGCCGCGAGACGTTGTTCTCGACCTCGGCCGGAGCCGCCCCGTCGTAGTCCGTGCGGACCGTGAGCTTGGGATACGAGATGTCGGGCATCAGCGACAGCGGAAGCATCCGCGCACTGAAGGCCCCGAACACGAGCACCGCGAGGAACACCATCGCGACCGCGACCGGTCGGCTCGCCGTGAACGCGAAGCGCTGCATGAGGCGCTGCACCTCTGGGTTGGTGCCTTGTCCGGATCCGGGAGGCGGCGCCGATTGGGGCGCAACGTCTCCGGGAGGGACCTCGGTCACGCGTCCTCCGACGCCGCGCCTTCGAGCGGTTGCCCGGAGGCGTCGACGCGGACCACCTTGCCGCCATCGCTGAGCCCAGCTTGTCCGGAGACGACGACCTCATCGCCCACCGCGAGGCCGGAGCTGGCCTCGGCCCGCTCCGCGTCCTCGAGACCCAGCTCGACCTTGACCCGCTTGGCCGAGTCGTCGTCCTGCACCACGAACACGTACACCGCGTCGTCCTCCCGAACGAGCGCCCGCTTGGAGACGAGCAAGACGTCGTCTTTGCGCTCGGTGGTGAGCCGGACCTCTGCGTACATGCCTGGCAAGAACCCCTTGTCCCCGCCCGCGAGTTCGCTCGGCAACCCCACGGTGACCTTGACGGTCCCGGTGGTGGCATCGACGACCGGAGCGATGCGCTTGATCGTTCCCTGTCCTTGGCGACTCCGGGCCGCCTTGCCCTGGACGAGCGCTGGCTGGCCGACCGCGATCCGGTCGAGCTCCCGCTCGGGCACGTACACCCGCGCGACCAGGGTCTCGAAGTCGGTGATCGTGATCAGCTGCGCGCCAGCGCTGACGAACGATCCCTCGGTGACGAAACGCTCGGTGACCGTCCCACCGAACGGTGCGGTGACCCGGGTGTTGCGGATGTTTCGCTTGCTGTCCCCGACGTCGAGCGATGCGGTCTTGACCGCGAGCTCCGCGGTGGCGAGCTCGTCATCGGACGCGTGACCTTCTCGGTGCAGGCGCTGGACGATCTCGAGGTCGCGTTTGGCCTTCTCTTGAGACGTCTTGGCGCGATCGAGGGTGGCCGACTGGCTGTCGTACTTGATGCGGCCGACCGAAGCCCCCGCCTTGAGCACGTCTCCCTCTTCGAGACCGAAGCTGATCAGGCGCCCGGTGGACTCGGCGTGCACCGTGACCGTGCGCTCGGCCTCGATCGTACTGGCCGCGGTCAGGGCCTGCTCGATGCTCCCACGCGTGACGGGTTGCGAGACGATCGGCGTCTTTTGCTCGACCTCCTCCTCCGCGGATCCATCCGAGTCGGCCCGGGCGGGATCACACGCAGTGGCCACCAGCATGGTGACCGCCAGAATGCGCAACGCGTTCTGCATGAAACGAGGGGCTAGCACGCGACGTGGCCCTCCGGGAGTCATTGTCCGTTGTCCGAGCGGATTCACCACGAGGTGGCCGTGAGACCCTCTGCTGTGCGAGCAGGTTTCGAATCGTGTGCATTCAAAAGCTGCGGATTCACACCATCAGGCACCGCCTTGCGGTCTCGCAGGCCCCCGCGCTCGGTGCGAGTCGACAGTTGTGTCGTCGGATGTACGCTAATTGGTGACATGCCGAACGATTTTTCCAACCCGCAAGCCCTCGGAGACTGGAGGGCCAAGGGCTACGCGGACGCCCAGTGGCCGCTGAGCCGCCTGCAGGAGATCCCGTTCGGCGGGGGCGAACGCCTGCTCTACCCCACCCAGCCGCAACAGCTGCTCAAGACCTATCACCGCTACGACTACGCGAGATACGACCGGCGGCAGCTCTCCGCGACCGACGACGAGTGCGTGCTCAGCATGCTGACGCGAATGCCCGCCGCGGCGGCCCAGCGCCGGGTGGCTCGCGCCAAGGAACAGGGTCGCAGGATCAACTGCGTGCAAGGCGACGTCGCCTACGACCTGGTCCTCTCGTCGACCTACACCGATGACCGGGGAAACCTCTACCGCGGGGTCACGCAGCAACAGTTTCTCGAATCCTACGAATCGATGGGGCACTCCGTGGCCGCCGGGCACACGGTCTACGAGCGAAGCGGGAGCCAGTTTGCGAACGCCGTGGATGCCTACGACGGGGACACCTACGCGGTGATGCTCGACGAGTTCCTGATGCTCGCGCGGCTCTTCCCGACCGATCGGCCGAAGATCGCCGAGCTTCAGCAAAAAGCCGGGCAGACCCACCGCCGGCAAGGGCTCGTGTGGGTCTACACCGGCGATCGGTAGCGATCCGGAACGCTGGCTACAGCGCGCCGTCGAGCGGCGTGTACTCGAGCCCGTGCGCGTCGGCGACCGGCTTGCACACGGTGGCGCCGGCCAGCGTGTTGATGCCCCGAGCGAGGTGCACGTTGGCCTTGGCGGCCGCAGCCACGCCATGGTTCGCGATGGCGATCGCGTGCGGGATGGTCGCGTTGGTCAGCGCGATGGTGGAGGTCTGCGGGACGGCGCCAGGCATGTTCGCCACGCAGTAGTGAACGATGCCCTCTTCGACGAAGGTCGGAGCGTCGTGCGTGGTGGCGCGGCAGGTCTCGATGCACCCGCCCTGGTCCACGGCGACGTCGACGACGACCGAGCCGTCCTCCATGCTGCGCAGGTGCTCGCGGGTCACGAGCTTGGGCGCTGCGGCACCGGGCACGAGCACCGCGCCCACGACCATGTCCGCCTTGCGGCAGGACTCGTGAAGCGTGTCGGGGTTGGAGTAGAGGGTCTCGATCGCATTGCCGAAGACGTCCTCGAGGTAGTGCATGCGGTCGGCATTGATGTCGAGCACGGTCACGCGCGCGCCCAGACCGATCGCGATGCGAGCCGCGGCCGTGCCCACGATTCCGCCACCGAGGATGACGACTTGAGCCCGCCGCGTGCCCGGGATCCCGCCCAAGAGCAGGCCCTTGCCGCCTCCGGAGCGCTCGAGCGAAGCCGCGCCAACTTGGGAAGCCATGCGGCCAGCGATCTCGCTCATCGGGCGAAGCAGCGGCAACGCACCGTTGTTGTCGGTGATCGTCTCGTAGGCCACACCGGTGACCTTGCTCTTGAGGAGCTCGGCCGTAAGCTCGGGAAACGCCGCCAAGTGCAGGTACGTGTACAGGACCAGGTCCTCGCGGAAGTAGCCAAACTCAGCGGGGAGCGGCTCCTTGACCTTGATGACCATGTCCGACTCGTTCCAGACCTTGGCAGCGTCGCTGCCGATCTGAGCGCCAGCGGCCTTGAACGTCTCGTCCGAGAAGCCGGAGCTGATGCCAGCACCGGCCTGCACCGTCACCGCGTGACCGGCCGAGACGAGTTGCTTCACGCCGGTCGGGTTGATTCCGACGCGGTACTCATGGGTTTTGATTTCCTGGGGGACGCCGATACGCATGGGAGAAGCTCCTGTCGAAACTGAGGCGCACTATAGGAACAACGCCGGCACCGGCGGCCCTCCTCCGCCAGGCCGGTACCGTGCGGATTCTCCCGGGTCCCCTGCACCAATGCGGCACCCAGGGGCGGTTTCGGCCGCCACCACACCCGAGGCAGCGGGTGCCACAAGCGCCCAGACTCTGCTACCTTGCAGCCGAGTTTCGCCATGCCACTCGACCTCGAGCCCGGCGATGTCTACGCCGGAGGCATCCGAATCAAGGGCATCTTGGGCGTTGGGTCCTTCGCGCGTGTCTACGAGGTGGAGGTCCCGGGCTACGCCCAGACGCTTGCCCTCAAGCTGACCCGCGAACCCGTGACCGCGGGCGAGGAGGCGCAACGTGCCTTGCGAGAGATCACGATTCTCCGCTCCCTGACCAACCCGCATGTCGTCCGCACGTTTGACTGCGGCCTGCGCCCCGACGGCCACATCTACCTGCTGATGGACCTGCTGGTCGGCAGCACCTTGGACCAGTGGCACGACCACTCGGCTCCGCTGCACCCCGCCCAGGCCGTCACCATCATTCACCAGGCCTGCCTTGGACTCGCCGAGGCCCACGCGATGGGCATCGTGCACCGCGACGTGAAGCCCGAGAACCTCTTCATCGAGGCGGAAGGCCACATCAAGATGCTCGACTTCGGATTGGCCCGCTCGTGGGACGGCACCCCGGTGATCGGCGTGAACGCCAGCGAGGCCCACATGATCGTGGGCACGCCGCACTACAGCCAGCCGGAGCAGCTCAAGACCCGGGTGCTCACCCCCGCCAGTGATGTCTACAGCCTGGCGACGATGCTCTACGAACTTCTGTGCGGCCGGTCCCCGCTGTTCCCAGAGCAGTCGCTGCCGGAGACGATCGAGAAGCTTCGGCATGCACCCAAGCAGTGGCTTGCGGCACACATGCGCAACGAGCCACCGCTGCTCAGCACGATGCCTGGGTGCGACGGCCTCTCCGATGCTCTCGTGCACGGCATTGCGCGGGCGCTCGACAAGGACCCGGCGAACCGTCCGCCCAACGCCGGTGCCTTCGCCAACGTCCTGGGGCTCGTTCTGCATCGCGAGATGGACATCCCCGTCGCCGCGCAGCTCCGGATGCTGCATCCGGATGGCACCCTGAACGACCAGTTGTTTCTCCCGGGCAGCTACCGGATCGGCAGCGGCGAGCGATGCGAGATCAAGCTGCGTGACGACGATGTGCTGTCGGTGGCCGCGGTGCTGGAGTGGAGCGGCAATCCAAACCTTCCGCACTTGCGACCGCTGGGCGGAGGCAAGGAGTTGATCGCGGTCAACGACGAGCCGGTCGACGGCACGGTCCAGCTCCCCCGGGACTCCGAGTTCTCCGTCGGCGGCACACGGTTGGCCGTCATCTACGACTGAGGCACGGCCTTCAGCGAGCGAAGCCGAGGCTGCCCGGCCGCGTCGGACAGGGCCCGAAGCCGTGCCCTGCCCCGTGCGTCCAGCTCGAGCTCGACGGGCTGCTCGGGTGCGATGATCGACTCGAACAACTCGTACGTGCCGCGCGAGACGTCCATCCCGCGCATTCGCAGCACGGTGCGTACCGCAACGGGGTCCAGCCCCTGCGGGCAGTGGGTGCGCGGCAGCGCGAGCTGGGTGGTGCGGGGGTCGACCGCGTGGCCTTGCACGCGAACCGGAGCGACCGCTTGCTCGATGAGCGCCCAGCTCCACGGCGCCGCCGCGGCATTGGTGTCACGTCGGATCGCGAGTTCGTAGCCAACGCAGGGCCGACCCGACAGCGGCGCCACAAGCAGCCCCTCATCGCCGATGCCGCTGGGGACACCCCGGTGACGCTGCACGATTCGCTTGGGGGGGCGCACAGCACCACGCCACTGGCTCGGGCGCAGCGCTCGGCGACCGGCGCGAAGATCCGACACGGCGCCGCGCACGATCGCCGCGACGACGACCAGCAACAGGGGTCCAAACAGGATGTAGGAGCCGTCCTGCGGCCGCGCGAGAGCGGTGCCGACCGCGGCGAGCAGGCCGACGACCACCGCCCCGAGCTTGATCAGCCCCCGACGCCTCCACGTCCGGGTCGCCCAGCGCTTGTCATCGGTCTCGACCAACCCGTCCACGACGGCGTTTTCCTCCAGGTCGGCCCAAGCCTGCTCACCACATCCTGGGCACGGCCCGGGCTGCTGACGGGTCCCGCGATAGCCCGGCAGCGCCGCTGCCAGCTCCACCCAGTCGCACTCCATGCAGTGCCATCCGCACGGGATGTCCGCGCGACCCGCCGGGGACCGACGCACGTGCGGGCGAACCGCGCCTTGTCCGATGTGTGCGTTGCCAACCCTCGCGATGGCGTTTCCCGGTCCGAATCCTCCTGCGCTCATATTGTTCCGGGTAGACCCGCTGCGCAGCCATCCGATTCCATGACCGGGTCCGGTCGGCACCGACTCCGACACCGCTCGACGACGTGAGGCATTCGCCGCGGTCCCACGTTCGGGGGGTGTGAAGTCTCAGAGAACACCCCGGGGATGGCTCGCGGTCGCGTTGGTCGCGGTCGCAGCAGCCGGTTCGGTCCATGCTGCGCCGGCCAGCGAGACGGTCGGCCGCGTGGCTCTGAACCAGGCCAACGTAGAGATCACGTTCGGCGGGGTCGAGTTGGCCAAGCACTCCTTGAAGGTCCGCTCGGTGATGCTCCGACTGCGTGACGTGCAGACCACCAAGGTCGTCCGATGCGGAAGCAAGCACAAGGGAGTCCTGCGGCTCACCGAGTACGTCGAGGTTGAGTCCGGCTTCGTCGAGACCGGCCTCACCTACGAAGCGACCCCTGCGAGCAACGTCTTCTCCTTCACCGTCAAACCGGACGAAACTGCGGACTATCTCTACCGGTTTCACACCCCGGACAAGACCGCGTTCGCCTTCACCAGCTGCACCGTCACAGACGCCTGATTGGAACCGAGACGATGATCAACTCCAACCTCATCATCATGGCCAGCGTCATCCTGGGCTCGGCATTCCTGCAACCGGCACGGCCCAAACGGCCCACCAAGCGCTCGACGGAGACCCGAAGCACGCGGTCCGTCCCAGAGTTTTCCGGCAAGCGTTCACGATCCGGCCGAGCACTCCCCGCGAAACTCCGGCGGCGCCTGCCCGCAGTGGGGGCAAACCCTACCCCGCTTCCCGGTCCGGCCAGCCTCGACGCGAGCCCCGGTGCGAACCCCACCCCTCACCCGGGCCCGGCCTCGGGGTCCCCTTCGCTGCCTGGAACTCACGCCAAACCCAAGGGGCCGACCTCCACGACGACACCCACCGTTCCGGGCGCCCAAGACCCACAGGAGTTCGTGTTCGTGGCGCCGGACCGACTTGGCCACGTCATGGGCCCGCTGCGCGTGGAATCGGGAACCATCAGTTCTTGGTCTCGCAAGGGGATCAACGTCCGCGGAGACGACTCGGTCACGCTTCGCGTTGCGTCCCCCCCGGCCGGGAAGGTTGCCTACGTTCGGTGCGGCGTCACGTTCGGCTTCAAACACCGGTGGGCGAAGACCGTGCTGTCAGCCGCGGTCGGAGGCGTGAAGAAGGCCCAGCCGTTCCCGAAGACCGGAGGCATCCTCGAGTTTGAGGTCTTCCCGGGCGGGGAATCCCGCTTGGCCACCCTTCGACGGGACCCGTCCGCTCAGGCCGACAAGAGATTGTGGTGGACGATCACCGGCTGCGACCGCACGGTCCGGTAGCTGTCTCTTATACACATCTCCGAGCCCACGAGACCTCTCTACATCTC
>CAJXVA010000471.1 GCA_913061055.1 uncultured Pseudomonadota bacterium
CAATCAGGAGAGCCACATCGGGGTCCCAAGGATTCCAAGGCGCAGTTCTTGCCGGAATGCCCGGCTTTCGACGTCTGCACCCGGCCGCCTACTCCTCGAAGATCGCGACCGCGCGCGTCCACCCCGCCGACGCGCCGCGAATCTTGTGCGGAAAGCAGCTGATCGTGAACCCATCCCCGGGGAGCGCCTCGAGGTTGTGGAGCTTCTCCAGGTGGCAGTAGCCGATGTCGCGGCCGGCTTTGTGCCCTTCCCAGATCAAGCTGCTGTCGCCGGTCTCGGCCACCTTTTTGGCGGTGTACGAGAACGGTGCGTCCCAGCTCCAAGCATCGGTGCCAGTCAGCCGGACGCCGCGCTCGAGCAGATACATCGTGGCTTCGTAGCCCATCCCGCACCCGGTCTCGACGTAGTCGGGCTGTCCGTAGCGCGAGCCGGCGCGGGTGTTGACGACGACGATCTCCATCGGCTGCAGCTCGTGACCGATACGCGCCAACTCAGCTTCCACATCGGCCGCCGTGGCCACATAGCCGTCCTCGAAATGGCGGAAGTCGAGCTTCACTCCGGGCTGAAAGCACCACTCCAGGGGAATCTCGTCGATGGTCATCGACGGACGGGAGCCTCCGACCTTGGCGTCTTGCGTCGAATGAAAGTGGTAGGGCGCGTCGAGGTGCGTGCCGCTGTGGGTGGTGAGCGTGACCCACTCGGCAGCAGCGGCTTGGCCCTCGGGATAGTCCTCGGGCTTCGTTCCCGGGATCATCTGCATGAAGATCGGGACGGTGTCCTCATGCGTCTCGTAGGTGATCTTCGGCGCCAGCGGAGCCGGGTCGGAGAGCACCTCGTTTTCGAGGTAGATGGAGAGGTCAACAAAACGGCGAGGCATGACAGGTTGAGACTCAGCTCGCGCCTTTGTGCAGGAGCACCACCGGCACGGTCATGAACAGGATCTTGATGTCGAGCCACAGCGACCACGTGTCGATGTACTCGAGGTCGAGCGCCATCCACTGATCGAAGTCGCTGATGTCGCTCCGACCAGAGACCTGCCAGAGGCCGGTGATTCCAGGACGGACGGAGAGCCGGCGACGCTGACGCGGCTTGTACTGCGCGACCTCGGAGGGCAGCGGTGGTCTGGGGCCGACCAGGCTCATCTGCCCGACCAGCACGTTGAACAGCTGGGGCAGCTCGTCGATCGAGGTCTTGCGGATGAAGCGGCCGATCTTCGTGATGCGCGGGTCGTGTTTGATCTTGAACACGGGCCCGTCCATCTCGTTGAGATGCATCAGCTCCTTCTTCTTCTTCTCGGCGTCGATGCACATCGAGCGGAACTTGAGCATCGGGAACTTTCGCCCTTGTAGACCGCTGCGGACCTGCTTGAAGAGAATCGGACCGCCATCCTCGAGCTTGATCAACAACGCGATCAGCCCAAGCAGAGGAGAGATTGCGATGATGCCGAGGAACGACCCGACCATGTCCAGGAGCCGCTTGCCGATCAGCCGGACCTCTCCGGTGGGCTTCTGCGTGATCCCGATCATCGGCATGTTGAAGCCGGTCATGTTCGCCAGCTCCATCTCGCCATTGAGTTGGACGGTCGTGGGCATCGAGAGCAACACGTCGACGCCTCGCTCATCGCACGCGGAGAGGGCGACGGCGAAGTCCTCGTGGGAGCGCTCGGGCACCGCAAACACGACCTCGTCCACGACCTCGGTATCGAGGAGATAGGCGATGTCGTCGACCTGGCCCAGGATAGGGTCGGCCTCGGTCAGCTCCGGGAGACCCAGCACGCTGACGAAGCCGACCAAGCTGTTGTTCCACGACGAGCGCTCACGAAGCGACCCGGCGAACGCAACGGCCTCGGCACCGGTCCCCACGACGAGAACGCGATGGTCGTCGACTCGTTTGGTGCGTCGAATGACCGCGCGGGCGGCAACACGAACGGCAAGCAAGAACGCGAACTGCGTCGCGCCAAAGATGAACACGAAGCTCCGCGAGAGGAACGTGACCTTGAACCAGAACGACGCGACGACCAGCAACCCCAAGCCCACCCCAACGGCGCGGACGTATCGCATGGAGGTCCGCCCGGGTCCGGCGCGGAAGTCTGCCGTGTTGGAGAAGTGGAAGGTCAGCGCCCACAGCGGGACCATGCCCAAGAGAAACTTCGGGTAGTCCGACTCGAGGAACAGCTCGACCGACACCTCGCGGCGACCCAAGAACGCCGGCACGTACTCCGAGACGGTGGGCAGCCACTGCCGAAGGGTCAACGCGGCAAAGAACGCGACCACGGACACGAACAGATCGCTCAGCAGGAAGATCTGACGAAAGAGAACCGCTTGATGCCGCGTCATCGTGCTGGCCGCTCCAAGACCGCTCGCAATTTACAGCGGATGCGGGCCGCTGGGCACCACCGATCCCCGCAAGCCGATATCACGGCCGCCAGAGCCCGTGGTGAAGCCCAACCCGGGGGAGCACGAAGGACCCACGGAGCAAACCCGAGGAGGAGCAGGCTTACGCCGTCGTCGCTGCGGCGATCGCCCAGGTTGCCTGGACGAGGTCCCCGAGCGGATGTGGACCCAGAGGCTCTGCGGGATCGAGACCTGCGTCCTCCAGAAGGCCGCCCAACAAGGTGACCCCCTTCTCCGTCAGCTTCGGACCCGATGCCGGGAGCTCCAGGCCGCGTTCTCGAGCATGGTGCTGGACCAAGCTACGGACGATCGCGTGCGCGATCGTGTCCTCGCGGATCGCCACACAGACCAGGGCCGGTCCCGGATCTTCGAAGGCCGCGAGTTCATCGGGGTTGGCCCACATGCGCCGGCCGTCCTTCCCAACCATGTCGATCGGGGCAAGCCCACCGCTCCCCCGCGGCTTTCGTCGTCGCCAAGGGAACCGCGCCAGCACTTTTTGCAGCTTGAGATCGGAGGGCTGAGCCATGTCGCCGATGTCAGAGCTTATCACGCCTCCCGAGACGATGGGCCATCGGATGGTCCGGCGACCTCGCTCCACGCGCGTACCAGGATCACCGCGGCACGTTCGATGTCCGCCTCCGTCGTGCGGCGCCCAAGGCTCAAACGAAGCGCACCTTGGGCCAACGCCGCTGCGATGCCCATCGCACGGAGAATCCCTCCATCACCATCGGCATGGCACGCCGAGCCCGTGGATGCGGCGAGCTCGGGCGCTCGGAGCAAGACGTCTGCGCCCGTGCAGCCGGGGACACAGATGTGCAACGTGTTGGGCAGCCGGTCGGCCCCGTGTCCGGTCACGCGAGCACCAGGAATGCCGGCAAGAAGACGCGCCTGCAGACCATCGCGAAGCGTCGTCTGACGACGGCCCTCCTCTTCGAGGTCATTCGCGGCGAGTCGGCATGCGGCCCCAAGTCCGACCACCATTGCCGTCGGCTCGGTCCCGGGTCGGATGCCCTGCTCCTGTCCGCCGCCGAGGGCCCACCCGCGAACGAGCCCCGGCCCTCGGACGTACAACGCTCCGATCCCACACGGACCGTACAGCTTGTGACCGACGATCGTCAGCAGGTCGACCCCCAAGTCGGTGACGTCCAAGGGAACCTTGCCGACCGCCTGCGCACCGTCACTGTGAACGATCACATCCGATGCCGCCGCGCGAGCCAGCGCCGAGATCTCGGAGACCGGCTGCACTACGCCCGTCTCGTTCTGCGCCAAGATCACACTCACCAGCCCTACCGGTTCGGCAAGAACGGACGACGCAAGGGCAAGGTCGACCCGACCCGTGCTGTCCACGGCGAGTTGATCCCACCGCCATCCCGCGTCCTGCAGCGCACGTGCGGGCTCCTCCACCGCGGGGTGCTCCACCGACGTTGTGACGACGCGATGGCGGGCCACCTGGGAGCGCCGGACGGCGAGGTTGTCCGCCTCCGTGCCGCCGCTGGTGAACACGATCTGTTCCGGCTTGGCGCCGATCAACGCGGCGACTTGAGCCCGCGCCTCGGCGACGGCCTCCGCGGCACGGCGTCCATACGTGTGGCCACTGGAGGGGTTGCCAAACTGCAGCCCCAACCACGGCACCATCGCGTCGCGAACCGAGTCAGCGACAGGTGTGGTGGCATTGTGGTCGAGGTAGATCGGGTCCGAGTGCTCACGCTTCATGGGCGCGGACTCAGGCCTCGTCTTCTTCGGCGTCGGCGGGTGCTTCGTCGGAGGCGCTGCCCTGTCCGAGCCAGTTGAAGTTCCACAAGATGTACTGCCAGTCCTTGTCCATCGAGCGGGAATCACCGAACGGGTACTCCATGCGCGCGATGAAGACGACGTCCTTGCGCGGGAACATGAACTGGATGATCTCTCGCGTCGGCGTGTTGGTGGACGTATCCATCACGTGCAGGCGCGTGTAGATGCCGGCCTTCTTCTGGTAGTCCGACTGGAACGCGATCTCATCGACCGACAGGCCGGCCTGCTTGTACTTGTTCTTGAACCAGGTGACCGAGCGCTCATCGATCGGGCGAGTCTTCTTGGTCACGAAGAACGTGATGTCGATGGTCTCCGCGCCGGAGGCGTCCTCGTACTCTTCCTCGGCGAACGGATCTTCTTCTTCCTCGGCGTCGCCGAATTCGAAATCACCCGAGGAGCCGCTGCTGCACGAGACGATCGGGATCCAGTTGGTCGCGCTGTCCCGAGTGTGGGAGGCCTCGCCGCAGTTGCGGAAGACGTACAGGGTGTCGGGGATCTCGAACTCGACCCCGAGCTGATTGAACTTCAGCATCGAGCCGCTCTTGGCGCCCGAGGTGGGGCTGTCGACCCACGCGGCCGCGTCGGATCCGCCCTTCTCTCCGTTGTTCTTGCAAGACGGGACGGCGAGCAGGCAGGCGGCTGTCAGACAGACTGCGAGGCGGTTGGCTTGAAAACGCTCCATGGACCGGCGGCAAAGGTATCAAAACGAGCCGGCGAGAACAGCCCAGCAGCCCGTGGTGAACCCCGGCGCGGCGGACCGCGATGGATGTTTCGCTCCTGGTTAGGGGCTGCGAGGTGCGCCATCGCCCCCAAACCGGGGTTGGCACCATGCTTGCTCACAGTCTCACCGATGCCGACCCCGATGGCCGTACCCGCTGATGACACTCCCCCGGCACGAGCATCGGTGCCTGCACGAGCGGTGGCCGAGCTGATGCAGTTTCTGCTCGAAGCCAAGGACGCCAGCGCGGTCCGCCAGCGCGCTGTTTCGGGCCTGGGAGTGCTCTGGGAGGTCGATTGGGCTCAGATCGGGGTAGAAAACGCGCCGGATGGGGCCTGCGTCATCGAGCTGCCGGACGCCGGCGGCGTTCAATCCCTGACGGTCGCCCTCCGCGACCCCACGGACATTGACGCCCGTCAGACGGTCGACGGTCTCCTCCAGGCCATTCGGGTCCTCCACGCGCGATCCGTCGAGGAGGCACAGCTTCGCGAACACGCACACACCGATGCCCTGACGGGCCTGTGGAATCGGCGGGGGTTCCAGCCGTTCATCGACCAGGCCCTCGCTCGGTCCACGCGGACTGGGGAGGATGTGACGCTGCTGCTGTGCGACGCAGACCACTTCAAACGCATCAACGACACCTACGGACACGCCATGGGTGATCGAGTGCTGCGAGCGGTGTCCGAGGCGTTGCGCTCGGTGATTCGACCCACCGATGCCGCGGCACGGCTGGGCGGGGACGAGATGAGTGTGCTGCTCGCGGGGTGCAACGCCCAGGGAGCCACCGTCGTCGCCGGACGGATCCAAGCGGCGCTGCGACAGATCCAACGCGAGGCCAAGCTTCCTGCGTCCGTCACGTTGAGCATCGGGATCGCAGACACCCGCGCGATGTCGGCGGATGCCCTCACCCAACGAACGGTCAGCCACCTGATGGCTGCCGCAGACGAGGCCCTGTACCAGGCCAAAGATGCCGGACGCGACCGCTTCGCGTGCCATCCCGACTGCTTCGCGCCCATCCCCCTCGAGGACGATCCTACCGCTCCGATCCAGCTCAGGGCCGTGCCAGCACGGAACGCTCGTAATCCGGCGGCGGCGTGAGCCCCATCAGCTCCAGGCAGGTCGCGGCAACGTTGCCGAGGTTTGCCCCGACCAGCGCATCCGAGTCCAGCGCGAGCCCTGGGCGCGCCGCGTCGTAGACATGCAGCGGGACCGGGTTGAGGCTGTGACTCGTCCGCGCACGAGGTCGCCCGTCCTTGCCGCGTTCGACCATCTGGTCCGCGTTGCCATGGTCCGCCGTCACCACGAGAACACCTCCGAGTGACTTCACAACCGGCAGGAGTCGCGCCAAGCAGAGGTCGACGACCTCCACCGCGATGCGCGACGCGTCGAGGTGCCCGGTGTGCCCGACCATGTCTCCGTTCGCGTAGTTCACCCGGGCGAAGTCGTAGCTGCCTTCCCGAAGCTGGGTGATCAGCGCGTCGGTGATCTCGGCTGCTTTCATCCAGGGGCGCTGCTCGAACGGCACCCGATCCGAAGGGATCTCGACGTAGGTCTCGAGGTTGTCATCGAAGGCGCCGCTGCGGTTCCCATTCCAGAAGTACGTGACGTGTCCGAACTTCTGCGTCTCGGAGATCGCGAGCTGGCGCTTGCCCGAGCCCGCGAGCAGCTCCCCCATCGTCTCGTCGATCGACGGAGGCTCCACCAAGAACCGCGCCGGGACGTGCTCGTCCCCGTCGTACTGCATCATGCCCGCGTACAGCACGTCGGGGCGCGGGCCCCGATCGAACTTGTCGAACGCCTCCGCCTCGAACGCGGTTGAGATCTCGATCGCACGGTCGCCTCGAAAGTTGAAGAGGATGACCGCAGCACCGTCGCGAATCGGTCCGACGGGGGTGCCAGCCTCGGCGATGACGAAGCCTTCGAGATCTTGGTCGCCCTTGTCGGACTCGTCGTAGAGCGCCCTGATCGCGCCGCTGAGGCTCTCGAACGTTCGTCCCTTGCCCTCGACGTGGAGCTTCCAGCCGCGCTCCACCATCGCCCAATCCGCCTGGTAGCGGTCCATCGTGATCGACATGCGACCGCCTCCGCTCGCAACTCGGTAGTCCCGACCGGACACCGACAACGCCGCGAGCTTGGACTCCAGCGCTTCGGCGTACTCGAGCGCGGAACGAGCCGGCACATCACGACCGTCGAGCAACGCGTGCACCCGACACGAGACGACGCCCTCGGTCGCCGCCCGCTCCAGCATCGCGAACAGATGATCGATGTGGCTGTGCACGTTGCCGTCGGACAACAGCCCGAGGAAGTGCAGCGGCTCGCCGCTCCCTTTGACCCGAGCCACAGCCTCGCGCCACACCGCACCTTCAAAAAGCGACCCCGACTCCACGGCGTTCGCCACCAGCTTTGCCCCTTGATCAAAGACTCGCCCGGCACCCAGCGCGTTGTGGCCGACCTCAGAGTTGCCCATGTCACCGTCCGAAGGCATGCCAACCGCCGTGCCATGCGCTGCCAGGCTCCCCGTCGCGCTGTGTCGCGCAAGCCAGTCCAGCGTTGGCGTGTGTGCCAGGGAGACCGCGTCGGTCGCATCGCCGGCCCCGATCCCCACCCCGTCCATCACCACGCAAACCACCGGACCCTTGGCGGGCTGAAACTGATCGTGGGGACGAAGCGCCATGCGAAGCATCATGACCGAGCCCTCGCCCCGTGCCGAGTACTTCACTCACAACCCCACCAACCAGCACCCGCCCCAAAGGAACCCGGCCGGAACCGCATGCGTTCAGAGCAACAGAGCGAAGGAACCCGCCCGGGACCGCACGTGTTCAAAGCAAGAGAGCGAAGCATCCCGAAGGGATGCGCAGCGCCAAAGACACAAGGTACCGAGCGCAGCTCCCACCACCCAAGGGTTCCGAAGGCCCAAGGAACCCGCCGCGAACACAAGCGTTCAAAGCAAGAGAGCGAAGCATCCCGAAGGGATGCGCAGCGCCAAAGACACAA
>CAJXVA010000472.1 GCA_913061055.1 uncultured Pseudomonadota bacterium
CGTCGGCAGCGTCAGATGTGTATAAGAGACAGGTGGTCGACATCCGCGTCCATATCGACACGCTCGAGTACACCCGCGAGGGCCTCAGGACCCGCGAGCCGATCAACCTCCAGGTCGGCCAACACAACCGCGTCGTACTCACGCGCCCCGAACGTCAGCCCTCAGTCGCCGCGACGTACGGCTGTTTTCCGCCTGGCTTGTCCTTCCCAGGTCCGGCGTTTCTCTCCCTGCTCCTCCATCCCCACCTCGCAGGCGGGACCGTGTCTCCGGCGGAGACGCACCACACCGCAGGACAGCTCCAGGTCTTTGGCCACGCCGATGCTGCGGGCTCGGACGCATCCAACAAGACGCTCTCCGATCAACGTGCCCGCGTCGCAGTGGCGTTTCTCACCGCCGACCTCGACACCGTCCTGGAACTCGCCGCGTCCGAGTCCTGGGCATCGCCCTACGACCAAGTGATGCTCCGCTGCCTCGGCTGCGACCCGGGCCCGATCGACGGGGTGCACGGGGAGTTGACCGAGGCCGCGACCACACGCTTTCAGGAGAACTACGTGGCCGGCAAATACCACCAGCCGGGTGACGAGCCGCTCAACGCCGCCCTCCAAATCGACGGAGACCTCGGGAGCCAGACGTTCGAAGCGTTGCTCGACGCCTACCTCCATTCGTTCTCCCCACGCATCGCCGAGTCGAAGTTCCTTGGCGGTCGTGCCATCGGCTGTGCGGGATTCAACCCGGCCACGGACGACAACACGGCCGACGAGAATCGCAGGGTATCGCTCGTCATCCACGCCAACGCTCCCGCCTACCCGGACGCGGCTCCATGCACGGCCGGCGACCCCGAGGTGTGCCCGGTGGTAGAGGCGGACGCCCTCGCACAGTGCATGTGGTACCGAGAGCACGTCCACGAGACCCCGGCGGTCGATGCTCTCCACCACAACTTCTCCCCCTCCTGGCTACCGCTGACCAACGGGAAGTATCTGCTCAGCGTGCTCACCACTGTCCCCGATGGTGACCAGGTGGTGTTCGAGGTCTTCGCCTCCGAGGACCGAGTCACAGTCCCGCAGCGGCGGCCGATCCGGCTTGTCGAGCCATGGCCTCCGGTTGAGATCACCGCGGTGGTCGAGCACGGCGTGGCTCAGGTCGTGTGGGACCCACCTCCACAGTTCGCTCCCGGGGCCGATGGAAGGGTCGGCGGCATCGCCCCCGGATTCGGCGCCACTCACCAACGCACCAAGACCGTCACTCACGCAAGCTACCCTGCACACGTCATCACAATCCTGTTGGCCAAGGGTACTGACGGCGCCGCGGTTCCGTTGGCTGGAAGACTGGTCCTGTCCGACACGAGCGGACTGGAGATCGTTTTCGAGGCGGGGAGCGAAGAACCTTACGACGAGTCTCATGAAGCACTCCGATTCGAGGGGGCATCCACCCAGGAGCGCTACAGCCTCGTTCATGAGCGAGAAGATCACCCGCCGGTGGTCTACTTCGAGGGAGTGCCCTTTCCAGACCTCGACACCCATGGTGGCTTCGATGGCGACCCGGATGAGGATCCGGACGAGGACCTCGAGCTCGAGCCACTCTCCGCGTCCGTCGAAGAACCCCTGCTCTGAGAGCCAGAACTGTCATGTTGGAATCGATTGACCAGACGGTTGGCACCTTCAACGGACGCGCGAACCTCTACCGGTTTCGGATGTACACCCGGATCGCGCCGAGCAAGCACTTTGAGGCCCTCGAGTGGGGCGGCGGGTCCATCTGGACGCCAAACAGCAGCAAGGCAAACCCCGGCCCGACACGCGCACAGCATGAGCCGGTCCGGGACCTTCCAAAGAATCCGGACAAAAAGGAGCTCGATCACCACTTTTACGTTTTCGCGAGAAGGGCGGGAGAGGTCGAATCCACATTCCTCTTCGATGTGAAAGCTCGGCACATGTCCTTGGCGTCCCTGCCCACGGAAACCGGACGCGATCGCTGGCAGTTCGCGATCCTTGCGCTGCCGCACCGTCTGACTCCAAACGGCATCGCGCAGATTCAAAGCCGCGGCTCCCATGTGCTCCGATACCGCGAGATCGGCGAAGACCCGAAACTCCAAGACGGCCTTGGCCTCGAAGTTGTGTTCCCCTACATGGTCGCGCGGAGCATGGCGCGACAGATCCGTGCGAACAAGCGGAAGATCGAGCGTCTGACCGCAGGCCCCGCGATGTACGCGGGAGGGCAGGCAGACGCGGTCGATGCCTACAAAGACTATCGGCTCGCGGAGGTCATCCACGAGCTGCTCCAAGACAACGACCTCAGCCACGACCTGTCGGATGCGATCGGTAAGGGCACAAGCGGCAAGGTCGCGAGGATCGTCCACGACACCCGGGCTGACATCAGCCGGTTTGCGCGCACCTCGGAACAGATCGCAGCCGACCTCGTCGCTTGGTACGGAAGCGAGTTGTTCAAGATCATTGTCGATGAGTGCCGCATCGAGACCCCGGGAGTCGACCAGATGATCGAAGAGCTGGGCTACCTCACCGAGGTTCTGCGGGAGACGACCGCCGGATGTGCACGGCTCGCCGCCTATGCGCAGGGGAAGTACCCGGACTCGTTCCTCCACAAAGGGTACGTCTCAGTTCCGGCGGAAGGCACCGCAACGTTCAAGAAGGCGCGCCACAGCGTGAAGGTGTCGGTGAACATCTTCAATGCGATTCACACCTCCGACGCGATCTTGGGTCACACCAGCGCCGCGACCTACCTCGCCAAGCTTGAGAGCTGGGTTTCGGCCGTCGTCGTTGGCAAGCCGTGGAAGTCAGGCGCAGTCTCGTTGAGCCGGACGGTATCGCACACCGGAGCCGCGGCGCGTGGAGGCAAGAGCCTCGTCCGACTCTCCGCCACCTTGGAGGGCTTCCGACTCAGCCCCAAGACGATCGCCGCGATGGAGAAGGTCACTGAACATACCGACCTCATCGTCAAGGCTTTCGACGAGATCAACACAGCGCTGGCCCTGTACGCGGTGTTCGATGCGAGCGCCAACGACACGAGCGTCCTGACCGACAAGAAGATCACCGCCGGGACCAGCTTGCTGTCCTTTGCCGGCAAGGTGCTCAAAGAGAACGTCGACCAGATCCCGTCCAAGCTTGGGAAGGCGGGCGCCAAGGCAGTGACCAACCTCGGATCGTTGTGGTTTGCGTACAAGAACTACAGCGCGGCGACGGCAGCGAGCGATGTCGGGGACAGCGACGCGGCGGCGGTGATGTACGTAGCAATGGGAACGGAGGTGCTGAGCTTCATGCTCGCCGTCGGCGGTGTTTTTGCGGCAGAAGGGTCGCTGGCCGCCGCGTCACTTGGACCGGTGGGAGCCGTGCTGGGGATGATCGGAGGCGTTTGTTACCTCGTGTACGACACGGTCAAGGATAGTGAACTGGCACTTGCGGTGAGTTACACGGAGTACGGCTCGATGCCGCCGGACGAAGTTCCTCAGGTCGTTGGCTGGTGCCCAGTGTCGCCGAAGACGATGAAAGTCTCGCGCGAAGAGGCCATCGTAGGCATCGAGTATGGACTCCGCCAGTTCACGCTGGGGACCGGGGACCGGCCGCAGGAGCAGGAACTCAAGACGCTCTTTCTCCCGAGAGTCTACGTCGGGCATGTGGACGGTTCGACCCAGTTTCACGTCGAGTGGGACTGCGTCGCAAAGGGAACCCCCCTGAAGAAGATCGAGATCTGGAGTCCATCGGGAGACAAGGATGCGAATGGCCACACGACCCGGGCTTACGGGCCGAACCTAAGGATAGACCGCGACACTGGAGAGTTTTACTTCGACGCGGCGCTTCCCCCCGGCTTCGCGACGATCAGCGGAGGAGACTTTCACGGTTTTGCCAGAGTCCGAAAAACGTTCCTCGAGACGAACGAGCGCCGAGCGATCCCACACTCCGGTGCTGTTGAGCTGGAGCTGTACACAACCATGACCACTGCAGGCAAGACGCGTATCCGCTCCTCCAGCATCGTACCCAAGAAGCCCGTAAGCCCATGAGATCACCTCTTTTGACTCTCGCGTCCTCCCTGTTGGTCGGCTGTGCCCCAGGTGGAGAGCACCTTCGCTGCGACGCGGGGGACTCCGCACGGTCCGAGACCGGCCTGCGCCAACTGTCGCTCGAGGTGAGCACGCCTGCGGCCAAGCGCGGCGAGCCTATCGCTCTGGAGGGCGGCGGTGACATCATCTGCGCCCTCAGGAAGGACGAAAAGCGCGCATGCGCCGGAGAGTTCGGATGGGCGATGCACCCCGTCGCCGAGGCCGACACAGTCGACGAATCTGGCTACACTGACGTGCCCCGAACTCTCGGTCTCCCGTTCTCTAAGATCTACGTTAAGGGCAACGTTGGTCATGGTATCGCCC
Organism: uncultured Pseudomonadota bacterium; assembly: GCA_913061055.1. Classification (GTDB taxonomy): domain Bacteria; phylum Myxococcota_A; class Polyangia; order Nannocystales; family Nannocystaceae; genus CAJXVA01. The sequence goes on from CAJXVA010000472.1 coordinate 4,373, forward strand.
CGAACGGACAGCTCGTCTCTTGGTTTGTGCACGCAGTGGACAAGAGCCCAAAGCCGATCCCCTGGATCGGCCCGGCGGAAGGGTTCGCGCTCGGTGGGCCAGGGGCGTGCGCCATCGGCAGAGACTCCCTTCGCTGCTCCATGCTCACCGAATGCGGCATGACCCCGGCAGAAGCGATGGAAAGCCCGCGCAAACAGCTCGAGTTCGCGTTCCCCATCCCGATCACTTCCGTCGCCGTCGGCGAGAAGAGCTGCGTCTCTCTCGAAGACGGGACGGTCCATTGCTGGGGCGAACACTTCACCGGCGGTACTCCCCAGTGCCAGTACGAGAAACCTGTCCCCGTGGAAGGCCTTGACCGGGTCGTCGCTGTGGCGTCCGGGCCAGAGCGATCAGTGTGCGCGCTACGAGACGATTCGACCGTGCATTGCTGGGGTCGAAACGCCTCGGACCAGTTCGGAGTCCCGGAGGCCGAGAAGCCCTTCTCCGAGGCCCCCGTCCGCGTCCCTTCCCTCGACGGCACGGTGCAACTCGAAGGTGGAAGCGGCGGCATCGCTGCGCTCAAGGCGGACGGGTCGCTCTACTTCTGGGGCCATCCGATCGTTTCGTGGAGAACCGGAAAGCTGGGACCGCAGAGGGCCCAGCTGCCTCGGCCCGCAGTTGACATCCTCGTTGGCTCCCACGGCGTCTGTTCCATCCTCACCGACCGCAGCATCTACTGCGCCGGCGGAAGGTTCGATCGGATCCGCGAGAAGGACGGGCCCAGCGCCCGGACCCCCTTCGAAGGCCTCGAACCGTGGGTAAACGCGAAAGCGTACCGAGTGGTCGCGGACTTCTCGGCGCTAGGCGAGCCCAAGTAGGCACGTCTCCGCGACCGCACCGGCACGACTCCGCGCGAACAAACCTGCAACACCGGCCGATCGCGGTCGACCAGGAGTCCGAGATGACCAAGCTCCAAGACTCCGCCTCCCCGACCCCTCCACCCAAGCCCGTCCGCTGGGTCGGAGGCGTCATCCGCCCACGCGGCTTCCGGCACAACGGCAAGCCCATGCACCTTGCCGCATGGATGACATCGTGCGGCACGCTTCTCGACGTCGCGGTGGTCTCGGGCAAGGGGCCGGCGCTGCTGCGTCGCATGCTCGACGAACAGCTCGAGCGACGCGACGCTAGCGAGCGGCCGTCAAAGATCACGGTCTGGCCGAGTGTGAAGGCGGCGTTCCGAGACGTATCGTTCCCGGTGGTGGAGACGAACAAGGACGAGTTCCTCAAGGTCGTGGTGGAGGACCATTGCGACTTCGGGCACCTGCCCCACGATGCGCCCGTGCGCGCGGGCTGAGGGATCGGCCCAAACGCCGACTGGTCCGCGCCGCGATCAATCCAACGAGCCCCAGCAGCATGCCCGAGGCGCGCCACGGGCTCCCGCGCCCGTCGACCGAGCAGGCGCATCCATCGTCCGACGGTCCGCAGAGTTCGGGGAAGCGCTCACACAAGTCGCACGTATCGAGCACGGTTTCCCGCGCGCCGGAGGCATCGAACACCGACAGCCGAGCGCAGAGGTCTGCGGCTTCGACTTCCGTCTCGAAGCTGGCGATGGCCCAGCCCCGTTCCGCGGTCGACACCGACGTCACGACGGCCTCGCCCGGTTCCGACGCGGGGTAGACGACAAGCTCCACGAACCGGGAGCGGGCGGCGGGGAGCGGGGATGCGGTGGCATCCGTCGGCGCGGCCTCCAGGATGTACAAATCGGGCGCGCCGCAGCTTTCGGTCGAGATCGGCTGGAACTCCATGGAAAGCGAGACGTCCCGCCACCGCCCGAGCAGATCGGAGTTGTCCGCGCTGCCAACTGCGTAGGCGACGTCGAAGCTCGGATCCGAGCTGCTCGAGACGGCGACCGACAACTCGACGCTGGCCCCGGGTACGAGTAGCCCATCGGGGAAGTCGACCTGAACGAGCGAGTCGGCCCCCCACCACGCGGATCCCTCGAGGATGGTCGTTTCCTCCACGGTCACGCTCTCGCCATCGACCGTTGCATCCACGGCGATCTGCGAGCGATCGACCAAGTTCAGCTGGAGCACAATGCTGTCGTTGGCCGGAAGGATCGGGCCCGACGGATGCGCCGCGACCACGCCGACGAAGTACACGCAGGCCTCGGCCCGGCCGCTCGTCAGGCCGACCGCGACGAGCCCGGCAGCGGGCAGGAGCCAGGAAACACGGCGCATGCTCTCGCACGCTGCACGTTGCATGCCGATGTGCCCACCAGGACGCGGGTCGTCCCGCCGGCGACATACCCCATCACCGTCGCCGAGCGGCCCGCATCTTTCGCCGAAACTTCCGAAACCGACCCCCGGAGCCACGCTCCAGACGCGCCCTCTCCCGGTCCCGCTGCGCGATGTCTTCGGGCGAGGAGTACGTGCCATCGGCCAAGTACCAGCCTCCGTCCTCCCAGACCTCCAACAGCCGCTGGGACCACACCGGCCATTCTTGGTGCAGCGCGGCGTGCTCGGCCGGCCCAATGACGCCCTGCTCGCCGAGGTAGGCGGCGAACGACCCCATCAGCCGAAGAAACTCCGCGGCGTCATCGAGCCCGTGGCCACCGTGCACGACATGGCAGAAGAGAATCTCGTAGGCATCGATCTCATCCCACAGGTAGGGCTCGCGATCCGGCTCGCCGGGCGCGGGTCCTTCGGCCCGCGCTTCGGGGCTCCGCAGCAGACTGCGCGCGGCGAATCCCCGAATGTCATGCCCGGGGAATGCCGCGGGGCCGCCGTGCTGCTGCAACCAGCCCTCGACGTGCTCTTGATGGTCCTCCATCCAACGCGCGCTGCGGGAGAACCAGTCTTCGGTGGTGTGCTCTGCGTTCACGCAACATCGGTCGACCGCCGACAGGATCCGTTGCACGCCGATTGGGCCTGTCCCTGCCCTCTCCGGCCGCTTGCCTCGTGCGGCGGTTCGTGGCCCAATCCCCGCAGTGCTGAGCGACCCCAAGCGCCTCCGGACGGCCGGCGGTCACGGCTATCTGGTCAGCTGGAAGCATCGGCTCCGCACCGAATCGGAGCCGGCCGCCGCGGCACTGGTGGAGCGACTCCTGGACGACCCGGCAAACGTCGAAGCACTCCGCGCGGGCATCGGTCGCGCGGATGCCTCGATGGACGAGCTCGCGCAGTGGCTGGTCACAGGCCTGGCCTCGGGCGCCCTCAACCTGCTCAAGACCCGCGTGACGCCCCCGCTCCTCGACACGCCACCGCAGACCGACCTCTTCGACCTGCTGCCACCCGAAGAACCGAAGCGCGAGCTCGAGTCCCTCACGTTCGAGGTGATCGACCAAAGCGGCGAAGGCATCGGCGTCCACTACCAGGTGCATGCGCCCAGCGGTGAATCCTCCGGATCGCTCCCAGCCGGTGAGCGACGCTTCGAGGGAGAGCTCGAACCCCACGCAGATGTGGAGGTCGAGTTCTCGGCGATCATCCTGCCGCTGCGCCCGGAGCCGGAGGCGGAAGCGAAGGAAGAAGAGCAACAG
>CAJXVA010000473.1 GCA_913061055.1 uncultured Pseudomonadota bacterium
CGCGAGCGCGATCCGGGCGGGGGTGGGGGGGTCTTCGCCCTGCTCGAGCCGTCCGGCGACCTGGTCCGAGACGATCGCGGCCACGTCGGCGTCTTCCAGCCGTCCGAGGCGGACGGTCAGGCACCGCGAGAGGATCGTCGGGAGCAGCACGTCGAGACCGGTCACGATCATGACGAAATGCACGCCCGGCCGCGGCTCCTCCAGCGTCTTGAGCATCGCGTTGAAGCCTCCCTCTCCGATCGCTTCGGCGGGATCGAACACGACCACGTGGTGATCCCCTTCAAATGGGGCCATCTCCAGGCGGTTGGCGAGCGCGCGCGCTTGCTCGATTTTCACGCGGCCACCTGGCTCGTCCGGCGCAACCCACTCCACGCCCGCATGCGTCCCGGCGGCGATCCGTCGGCACGCTGTGCACGCACCGCAGCCCACGGCCGGCGCTTCCTTGCAATGCAGGGCCGCGGCCAGCCCTGCGGCCAGGGTCGCTTTGCCCACGCCGGCGGGCCCCACGAAGATCAGCCCATGATGCAGCTGGTCGCGGGCAATGGCGCGGGAGAGCCGGGCTTGGGCCTGTGCGTGCCCCCGCACGCCGGGAAACTGGGCTGTCATGGGAATCGGTCCGCGGAGAGTACGGTTGCTGGGACGTGCAGCCAACCCTCGCGTACCGCCCTGAGGCTGCTACCATCCTCCCCGCGGGAACGCCGCCCCGAGAAAGACTCTGCGCCCGATGAGCGACAACAAACCTGGCATCTTCAGCCGCATTCGCAACTCGATCTCGAGCACGCTCAACGACGCCGTCGACTCCGTGTCCGATCCGGGCACCGAGATCGCGCTCATGCTCGATGATCTGGCGGCGCAGATTCAGACGTCCGAACAGGATCTGAAACAGGCCATGGTCGACCGCAAGGTCATGCAACGCAAAGCCCAAGAGGCCACGGCGGATGCGACCAAGTGGGAGAAGAAGGCCGAACAAGCCCTCAAGCTTGGAGACGAGACGCTCGCCCGCGAGGCCTTGCGTCGCAAAGCGGACTACGACCTGCAGGTCAAAGACCTCAGCTCCGGTGCGAACGAGCAGGCCGTGCTGGTCGACTCGATGACCCAGAACCTCAAAGAGGCGAAGGCGCGACTGAAGTCGCTCAACCTGCGTCGCGGTTCCTTGATGGCGCAGGCTCGTGCCGCCAAGAAGGGGGTGTCGTCGGGGCAGATCGCCGATGGCGGTGGTCTCGACAAGCTCAGCGCCATCGAAGATCGAATCGCCGAGCTCGAGGCCTTCAATGAGGTCTCCCAGGAACTCGGCGGCAACACGGCCGAAGAGGCTGCGATCGAAGCCAAGCTTGCGGACCTCGAAGGGGATTCCGAGGTCGATGACGCCCTCGCTGCGCTCAAGGCCAAGATGAGCGGCGCGCAGAAGAGTCTGCCCAAGGCCGACGATTGACCGAGCACCTGTCCGGGCCCCGGCGCGGACGACTGAGCGCCCACACGCCTCGCTCGAAGGCCGCGGGGTTCTTGGTCTTCATCGCCCTGATGTTGGGGATCTCGTTTCCCTACTTCGAGAAGACCCGCAACGCCAACGAGCTGCCCCGGATCCTCCAGGCGATGGCCCACGTCGACACCGACGTCTGGGCCATCGATGGTCCGGGGGGACGACGGATCCCGCCCGGTCCGGACGTCTCGCGCTCGCACGTCGATGGGCGCATCTACCCCAACAAGCCACCGGGGACCACGATGGTCATCGCGGTGGCCTACCGCATCGCGCGGGTTGTCCACGGCGACGACCTCACGCTACGCCTGCTGACCTGGTGGGCCCGGCTGCTGTCGGGCTGGCTCCCGACGGTCCTGCTGGCGTGGTTCCTGATGAGGCGCCTGGCCGCCCAGTTCTCCAGGGCTCCTGCGGTGGCGGCCGTGGCCGTGTATGCCCTGGCGACGCCCGCAGCGTCCTACGCCCACCTGGCCTATGGACACCAACTCGCCGCCGCGCTCCTTTGCATCGGCACGGTGCTGTGCGTCGACGCGGCGCGGGCCGGGACCGAGGTCTCGTCTCGTACGCAGTGGCTCAGCGCGATCGGAGGCGGCGCGCTCGCGGGCGGGGCGGTCACGGTCGAGTACGGGGCTGTCTTTGCGGGGATTCCGCTGGGCGTCTTCCTGCTGTGGAACGCGCGGCGCCCCGGAAGACTCCCGTACACCCTGGGCGCGCTGTTGGGCGCGTTGATCCCCATCGCGTGGCTCGGCATCTACCATCGGACCGTGTACGGGGCGGTCCTCTCGACCGGCTACCACCACGTCACCAACCCAGACTTCGCCGAAAAACACGGGCAGGGCTTTCTCGGTCTCTCCCTTCCAACGTTCGAGGGGTTCAGCACGCACGTGCTGGAGCCGGGCGGTGGTCTGCTGTGGTGGGCTCCACTGGTGCCGCTGGCGATCTATGGCTTGGTCAAAGCCTGCTCGCACCCCGATGACCCGGTCCGTTCGTTCGCTCGAGTGGCGTTGGCCACCGTGCTGCTGTACCTCGTCGTCGTCAGTGGCCTGAGCTTCACGGGGGGCTGGCGCGTCGGCCCGCGGTACCTCGTGGCGGTCCTGCCCATGCTCGCGTGGGGATGGGCGGAGGCACTGGGTCAGATCCGCAACCGGCCGCTGTGGATCGCCGGGGTGTTCGGCGTGCTCGTCTACGCACTCATCGCCAACGCCTTGGCTGCCAACCTGTGGCCGCATCTGGACCTCACCAACGTTCATCACCCGGTCTCCGAGGTGTTGATCCCGCTGTGGAAGGAGAACGTGGAGCCCTACGGCGTGCTCCGCTCCGGGTTCCATCTCGAAACCGCGCACGCGGTGATCGTCGTCTCGGTGGTCGGCGGTCTGCTCGCGGTCGGCCGGGTGCTCGAACCGGCTCCGAAAACACTGGCCGGTCTGGGGCTAGGGCTGCTTCTGGGTGCGTTGGCGGTCGGCTCTGTCACCCGGTGGGAGCCGCATCCGAAGTCGTTGCGCAACCTCGCCTACATCGTGCGCTCGTGGGAGCCAGAGGTTCAGCCGCACCTGAGGCGGCCCAGCAAGGCACTCCCACCGTTGGCCGAGGGGGTCGTCGATCGTGGACCCCGGCGCAAACCGCAGATGGTGCCGCCTCGCTAACCGGTTTGCGCCAGCGTCCCGGAGCGAATGTTCTTCCGCGACCCGACGTCCAACCGTACAGTGCTCCATGATCGCCCCTGCGCGATCCCGTGCGAGCGTAGTTCTCGTCGCTTTCTCTCGACCGATCAGGCTGTCCATCGATGATTCTCGAGTCTCTTCTTCTGCTTGGAATTTCCACCGCCTCCGTTGCTTCCACCGAAGCGCAGGACGTCTCTCTCGCCCTGGATGACCAGGACGGGGACGATCTGAGCTGTGTCGACGACTCGATGCTGGAGGAGGTCGTGGACGAGGCTCCGGCCAAGAAGAAACCCTCGTCGGCGGCCGCAGCGCTTCGAGCGGCGCAGGCGAAGAAGCAGTCGACCAAGAAGGCGATCGCCGCCAAGAAGGTCAAGCCGAAGAAGATCGCCGACGAGAAGCGGCGCAAGAAGGCGAAGAAGGACAAGAAGCGCAAGAACGCCAAGCGCAGGAAGATCAGCCGCAAGATCCCGCCGCGCGCGTTCACCTCCAAGAACAACCAGCGCAAGCTCCAAAACCGCGAGAAGAAGGCGCCCAAGGCTGTCAAGGAGCGGCTCGCCATCCAGCGTGCGCTGATCAAGAAGAAGAAGAAGCACTACCGGGTCGCCTATACGAAGGCGCTGGAGCTCTCCACCACCGAGCTCACCGGTCTCAAGCCGCTGAAGAACGAGCGCGAGGTCAAGCGCAGGCAGAACAAGAAGGCCAAGGCCAAGATGGCGGCACTCGGGGTCCGAGGCGCGCCGAACATGATGCAGCACATGGTCCGCTCGCAGGTGGTCGTCGAGCCCGACGGCGCCAATCGGGGCAAGAGCACCGACCGTGTCGACGACCCCTTCAACACGCCGGTTGGAGATGCGTCGTGCTCTCCGTCGATGACCGCGTGGAGCTGGAAGGAATACGTCGAGGAGCCCCGCTCGCAGGGCGCCTGCGGTAGCTGTTGGGCCTTTGCGACGCTGACCGTGTTCGAGGCGGCCGAGCGTATCGTCAACAACATTGGCCTCGACTTCTCCGAGCAGCACATCGTCGATTGCGCTCGTGCCAAGGGGTTCTCTGGCAGCGAAGTCGACGCGGGCACGTGCGCCGGCGGCTACATGCACATGGTGTTCGACTACCTCGAGGAGAAGGGGGCCGCCCTCGAGGACTCGGTGCCGTATCAGGCCAAGGAACTGACCTGCGATCCCGACAAAGCGACCAAGCACAAGGTCGCGGCCTGGGGCTTCGTGGACCAGTACTCCAAGGTTCCGAGCACCGACAAGCTCAAGCAGTCGCTGTGCAAGTACGGCCCGTCGGCGGTCGCGGTTCACGTCAACGAGTCGTTCAAGATGTACGCCGGTGGCGTGTACGACGACGATGTCGACGCGCAGGTCAACCACGCCGTCGTCATCGTCGGCTGGGACGACCTTCGCGGCGCCTGGCTCCTGCGCAACTCCTGGGGAACCTGGTGGGGCGAGGACGGCTACATGTGGATCAAGTACGGGGCCAACAACATCGGCTCGCAAGCGGTCTGGGCGACCGTCGAGCCGGACAAGGTGGTGACCGCCAAGGTCCGCAAGCGTCGCAAGCTCAACCTCAAGAACAAGACCGGTGGCCCGCTCGAGGTCTCGGTCCAGTACCGCAGCGCCGGGAAGTGGGCGCCGGCGTATGGCGCCAAGAAGAACTCGCTGACCTACACGGTTCCGGATGGCTCCGAAGCCCTGGTCGGAGTCGATGGCAACGAGATTCGGGCCGACCGAGTTCGGGTCTGGGCGAAGTCCGCCGACGGGAAGACCACGTTCTCCGAGTTCAAGAAGAAGGACCTCAAGCTCGTCCCCGAGGGGAGCTACGAGGACGAGACCGTGCAAACGTTCGCGTACACGTTCAATGAGGACGATGCGGACTCGGCCGGTGGCAAGCCCAAGACGAAGAGCAAGGCTAAGCGCTCCAAGGGCGAGTTGTTCTCCGACGGCTACGCCTCGATCGACGGCGGCAAGCACAAGCGCGGTCGCAACATGCTCTCGAAGTATCTCGAGCGGTATCCCGGCGATGACCGGGTCCCCGAGGTGATGTACTGGATCGGCTACAGCCACTACCAGGAGGGCTCGTTCTACGAGGCGCTGAGCGAGTGGTACGACGTCGTCGTCGACCACCCCGACCACGACTTCGTCGCGTACGCGCTGTACTACTCCGGGCTGGCCTACGTGGAGCGCAACGAGTGCGACCTGGCCCAGACGTGCTTCGACCTCGTCGCGCACGGCGGCTATCCGTCGGCAACCGACGAGTGGATCTCCGCCGCGCAGAGCCAGATCGACGACCTGGCCAAGAACGGCAAGAAGTACTGCGGCTAGCGGCGGCGGCGGGTCCAGGCCAGCGGCAGCAGCCAAAGCAGGCTCGTCCAGGAGGCGCTACCACCCGCGGTGCAGCCTCTCTTGCTTCCCGCTGATGCCGGTGGGTCGTCGCCTGCGCTGGCCTTGGGGGGTTCGCCGCCTGCGGTGGGTTCGGATGTCACGCTCGGGGAGGCCCCCCCAGGTTTGCACGCAAGGCAGGCGCTGCAGGTGACCTCCGGCGGGCTGCCTTTGGAGTAGTCCTGCTCGCAGCACTCGTCGGGCTGACACGTGCCGTCGATGTCGCGGTACGAAACGCCGTCTGGGCCCTTCGTCGGCTCTTTGAGCACGCAGGCCTCGCCTTCGCTCTTGGTCTTGCAGGCTTCCACGGCCTGGTTTCCTTCAGACGCGAGGGCGACGGCCGGAAGCAAGCAAGCGATCAGTGCGGCGGACGGGAGGAGGCGTTGCACAGCTGCACCTTCGCACGAGCCTGGTCCGCCGTGAAAGTGGCGGCGGCCTGAACGCGACGAAGTCCTCAAGGGCCCGGCGGCTCGGGACGATGTCTCGGTGTCATGAAGCATTCCGCCCGGGTTCTCGCCTGCCGGTCGGCCCCCCTCGCCACCGCGTATTGTGCCCAGCTTCGCGAGGCCTTCACCGAGGTGGGCCAAGCGTTGCGGCACGGCGACAACGTCTGGGCGCTGGAGCGATTCGAGGCCGCGCTGGAGCCGATGCACAAGCTTCTGGTGTTTGCCGCCGTAGCGGCGGACCTGCTGCGAGACGCTCAACATCCGCTGCGGTCTGAGCTGCTGAGTTTCTCGGAGGGCATCGACCGTGCACTCGACCTGGTCGAGGCCGCGATGGTTGCCGGGGAGTTTGCCGCGGTGGTCTCGCTGCTCGAGACACGAGTCCTCCCGATGCTCCAGCGCTGCACGAGTTTGGGGCCCAAACTGACCGTCGCACTCCAGCCGCGACTCGCCGCGGTGTGAGCCTCAGCCGACGCGGCGGCGACGGATGATGCCCGCGGCGCGGTCGAACGTGAGGCCGAGCGAGACCCCCAGACCCAGGACGCCGAACAGCAGTAGCCCGTGAGGGGTTGCGGCGGCGTCGCGGGGAGCATCCGCAGACGCCTGTTCGACGCTGGGCGCGCTGACCTGGACTTCGACCGCGAGATCCGTCGAGCCGAGCGCCGCTTTGGAGATCCGAGTCGCGGATGCGGTGAGGGCATCGGAGTCTGCAGTCGCGCGTGCCCGCACCACAATCGCGACGCTGTGGGGCGCACCGCCGGGGTCGGTCGCCACGGTGACCCGGGCCCGCTCGACCGCGTGGAGGGCTTCGATGGCCGCGCGAATCTCCTCGGCGAGTGCCACCTCTTTGCGTGCTTTCTCGCCCGCACGCGTCGGCAACAGCGCGGCGTCCCCGTACAGGGCCGCCTTGTCGGAGGGGCGCCGGGTGGGCTGTCGTCGCTGCACCGGCTCGTCGCCGCAGCCGCTCGCGACAAAGGCCGCCACCACGACGAACGCGGGAAGCAGCGAGCGGTGAGAGCACAGACGCACGAGACGAGCATCGGCCAGGCGCAGGATGCCGCCAAAAAAGGTGCAGCCGCGGGTCTATACGGAGGCTACGGGGGACGCGGGAAGGGCGGATCTCGGAGCCGCTTGCCCAGATCTCTGAGGATGCGGGCGTGGTGCCGGCAGACGGTGCTTCGGCTCTTCCCGATACGCTCCCCGTACTCACCCATGCTCAAGCCCTCCTCGTAGATCGCCTGGACGAGGTCGCGGTCTGCCTCGGGAAGCGATGCCATGGCCTCGTGCAGGTGCTCGCGAAGTTCTTTGAACGAGACGGCATCTTCGGCGGAGGTCGCCGCCTGCGGGACCGTGTCGGGGTCGGCCGGCGCGGCCTTCGAGGCCAAGACGGCGGTGGTCGTGCGTGCCACCAAGTCGGCTGCCGCCTGCACCCGCTGCGCCAACGTCTGGGTGTCGGGACCGCCACGACGAGCCTGGTTCTTCTGCGCGTCTTCCAGCAGCGCCTGGGTGGCCTCCAGCACCTTGAGCGCGCGAGAGCGGCGGCGGATTGCCGGGGCTGCCCGCCTCGCGATGTCGATCATCGCGCCGCGGATCCGATGGTGGGCGAACCCTGAGAACGGGACCCCGGAGGCGGGATCGTAGCGTTGCGCGGCCTCGACGAGCCCCTCGTACCCCGCGCTGCGGAGCTCCTCGAGCGAAGCGTGAGAGACCTGCTTGGCCAGGACGTGCGCAAGCATCTCGACCCGGTCGAGCGCTGATTCAGCGCGCCGGCGCTGGGCCTCGTTGAGCGGCTTGAGCGAGTCGTCCACCGGGTCAGCCCGTGGCGGTCGTCGCGGCGAGCTGGCGTTGGGCATCGCGGATGTGCTCTGTCTCTTATACACATCTGACGCTGCCGACGAGCGATCTAGTGTAGATC
>CAJXVA010000474.1 GCA_913061055.1 uncultured Pseudomonadota bacterium
GTCTCGTGGGCTCGGAGATGTGTATAAGAGACAGACGCTGCATGCCAGCACGGACCCTCTGATCGTCTGGGCGCGCGACGTCGTCCTCGAGATCGAAGCCCTCGAGTTGCGCCGCAAGGATCGTCAGGGGCGCGAGCTCGTTTTGGGGCCGCTGTACTTCGACATGACCAAGGCCGTGCGCGAAGGTCCCGTCTACCCGGACGCCAACGGCACCATGCGCTTCAGCTACGCCACCGTGCGCGGCTACAGCCCGCAAGAAGGCCTCATCGCCACACCGCACACCACCGTGTCCGGTCAGGTCGCCAAACACACGGGCGCGGATCCGTTCGACCTCCCGCAGGCCGTTCGAGACGCCGCACCGGGGGCCGCCGAGACCTTTTGGGCGGAACCCGAGCTGGGTGATGTGCCGGTCTGCTTTCTCGCCTCCGGCGATACGACCGGGGGCAACTCCGGAAGTCCAGTCGTCGACGGGCAAGGCCGGTGGGTCGGGCTGAACTTCGATCGCGTCTGGGAGAACATCGCCGGCGACTTCGGCTACGCGATCGATCGCAGCCGCAACGTCATCGTCGACATCCGCTACATCCTGTGGCTCATCGACGATGTCTACGGAGCGACGAATGTCATCGATGAGCTTGGGCTCCGCAAGCAAGCCGACGCCGGACCCCGCGGCAAGCCGTCGGGGGTCGCAGGACCGGTGAAGCCCGGAACTCCAGCCGCTGCGGCCGCAGACGCGAACGCGGAGGACGGCGAGCAGGAGACGGGCCCCGACCCCGAACGGCTGGGATGCAGCACCGGCGGCGACTCAACGTGGGGATTTCTGTTCCTCCTGGTGCTCGCCCCACTGCGGCGACGGGCCTCGGCTTCGGTGCGGAAACCACCTCCATCGTAGGCCTGTCAGACGGCCTCTCCCCGCGGGCTCAATGCGGGGCACAACGCCCGGAGGCGGTCGTTGGCGGCATCGAGCAGGCTGGCTAGGACGCCCATCATCCGGCGGCCGTTGGTCGACACGACAACCGGTGTTGCCCTTTGGGTCGACACAACGAGGCGAAGGGTGCGGGGCGACGCAGCCTGTATCCGGAGTCTCCTCAGCCCCGAGCAAAGCTCCGCTGGTCCCAGACGGACCGAAGCCATGCCGGCCGCTCCGTGAACACGGCTACCGCACGCACCGTACGCGCCAAGACCAGCGCACTGCGCGTGTCGCAATCGAGCGCAATCAGCGGGATCTGGATTCCCTTCAGCGCCGTCAGGCTTCGGGCCGACGCGGCCACACCATCCACGTGGCCGGCCACAGCGTCGTACATGTCGTCAGCGCTCTCAATCAGCGCAACCCGCCGCACATGGGAGGGCACACGCCAGTCCACGATCCGAACCGGGGCACCCAGCACCGTCGTTCCCCCACTGTCGCGAGCGAAGAGCATGGCTTCGAAGGCGCGCCATGCCGCTGGGCGAAGCGGTCCATCGATTCGGACGTGAAGCGAGAGCCCGCCAATCTCGGCCAAGAAGGCATCGAGGGCGGCGACGCGGTGACGGCTCGCGTGTGGCCCGAACACCCCGTCGAGAGGAGTGCGTGAGACCGCCTCAAACGTCGGAACAGAAGGGCCCGTGGGTTGAAGAAGCCGGAGCGTGCGTCGGTTGGCAACAACGAGCACGCCGTCCGCGGTCTCGCAGATGTCAATGGCAACCGAATCCGCGCCGCCATCGATCGCCTCGAAGCATGCGGTGACGGTATTCGGCGGGGCACGGCCGCTGGAGCCGCAGCCGACGATCTGCGGTCGCATGTCGATTGGAGCCCACAGCAGGCCGCAACGGTGCACGCTCATGATTCGGGCGCACGGAAATCCTCCTTGCGCAGACCATGCCGCTTCATCTTCTCGAACAGAGCCCGCGGCGACATCCCGGCTTGTCTAGCCGCTTCTCCAACCTTGCCTCGAGCCCGGGACAGGACCGCCACGAGATATGCGCGCTCACCAGCTTCGAGGATCCCCTCACGCACGACCTTCCAATTCTCGGACTGCCAAGCATCCGGAATGCGAACCACCTCTCGCAGACGTGCCTGCTGGGTGGAGGTCTCTGCGAGGATGGCCGGCTCCGTGAGGTGTGCGTGCGCCTGAAGGATGGGAGGAAGATCGCCGACATCGATGGATGGAGCATCGGCGAGCAAGACGGCGCGTTCGAGGACGTTGGCCAACTCGCGGACGTTTCCCGGCCAGGCATGCGCCATCAGACTCGCCATCGCGGCCGCAGAGACCGGCGCACTCGCGCGACCAAGACGGCCCGCGAAGTGGTCCAAGAGGACCGGCACGAGCACCTCGATATCCTCGCGGCGCTCCCTTAGCGGCGGAATCGAGAGTTCTACGACACACAAACGGTAGTAGAGATCGCGACGAAACCGACCGGCCTCCATCTCCTGGAGCAGGTTTCGGTTGGTGGCCGCAACGACTCGGACGTCGATCTCGATGGTTCGCGAAGAACCCAACGGACGCACTGCATGCTCTTGCAAAGCCCGCAGCAGCTTCGACTGCATCGCGAGCGGGACCTCCCCGACCTCGTCGAGGAACAGGGTCCCTTCGTGGGCAAGCTCGAACAGCCCGCGCCGGGCCCGTTGTGCCCCTGTGTAGGCCCCTTGTTCATGGCCGAACAGCTCAGCTTCGAACAGGTCGGCGGGGATTGCTGCGCAGTTGACCGGCACGAAGGGGCCCTGCGCTCTCGGGCTGCTGCGGTGGATCACCTCTGCGACGCGTTCTTTCCCGACTCCTGTCTCGCCGAGCAACAGTACCGAGCTATCGGCTCGCGCGACCCGCTGCGCCGTGTTCAGCACGGCGTCCATCGCGGAGCTCGCAGTCACGAGGCGGGGCATCGATCGGCGACGCGACCGGTCTACAACGACGCTCTCTGCGAGCCGGACCTCCCGACGTCGCGCCACGAGAGCCGCAAGCGCAGGGACGAGAACATCCAGCGGGACGGACGCATCGATCACAGTACCGGCGCCTGCCGCCAGCGCCTGCGCGTGAACCTCCGGGTCCTCGGTCCGCAGAAGCACGACGAGCTGTGGTCGGTCGGGGTGCTCAGCCACCGCCTCCACCACCGCACCGAGCGCTCCCACGTCATCCGCATCGACGACAACCAGGTCCGCGGTCCGCTCGGGCAGCCGACTCAACAGATCAGCCCGAGCGCCGCGTCCCACAACCAGCGTCTCCGCAAAGGGCAGAGCGCCGAGCGCCTGCTTGCGCAGCGCCTCATCATCGATGCCGAGGGAGACTCGAACGAGCATGGGGAGGCGCGAGTCTATTCCAGTTTCGGAAGGCCAAACTCCGATTCGGAAGGTCCAGTTCCGAAACCGATCGGAAGCCTGAATTCCGAGTCGGAAGCTCGGTCTCGGCAACCCCTCGATTCCAGGTTGGCACGCGCGTTGCTCAAGCCTCAGGCATGGAAGCGACCTCGGACTACGCCCTTGCCCAGCGTGCCGCTTCGGGTGACATGGACGCCCGAGATCAGCTTCTATCTCGGCACTACGGGGCGATCGAACGGCTGTGCCGGCGGATGTGCAGCGACCAGGCATCCGTCGACGACGTCGTCCAGGAGACCTGCATCGCCATGCTCCGAGGCCTCGGGCGGTACCGAGGGGAGGCCTCCTTCACGACCTGGCTGTACACGCTCGCGCGGACCCACCGCGGCCGGGTGCTGCGCTCGGACCAGCGCCATCGGGCGCGCGCCGACCGGCTTCATCTGCATCTGAGTACCACCGCTGCCCCAACCGTATGGGACGCGTTCGCCTGGTCCCAGCGGTGGTCCGAGGTCGAACGCGCACTAGGGGAGCTTCCGCCTGTCGACCGTACCGTGTTCGAACTGCGAGAGCTTCACGGCTACTCGGCGGCCGAGACCTCCCACGCGACGGGCTTGACTGTACCCGCGGTCAAGACGCGCCTCCATCGCGCGCGGTGTCGCATTCGCACGCGCCTTGTCCCCTCCTCCACCGAAGCCCACGCAGTGTGAACAGCATGCCTGTCGATACCTACGACCGAGTCCCTCCTGGCACGTTCGATGCCAGCCGGCATTTCTACCCGCGCGTCCTCAACGCGCAAATGCACGCGCTGGTCAGGTTCTTCCTCACCCTCGATCACGACCGGATCATTCAGCGCTACTGCTACCTCAACCCCAGGGTCGACCGCGACCAGCTCGCGAACATGCTCGGCTACGTGCCGAAGGTCTTTCGATGGTCCGGCTGCGATCTCTTCCACGCAACCAGTGCCGGCGGCCGCAGACGCATGGTCGTGATCGAGACCAACTCGTGTCCCTCTGGGCAGAAGTCCATGCCTCTGTTCGAAGAGCACGATGAGTACGGCGGCTACCGCACCCTGCTGGAGAGCAGCTTCCTGCCACGCCTTCGTGGGAAGCGGCTGCCCCCTGGCGGCCTCGCGGTCCTGTTCGACAAGAACGTCATGGAGGCGTCCGGCTACGCCGCCACGCTTGCGGACCTCACCTCGGAGCCCGTCCACCTGGTGAGTTTCTACGATGGCGGCAACAACCCCCGCGCCCGCTTCGACAACGGTCACCTGCATGTCCGGACGCAAGCGGACACGTGGGAGCCCATTCGCGCCGCGTTTCGCTACGTCACCCAGCGGCCCTGGTCGCGGATCCCGATTCAGACCAAGACCGCGATCTTCAACCCCACCTTCGCGTGCGTGGCGGGGGGCCGCAACAAGATGCTCGCGGCCAAAGCCTATGACATCTTCAACGCCAAGCTCGAAGGCTCCGGCCTCAAGATTCAGACCCCTGAGACGGTCTGGGATGTTAGCCACGACGAGGTGCCACTGTGGGTCGGAAAGATGGGCGGCATCGCGGTCGTCAAGAACCCGTACTCCAACGCGGGCCAGGGTGTCTGGACCTTGACCAGCCCCGACGAGCTCGACGCGTTCATGGAGCAGCCCCAGTCGTACGGGCGCTTCATCGTGCAATCGCTGATCGGGCACCACGCCTGGAGCTCCAACACCGCAGAGGGACGCTACTACCAGGTCGGAACGATGCCGACCAAGCGCAAGTCGGCGTATGTCTTCGACCTGCGAGTCATGACTTGCGCCAACAAGAGTGGGTTCAAGCCGCTGGCGATCTACGGACGGCGAGCCCGCGATCCGCTCACCCAATCGCTGGGGACCGGAAAGAGCTGGGACATGCTCGGCACAAACCTGTCCGAGAAAAACGCGGATGGGAGCTGGGGCTCCGATACAGCACGCTTGCTACTGATGGATCGCCGAGACTTCAACGGGTTGGGCATCGGCCTCGACGACCTCATCGAGGGGTTCATCCAAACTACGCTAGCGACGATCGCCATCGACGAGATGGCCAAGAGCCTAACCAGTAAGAAGGGCACCTTTCGTGCCAAGCTCTTCGGATCGCTCAACGACGACCCCGCGCTTCGCGAAGAAATCCTGCTGTGACCCATCCCATCGCCGAGCACGTCACCGAACTCAACCTCGACAAGATCCCTTCCGGCGAGGTCCGAAGATACCAACTCGAGGTCATGCGGGACCCACTGAGTACGCCGGTCTGCATCCCCGTCATGGTCGCTCGCGGAGCGCGTCCTGGCCCCGTGTTTGGCGTCACCGCTGCGGTGCACGGCAACGAGGTCAACGGCATCCCGATCATCCAAAGGCTGTTTGCCGAGCTCGATTTGACGCAACTCAGCGGCACGGTCGTGGGCGTCCCAGTGGTCTCGGTCTACGCCTTTGCGGCTGCGACACGAACCTTCTTCGAGGGCTTCGACCTCAACCGGATCATGCCGGGCAGAGCCGACGGCAATGTGGGCCAAGTGTACGCCCATCGCGTCCTCGAGCGGTTGGTGAAACACTTCAACTACCTCGTCGACGTCCACACCGCCAGCTTCGGCCGCGTGAACTCTCTGTACGTGCGGGCCGACCTACGACACGCAACCAGTCGGCGCATGGCGTTCCTGCAGTCGCCAGAGATCATCGTCCACAACGAGGCGAAGGACGGCACGTTGCGTGACGCCGCCATGGAGATGGGCATCGCCGCGATCACGGTCGAGGTCGGAGACCCACTACGGTTTCAGCGACGCATGATCAAAGACTCGTTGTACGGCCTCCGCGCCATCCTGCACGAGTTTGGACTGCTCGATTCGGCGCCGCCCGAAAGCGATGAGGATGAACCCACCGTCGTGTGCGGCTCCTCCGCTTGGATCCATGCCGATGCCGGCGGGCTGCTCGAAGTCCTCCCAGACACCGCCGAGACCGTGGAGGAAGGCCAGACGATCGCACGACTGAGCAACCCGTTTGGCGACGTCGTTGCGACCTATCGGGCCCCCCATGCGGGCATCGTCGTCGGCAAGAGCACCAACCCGGTCTGCCGAACCGGCTCCCGTGTTCTACACCTCGGCGTGCCGACCGACCCCTCCACGTTCGAGCCTTGAGCCACGCCGGCGGGCAGGACCCACGGGCTCCGCTGCCGACTGCAGCTCGAGCTCGACAGCGGCCCCCCGCCACGGACCTTCCACACCCCTCATGTCCATCTTTCTCAACGCAAGCGATCGGAGCCCGAGCGCCCCGATCGCCCCAACGCTGCTCCGCGTGGCCGCCCTGTTCCTCGGCACGGTCTTGCTGCTGATCACAGTCGGGCTCGTAGGCTCGTTTGTCCCGGCCCAGATGGCGCAGCGCGGGGCGGCGGGGTGGATCCTCGGGCTGGTGGGCGGTGTCTACTTCGTGGGTCTTGCTACCGGCAGCTTCGGGGCGAGCGCCCTGTTGGCCCGCGTCGGCCACGTGCGCACATTCACCGCCCTCAGCGCGATCATGGCGTCGAGCGTTCTGGGCATCGCCCTGTCGTCTCACCTCGGGGTCTGGCTCATCGCTCGCTTCGCGATCGGCGCTGCGATGGGAGGGCTCTACGTGGTGATCGAATCGTGGCTGACACTCGCCTCACCCAGCGAGCAGCGCGGCCGGGTGCTCGCCGTCTATCAGATGGCCGTCTACGGGGGGCTGGGCCTGGGGCAGCTCCTTCTCGCCGTACCGGATCCATCTGGGACGCGCCGCCTGATGATGGCCGCAGGATCGGTTTGCCTCGCGGCGGTTCCGGTGGCGTTGTCCCGCTCTGAGGTCCCGGCGATCACCATTCCCGAGACGCTCGAGCTTCGCAAGATGACGCGCTTGGCGTCACTGGGCCTGTTCTGCTCAGGCGTCGCTGGCGTCACCAATGGTGCCATCTATGGCGTCGCCCCCGCCATGGCCACTGGTCTGGGTTACGACGACGCGCAAGTGGTCCTCATCATGCTGGCCTTCGTCGCCGGCGGCGTGGTGTTCCAGTGGCCAGTCGGCAAAGCATCCGATGTTCTCGACCGCCGGCTGGTGATCTCCGCTGCCGCGGCGCTTGGAGCCACCGCGGCGGCCTGCGGGATGTGGGTCGACGACCTGTGGCCCATGATGCTCGTGGCCAGCGCCCTGGGTGCGACGTTGTTCTCCCTGTACCCGGTGGCCGTCGCCTACACGTTCGATCGCGTGGCCTCCGAGGAAGTTCTAGCGGCATCGACGGCGCTGCTGATGGTCTACTTCCTCGCTTCCGCGATCGGTGCGGTCGCGTCCGCGACCGCTCTGGGCGCCTTCGGACCACACGGTTTTTTTGCGACCGTCGGGCTCACCGCAGCCAGCCTCGTCGCCTATTCGCTCTTCCGCGCCGGCGCCGATGATTCCATCCCCGACGGCGACAAACAGCACGCGTTCATCGTCCCGCGAACATCGCCGCTCGCGAGCGAGCTCGACCCTCGGGTCCACGAGGAAGACCACTGCGTCATCGATCCGTCCGCCGGTGACCGCGGCTTCTATCACCTGTCTCTTATACACATCTC